>DATHMO010000035.1:0-8860 GCA_035486995.1 Bryobacteraceae bacterium
TTTCTGGCATTGCTGTGGGGGCTGTACCGATACCGGCTCCATCAGATCGCCCGGGAATTCAACGTACGCTTGGAGGAACGCGTGGGTGAGCGCACACGCATCGCCCGCGATTTGCATGACACGCTGCTGCAAAGCTTTCAGGGCTTGATGCTGCGTCTTCAGGTCGTCGATGATTTGCTTCCGCACGGCAAGGCGAAGGATGAACTTGAAAAAACCCTCGACCGCGCCGATCAAGCCATCGCGGAGGGCCGCACCGCGGTGTATGATTTGCGATCCTCTGCCACCACTACCAATGATCTGGCGCACGCCGTGACAGAAGTGGGGAACGAACTGGCCGTGCCCGGCGCAGCAACCTTCCGTCTCATGGTGGAGGGTCCGGCGCGCGATCTGCATCCGATCATTCGAGACGAGGTTTACCGTATCGCTCGCGAGTCGCTGCGAAACGCCTTCAGCCACGCCCAGGCGCACCACATTGAAGCCGAACTGATCTACGCCGACCGGTTCCGTTTGCGAATTCGGGATGATGGGCACGGCATCGCGCCAGAAATCCTGGAGGAGGGCCGTCCCGGCCATTACGGCCTGCCTGGCATGCGCGAGCGAGCCAAACAAATCGGCGCAAAGCTGACCATCTGGAGCGGAGGGGGAAGTGGGACGGAAATCGAATTGAACATCGAAGGCCCGATTGCCTACGGCACTCCGCCCGGCCGCTCCCGCCTGCGGCTGTTCCGCAAGAAGGCGGGATAGGATATGATTCGGGTACTCGCTGTAGACGATCACGCGCTGCTGCGCGACGGCATTGCCGCGCTGATCGGGAATCAAGCGGATATGGAGCTGGTCGCCGAAGCTTCCAATGGACGTGAAGCCATCGAGCTTTTTCGCCAGCATCAACCGGACGTCACATTGATGGATTTGCAGATGCCGGAGATGGGCGGCATCGACGCGCTCAGCGCCATTCGCGGCGAGTTCCCGGAAGCCCGCATCATCGTGCTGACCACCTATGCCGGGGACGTGCAGGTTTTTCGAGCTCTCAAGGCCGGCGCAAGGGGCTTTTTATTGAAAGGGCTGCTGCGCAAGGAGTTGCTCGAGACCATTCGTGCGGTCCACGCAGGCCAGAAGCGGCTGCCCCCGGAGATTGCAGCCGAAGTCGCCGAGCACGCCACCGATGACAGCCTGACTCCCAGGGAAATCGACGTGTTGCGGCTGATCGCCGGCGGGAATGCGAACAAGGAGATCGCCGCGCAGTTATCCCTCACCGAAGAAACCGTGAAGGGCCACGTCAAGAACATCCTCGCCAAACTCGACGCTAACGATCGGACCCACGCCGTTACCATCGGATTGAAGCGCGGAATTATCGAAATATAGGGATGCTTGTACCCCTCGAAAGAGGGAGACCAAGCAGGGCTTTCTGGGGTGTCGAACTATTTTGCAATTTTCATACCATTAAACTGGTATGCAAAGGTTATTCTCGACATTTCCGAACGGTTGGCCCGGTTTTGGCCTTTTGCTGCTGCGGCTCGGAGTCGGCATCGCACTCATCTCTTTTGGCCTCAGCGGTTTCTTCGCGGCGCCTGGGGAAGCGATCGCCCTCGCACAGCATTCCATTGAGGTGGCGGGAGCCATGCTCCTGATGATCGGCTTGTGGAGCCCTGTGGCAGGAGCTCTGATCGCACTCGATGAGTTGTGGATCGCGCTCTCACTGTATTCTTCTCGTCCCGGCAGCCACTGGAACCACATCTTCCTGGCCGTGCTAACCGCTGGTGTGGCGATGCTCGGTCCGGGCGCATGGTCTATCGACGCGCGCCTTTTTGGCAGGAAGCGATTCGATATGACGGATGGCAGTCTGGGTAGAAAGAACCCCCTCTAGAGAGGGGGACCAGCCGCAACCATCTAGGGAGCCAGCGGTAATCCGATCTAGGGGCGCTTCCGAAAGGGATTTGCTGCACAATCGGAGACAGAAGAAAGCAGTCCACCGAACAAGGAGAAAGACATCATGACCCCAGATTTGATCGGATCCAGCACCAAATTCCGGGCGTTGCTGCAAGACGTAGAGAGGGTTGCACCGGTCGACTCCGCTGTCCTGATCCAGGGCGAAACGGGCACTGGAAAAGAAGTGATTGCCAGAGCCATTCATGGGGCCAGCCCTCGACGCAACCAACGTTTTGTGGCCCTGAACTGCGCGGCGATTCCGAGCGCGCTGCTCGAGAGCGAACTGTTTGGCCACGAACGAGGCGCGTTCACGGGCGCCTGCACCCAAACCAAGGGACGATTTCAGATGGCGGATGGCGGCACGCTCTTTCTGGATGAGATTGGCGATATGCCGCTGGAGCTTCAGCCCAAGCTCTTGCGCGCACTGCAAGAGCGGGAGTTTGAGCGTTTGGGCAGCAACCAGACCGTCCGGGTCAACGTGCGAGTGGTAGCGGCGACAAACCAGGATCTCGGACAACTCGTGACCAAGAAGCTGTTTCGTGCAGACCTGTTCTACCGGCTGAACGTAATTCCAATCTTGCTGCCTCCGCTGCGGGAGCGCATTCAGGACATCCTTCCGCTGACGCAGTTCTTCGTAGCAAAATTCGCTGCCCGCCTCAACAAGCCCATCGATGTGATTCCCGATGAAGTGGTGGAGGCACTCAAAGCGCACGACTGGCCGGGTAATATTCGGGAACTGCAGAATTGCATCGAGCGCGCGATCCTCTTTTCGCCCGGGTCGGTGCTGCGTCTTCCGCTGGACTTGCAGCAGAGGGTGAAGCAGAGCTCGGAGAGCCCTTCGCGCACACTTGCCGACGCCGATCGGGAGCATATCCTGGAAACACTGGAGCAAGCCAACTGGCTGATCGGGGGACAGGACGGAGCCGCCAATCGGCTTGGATTGCCGCGCACTACTCTCATCTATAAAATGCGCAAGCTCGGAATTGAGACACGCCGATCGTCGAGGGTGCGTCCTATTTCGGCGGTTGGCGGATGAACAGTGCCATGCGGCCGAATCGCGGGGTTCGCCTGCGCCTCTGGAATTGATGACTAACCTCTGGCCCCGAGAGTGGCCTCAAAGGCAGCGATTTTATAAAGCGCGCCGAGAGTAGGAACGTTGAAACAGACTTCGTCGAAAAGATCCGCCGTGGCGTTTGTCATCAATGCAATCAATCCGACATGAACCAGTTCGGTGGCTTGCTCCCCCATGGCGTGGACACCCAGCAGTCTCATATCGGACCGTCGAAAGAGCAGCTTCAAAAAACCGTCTGTGTCGCCGATAATTCGGCCCCGTGCGCTATGGGAATAAGGCGCGAGGCCCGAGACATATTCGACGCCGGCCCGTTTGAGAGCCTCTTCCGTCTCACCGGCCATACTGACTTCCGGGATGGTGTAAACGCCGGTGGGAAGGAAGCGTGAGGGGTGAGTCGACTCGGTCCCATTGAAAGCCGCCCGAATCGCGTACCGGGCCTGCTGCATGCTGGTAGAAGCGAGCGCCGGAAACCCGATCACATCTCCAGCGGCAAAAATGTGAGGAACGTTGGTCCGGTAACTCGCATCGACCGGAATAATGCCGTGATCGCCCACAGTGACGCCCGTTGCAGCGAGATTCAGGGTCTCCGTATTGCTCTTCCTGCCGCTGGCGATGAGAACCGCATCGACGCTCAACTGATCGCCGGACTCAAGAGTGAGCGTCACTTTTCCCGATTCCTCCTGACGATAGGAGCGGGGCCGGACGCCCCAATGAAAACGAATTCCGTTCTTCTCCATGGCTGCCGTCAAAGCGCGGGAAATTTCAGCATCCAGAAACGGAAGTAGGGAATTGCGCCCGTCAATCAAATGAACGCTGGCGCCCAGAGCGGCGAAGGTGGACGCGTACTCGCTGCCAATCACACCCGCACCCACCACTGCCATTGTTTCCGGGAGACGATCGAGATCGAGGATCGTATCGGAGTCGTAGATCTCACCGCATCCGAACGGGAAACCAGGCGGGCGCACCGGGGCCGATCCGGTCGCGACCAAAATGTAGTCGCCTTGGAGCGAAACGGGGTTGTCACCGCCGACAGATACCGTATGCGAATCAGCGAACGTCGCGCTGCCGCAGTGAACCGCGGTCTTCCACGCATCCATGCGCTGCGAGAGCGATTGGTTCAATCCGGCTTTCACGTGATGTTCGTGGCGAAGAAAGTCGGCGACCGTCGCTTCGCGCCGAAGCGATAAATCTACCCCGTAGAGACCTCGAGACCGCGCACCCGACAAGGCGAGGGCAGTTTCGCGTAGCGTCTTGCTCGGAACCGTCCCCGTATTCGTGCCTGCACCGCCCAACTCGGCGCTGTAGTCCACCAACGCTACCTTCTTGCCCATCGAGGCGGCGGTGGTGGCCCCGACGACTCCCGCCGGCCCGCCACCGATGACGATCAGATCGACCTTAAATGTGTTTTCGCTCATTTGAGGAATCAGCGCCCCTAGTCTTCAATGCCATCATGACAGAGGCTACGCCCGGTTTCCCAGGCACCTGAATTGAAACGTCGACTCGCGTCGACCCGTGGAGTCGGTCCGCGAACAATAGCGGACGACGATCCATGTTCTGTCTTTCGTTTCTATAGCTTAGCGTGGTATGCGACTTGCGGTAAGTCTGAGCAATCGCTGAACAGCGCGCAGTCAGCTGTGATACGAAACGAAGGAGAACGAACATGAAAATACTGATGGTGCTAACGTCGCACGATCAATTGGGCAACACTGGCCGCAAGACCGGCTTCTGGCTGGAGGAATTCGCGGCCCCCTACTTTGTCTTCCGGGACGCTGGTGTCGAACTGACGCTGGCTTCGCCAAAAGGAGGGCAGCCGCCGATCGATCCAAAGAGCGATTTGCCGGAGAATCAAACTCCCGCGATGACGCGGTTCAAGCGGGATGCGGCAGCACAGAAGGTACTGTCGCAGACAGTGAAGCTCTCCTACATGAAATCGGAGGATTTCGATACTATATTTTACGTGGGAGGCCACGGTCCGATGTGGGATCTCGCCGATAACCCAGAGTCCATTGCGTTAATTGAGTCTTTCTACAACTCCGGCAAGCCCGTGGCTGCGGTCTGTCATTCGCCGGCTGTCTTCCATCGCGTAATGTATCAGGGCGAGCCCCTCGTCAAAGGCAAACGTGTCACTGGTTTTACCAATGGGGAAGAAGCCGCGGTCAATCTGACCCACGTCGTGCCATTCCTGGTTGAAGACGAGTTGAAGAGAATCGGGGGCCTCTACGAGAAGGCAGCGGATTGGGCACCCTTCGCGGTAGTTGACGGGCGAGTCGTGACCGGCCAGAATCCGGCTTCGTCGACTGCCGCGGCCAAGGCACTCATCGAATTGCTCGCGGCGCGGAAGGCTGCTTAGCCGCCAAGAGCTCGGAATAAGGAGCCATCATGATCAGTCTTGCTGGAGTTCGGATGGACAGAGGGTGGGCCTGCTGGCTCATGGGTGCGGGTGTAGCCCTGTTCGCCGGTTCAGCGCTCTTCGCGCAACAACCTCAGTTTCAAGGCAGCGTTCCGACCGGGACCGCTTCTGCTACTCCCGTGGTCCTGACGCTTCGTGATGCCATCGATCGCGGCCTGAAAACCAACCTCGGGTTGCTGCTCAGCGGACAGGTGAGCGAAGCGGCGCGAGGCCAGCGGCTGCGGTCTTTGAGCGCGCTTCTGCCGCAAGTGACTGGGGAAGCAAGCGAGAACGTCCAGCAAATTGACTTGAAAAGCCACGGAATCAGCTTTCGTCTCCCCGGCGGCTTTTCTACTCCGACAGTCGTCGGCCCGTTCCACTATACAGATGCCCGCGCCTACGCATCTTTTAGCGTTTTTGATTACGGCCTCCGCAAGAGCTACCATGCCGCAAAAGAGGAGGAGCGCGCAGCTCAATTATCGTTGAAAGACGCTCATGATCTAGTGGTGCAGGCCGTGGCCAACGCCTACCTGCTGGTGATTGCCGGTTCTTCCCGGTCACAAGCCTTACGGGCGCAGGTGGATACCGACCAGGTGGTCTACAACCGAACCACCGACCAGCACGGCGCCGGGACAGCGGCGGCTATTGATGTACTTCGCGCTCAGGTGCAGCTTGAGCAGGAACAACAGCAACTGATCGCGCAGGATAACCAGGTTGCCAAAGACAAGCTGGCTTTGGGACGAGTGATCGGTCTGCCGCCGGGCCAACAGCTGACAATCGCCGACACCGAACCCTACTCGCCGCTGGCCGCGATGACACCGGATGAAGCGCTGCGCACAGCCTACCAACAGCGCGCAGACTTCCAGAGCGTGCAAGCGAGCGTGCGCGCCGCCGAGTATTCCGTCAGTGCCGCTCACGCCGAGCGCTACCCAAATCTGGGCGTCAGCGCGGATTACGGCGCTGTCGGAACGGCGCTTAACCAGTCCAATGGAACGCTTACTTTTCAGGCTGCCCTCAAGTTCAATATTTTCGACGGTGGCCGAATCACAGGCGACATCATCCAAGCCCGGGCGGCGCTGAAGCAGCGTCAGGATGAGCTAGCGGACCTGGGCGGCCAGATCGATTATCAAGTGCGGTCGGCTTTGCTCGATATCCAGTCGGCCGCCGATCAGGTAACTGTCGCTAGGAACAATCTTGACCTCGCGAATCAGACACTCACGCAAGCCCAGGACCGCTTCGCGTCCGGCGTCACCGACACCATTGAGGTTGTGCAAGCTCAGGGATCGGTTGCCGTCGCCAACGACAACTTGATTGCCGCCCTGTACGCCCACAACCTGGCGAAGGTCGAACTCGCGCGCGCCCTGGGATCCACCGAACAGCAGATTCAGAAATTTATGGAGGTTAAGTAGCTATGCCTGATGTCACGACGCCAGAAAGCCCAGCCGCAAGCACTCGGCCAGCCGATTCCGTCCGCCCCCAATCGCCACTAAGCTCGAACGCCCCACGTAGCGGACGCAAGAAACTCGTTCGGGCGATTGTGCTGTTGGTTGTCTTGGCCGCATTGGTCGTCGGCTCGTTTTACGCCTGGAGGTATTTCAGCGCGTACGAAGACACGGATGACGCCCAAGTGGATGGGCACATCAACGCGATCAGCGCGCGAATTAGCGGCTACGTGCTGGACGTACCGGTCGACAATGAGCGTTACGTGAAAGCCGGCGAGGTATTGGCCCGTATCGATCCCAAGGACTATAGCGTCGCTCTCGCCAATGCGCAAGCTGACTTGGCTGCTGCCGAAGCGAGCTTCCTAAGCTCCCGCACCGACGTTCCGATTACGTCCACTACGACGAACAGCCAACTAAAAAATGCGCGTTCGGGCCGGGCCGATACGGATGCCGCGCTACTTGGAGCCCAGCGCCAATTGAGCGCAGCGCAAGCGCGTCTTGATACCGCTCAGGCCCAGGTCCGCGAGGCTCAGTCGACCTACAAAAATACCGTGGATGATGTAACTCGCTACAAACTCTTAGTGGATAAGGACGAGATTGCCCGGCAACGCTACGATACCGCCGTCTCCATATCCAATACCGCAAAGGCGACGGTCGACGCGCGGCAAGCCGCAGTCGCGGAGGCCGAGCAGAATATCCGCGTCGCGCAGAGCGCTATCGAACAGGCCAACGCACGAATTGCGCAGGCGGATGCCTCAATCGAATCCGCGCTAACCGCGCCGCAGCAGGTCGCTGTGAGCCAGGCGCGCGCTAAGTCCGCGGAAGCTATCGTGGCTCAACGGCGGGCGATTGTTGAACAAGCACAACTCAACCTCACCTACTGCACGATCGTCGCGCCGGTGAACGGCATCATTCAAAAGAAGAGCGTCGAGGTAGGCAGCAACGTCTCACCGGGCCAGGAGTTGATGGCAGTTGTACCTTTGGATGATATCTGGATCACGGCGGATTTCAAGGAAGCCCAGTTACGCCATATGAAAGCGGGCCAGCGAGTCACGTTTAATGTGGATGCTTACGGCCGTGAATACAAAGGCAGAGTCACCGGTATCGGTGGTGCCAGCGGTTCGCTGCTCAGCTTGCTGCCGCCGGAAAATGCCACGGGAAATTTCGTGAAAGTAGTGCAGCGCATCCCAGTCCGGATCGATATTGATCCCAACCAAAATGAAGACCACCGGCTGAGACCCGGCATGTCAGTGGAGCCGAAAGTCTATGTCAAATAGCGCCGACGTGCTTTCGGTGCCGGAGGTTCCCTGGCGGCCGAGGTTTAATCCCTGGCTCATCGGCGTGGTGGTCGCGATGGCCGCGTTCATGGAGGTGCTCGACACCAGCATCGCTAATGTGGCGTTGCCCTACATGGCGGGGGGCCTCGGTTCGAGCAACGACGAAAGCACTTGGGTGCTGACGTCGTATCTGGTGTCCAACGCCATCGTCCTTCCGATCAGCGGCTGGCTGGCCAGCCTCTTCGGCCGAAAACGCTTCTTCATCGTCTGCATTTTCATATTTACAGTAGCTTCGGTCCTCTGCGGCAGCGCCACAAGCCTGAACATGCTGCTGCTGTTTCGCGTTATCCAGGGTGCCGGTGGCGGCGGACTGCAGCCCATGGCGCAGGCCATCCTCGCCGATACGTTCCCGCCGGAGAAGCGGGGTCTCGCATTTGCGCTCTACGGAATCACGGCGATCATGGCGCCCACCATCGGACCGACTCTGGGCGGATGGATCACCGATAACTATTCCTGGCGCTGGATCTTCTTCATCAACCTGCCGGTGGGAATTCTGGCGATGTTCCTGGTCATGCGTCTGGTAGAAGATCCGCCGTTCCTGCGGCGAACGAAGAGGGCAGGCGTGAGCGTCGACTTTATTGGTATATCGCTGCTTGCTTTGGGCGTGGGAGCGCTGCAAGTGGTGCTCGATAAGGGACAGGAAGACGATTGGTTCGGCTCCCCGTTTATCACCCGTCTTGTGATCGTCTCGGTG
>DATHMO010000036.1:0-17556 GCA_035486995.1 Bryobacteraceae bacterium
CGCCCGTTCTCATCCGGCTTGATCCAGGCGATGTCGTCGCCCACGGTCCACACTTTCCAGCCGTCGAATCCATTGGGCGGGATCAGCATCGCGAAATTGGTTTTGCCGCAGGCGCTCGGGAAGGCCGCCGCGACGTAGGTCTTTTCGCCCTGCGGATCTTCCACGCCCAGAATGAGCATGTGCTCGGCCATCCAGCCTTCGTCGCGCGCGATGTTGGATGCGATGCGCAGCGCGAAGCATTTTTTACCCAGCAGCGCATTCCCGCCGTAGCCCGATCCGTACGACCAGATCTCGCGCGTCTCCGGAAAATGCACGATGTACTTCTCCACATTGCACGGCCACGGCACATCGTGATCGCCCGGATTCAGCGGCATTCCCACCGTGTGCATGCACGGCACCACGCGCTTTTCGTCCTTGTCGATCTCTTTGAACACCCGCTGCCCGATGCGCGCCATGATGCGCATGCTCACCACCACGTAGGGCGAGTCGGTAAGCTGCACGCCGATCTGCGACATGGGCGATCCGATGGGCCCCATGCTATACGGCAGCACGTACATCGTCCGCCCGCGCATGCATCCGCTGAATAGCTCCTTCAGCTTCTTGCGCATCTCGTACGGGTTCACCCAATTGTTGGTGGGCCCGGCGGTATCCTTCGATAACGAACAGATGAACGTGCGATCCTCAACGCGCGCCACATCGCTCGCGTCCGAACGCGCATAATAGCAGCCCGGCCAAAGCTCCTCATTCAACTTGATGAACGTCCCGCCCGCCACCAATCGGGCGCACAACGCTTCGTTTTCTTCCTCTGACCCATCCACCCAGTGAATGTCGCGCGGCTTGGTCAGCTCCGCCATCTTCTCCACCCATCGCAGAAGATGCTTGTTCGAGCTGAGCGGCCGGGTGACGTCCCGGACTGTTTTTGAGCTTACCGTAGACATAAATTTCATTATGACGAATATCGCGTCGGTCTCCAAATACCTGCGGTAATCTGGAGCAGGGAGTCGATCATGCGGCTCATTCTTCTTTTGGCTGCGGCCGCTGTTCTGCGGGCTCAATCGCCCGATGTGCCGGACTGGCAGAAGGCGGCTGGCGGAAAGATGGCGTTCGACATCGCGTCAGTAAAGCCCACGAATCGGCCCGAGCTTCCGAGCTTCCCGCTGGACACAGGCAACGCGAAGCCTGCCGGAGGCCGCTTCTCCGCTAGCTTTGACCTCGGTTCCTACATCAATTTCGCGTACAAGCTAGAGCTGTTCCAAGGAAGAGCCTTAAGCGCGAAGTTGCCAAAGTGGGCTACGACGGATATGTACGAGATTCAGGCCAAGGCCGAGGGCAATCCTACCAAGGACCAGATGCGGTTGATGATGCAGTCGCTGCTGGCCGATCGCTTCAAACTGAAAGTTCATTTCGAGACTCAGGAGGGGCCCGTGTTCGCCCTGACTTTGGTCAAGCCTGGCCAGAGGGGGCCCAAGCTGATACCGCACGATCAGGGTCCGCCTTGTCCCGACTCCTACACGGAGCTAAAGCCGTTTGAACCGCTCAGTGACAAGGACGTGTTTCCTCCGATGTGCGGCTACGCCATGATGTGGTTCAAACCCGGCGGGATCACTTTGGCGGGATCCCGAGACAGCACACCCGAGTACCTGGCCGTTGCAATTGCTGCAAACGGATCGTTCGCCGGGGAGGTGGATAAACCCGTGGTCGATCGAACGGGTCTCAGCGGGAGGTTCGATTTCGCCATCGAGTACGCGCGGGACCCGGCTCGAGGCATTTTCTTCGGTCCAGGCCCACCCAAAGTAGACGCGCCGCCGAGCGATCCGCAGGGGCCCACGTTTCTCGAAGCGGTGCGCAAGCAGCTTGGTTTGAAGCTAGTCCCCGATAAAGGAATGGTGGAGACTCTGGTTGTCGATCATGTCGAAAAGCCTTCTGAGAATTAGTGGCGCGTTTCTCGCGATTGTGGCGCTGCGGGCTCAATCGCCCGACGTACCCGACTGGCAGAAGGCGGCTGGCGGAAAGATGGCGTTCGACGTGGCGTCCGTAAAGCCGACGAACCGGCCCGAGCCACCTAGCTTCCCGCTAGACTCCGGGAACGGGAAGCCTGCCGGGGGTCGCTTCTCCGCGAGCTTTTCATTGTCACTCTACATTAAATTCGCATACAAGCTGGATGCGTTCCAGTCAAGCGTCGCAAGCGCGATGTTGCCAAAGTGGGCTACCACGGATATGTACGAGATTCACGCCACGGCGGAAGGCAATCCCACCAAGGACCAGATGCGCCTGATGATGCAGTCGCTGCTAGCCGACCGGTTCAAACTGAAGGTTCACTTCGAGACTCAAGAGAAGCCCGTTTTCGCCCTGACTCTGGTCAACGCTGGCCAGACTGGGCCGAAGCTGATACCGCACGATCAAGGTCCGCCTTGCCCTGACTCCTTTACCCTGCCAGCGCTGGGCGACCTGCCGAGCGACAGTGACAAGGAGGTGTTTCCTCCGATGTGCGGATACGCGTATGGGTTTGGAAACCTTAACGGAAAATGGCGGCTGGGAATCCGAAACAGCACACCGCAGTATCTAGCCGCTTCGATTTCCGACTACGGATTGGTAGCCGGGGAGGTGGATAAGCCGGTGGTCGATCGAACGGGGCTCAGCGGGCGATTCGACTTCACCATCGAGTACGCGACGGACCCGGCTCGATTATTTTCTTTCTTTGGTCCAGGCCCGCCGAAGACCGACGCGCCGGGCGAACCGCAGGGCCCGTCGTTTCAGGAAGCGCTGCGCAAGCAACTGGGCCTGAAGTTGGTCCCCGATAAAGGACCGGTCGAGACTCTGGTCGTCGATCACGTCGAGCGCCCTTCTGAAAACTGACGCAGAATTTTCACACTGTTGCCCTGCGTGGGGCTATCCAGTTCTATGATGTAAATATGAGGTTGAGCGCGCTGGGCGCGGTGGCAATGGGATTCGTGCTTGGCGCCACGATCATTTCGGCCCAAATCATTCCGTTTGAATCAAACGGGCTCCAATATAAGACGCTCACTAAGGGCGGCGTCACGGTGATGTTCGCCTACCTGCCGGCGCATTTGAAGGAATATTCCATCATGCAGGTTTCGATTTCCAACGGATCGCCCATTTCATGGACTGTGAAACCGGAGGACTTCTTCTACCAGCAGCAGGATGGCCCGATGTGGCAAGCCGACCCCGCGCTGACGGTAGTGGAAAACTTGCTGGCCAAAGCCGGCCGGCACGACGTGATCAAGTTGGTGACGACGTATGAGCGCGGCGTCTACGGCAACGAGCACATGCAAACCACCAACGGCTACGAATCCCGCCGCGAGGCCGCACTGGCCTACGGTGTTTCGTCGCGGCTCAAGGCTGGCGCGGCGGCGTCGGCCATCGCGCTGGTGCCGACCAAGTTGAAATCCGGTGAATCCACCGATGGCGCCGTATTCTTCCCGAGCAACGGGCGGCTGCTCGGCCCCGGCACTCTCACGATCCACACCGGCGGCGAGAATTTCGAATTTCCCTCTGAGGGAGAGCCGTCCGCGCGTTAATGCCAAAAGTCTTGGTAACCGGCGGCGCCGGCTACATCGGTTCAGTCACTGCCCATCTCTTGAAGCGGCTCGGATTCGAGGTCGCCGTTGTGGACGATCTGTCGCGCGGGCACGAGCACAACGTCGGCGGCTTGCCGTTTCACAAGCTGCATCTCTCGAAAACAGCCGAGCTCGCGGATTTGTTCACCCGCGAACGCGTGGATGCCGTAATTCATTTCGCGGCGTACTCCATGGTTGGCGAGTCCACCAAGAAGCCCGAGCTTTATTTTCTGAACAACGTCGGGGGCAGCGCGTCGCTGTTCACCGCGATGATTCAGGCCAACGTTCGCCGGCTGGTGTTCTCGTCGACGGCCGCAGTGTACGGAACGCCCACCGTCGTTCCCATTCCGGAGGATCTTCCGTTCGCTCCCGTGAATCCGTACGGCGAGTCCAAAGTGCTCGTCGAAACGATGCTCAAGTGGATGGATCTCTGTACCGGATTCCGCAGCATCGCGCTGCGATATTTCAATGCCTGCGGATCGGATCCCGAGTCCGGCCTTGGTGAGGAACACGAGCCGGAGACCCATCTGATACCGCTGTTGCTCCGCGCCGTCGTTACGGGCCAGCCGATGACGATTTTCGGCGACGATTATGAAACGCCCGACGGTACCTGCATTCGCGACTATATTCACGTGTCCGATTTGGCTGGGGCGCATGTTGTTGCTATAGAGAAACTACTGGCCGGCGGCGGATCGGACGCATTCAACGTCGGAACCGGAACCGGGCGCTCGGTGCTGGAGGTAATGCACGCCGTGGAAAAAATTACGGGTAAGAAAGTTCCCCACAGTATCGGACCGCGCCGCGCCGGCGACCCTGCCATTCTGGTGGCGAACGCCGACAAGCTGAAACGAACTCTCGGATGGAAGCCGAAGTTCCCGGACCTGGACGACATCGTCACTACTGCCTGGCAGTTCGAGAAAAAGCGACTGCGCTAAAACACAAAAGCGCGGGCGAACGAACACATTGTGTGTCCGCCCACCCGCGCTTTCGTCCGGGATCGCCCCGATGTACTCTCTCGCTACGCTTACTGGGCCGGGGCGATGTTCGAGGCCTGGGCCTGCGCACCTGTTACATCCAGCGTGTAGATCTTCACATCCACGCGCCGATTTTCCTTGCGCGCCTCGCGAGTCTTGTTATTCGCATCCGGGAAGTCGGCTCCGACGCCCAGCTCACGAATGGATCGCAAGGGAATGTTGTGCTCCACGGCCAGATAGTGAACCACCGCGTCGGCCCGCTTGCGGCTCAGCTCGCGGTTGTAGACCACGTTGCCAGTCCGATCAGCAAAACCTTCTACTTCAATAATATAGCCCTTCATGCTGGTCAGTTTCTGGGTGGCATCGTCCAACTTCGCCTGCTCGTCTTTGGCTAACACGCTCTTGCCAAAGCCGAAGTACACCGGCTCGGTGCTGACAAGCTTATAGTTGTCGAGGTTCTGAATAGTTGTATCCAGCTTGGTGGTAGTTTGCTGAGCCAGAGTGTTGGCCGCAGCGGCTTGCTGGGCGGCGGCGTCTGCGGCGCTGTTTGCCTTGGCGGCAGATTCAGCGGCTTCGGCGGCCTTCTTGCCGGCATCGGTGGCTTTTTCGTCGGCGGTTGCTACCTGCCGGTCTAAATCACCAATGGCCTGGTCGGTTTGCTTCTTGTTATCTTCCGTCTGCTTCTGGAGAGTACCTAGCTGGGCCTGATTCTGATTGACCTGGTTTTGAACCGGGGCAATGGCCTCGCGGACATGCTTTTTCGTAGCGCATCCTACGCTGGCGAACGAAAGCGTCCCTAAAACCCCCAAAAACGCGGCTGTGTAACGAAGTGACATGAGCGATCTCCTTCTGGGGTTTACGATAGCACGTACCGAGCCAAATGCCAAACTCCTAGTACTTCAGTCCTGGTTGGACTATCGTAGTTCCACGTCCCAGTAAATCTTTCCCATAGTACTGCGGTTTTGACACGATTGACATCAGAAGTTTGTCCGGCCGTCGTGCGACTTCGCGGCTTCGTGCGCTAAATTAGTTGCACGTGGAAACTTACGATCTCATCGTTATCGGTTCGGGTCCGGCGGGTCAGCGCGCGGCCATCCAAGGCTCCAAGATGGGCAAGCGTGTGGCGCTTATCGAGCGGCGTGAAGTAGTTGGAGGGGTTTGCGTCAACACGGGCACCATCCCCAGCAAGACTTTTCGCGAAGCGGTGCTGCATCTATCCGGCTACTACTATCAGAACATCTATGGCGTGAACTATCGGGTCAAGGAAAAGATCACGATGTCGGATCTGGCTTTTCGGGTCCAGCACGTGATCAAGACCGAGGTGGACGTCATCCAGGCGCAGCTGTCGCGCAATAACGTCGAGCTCATTATTGGTGTCGCCAGCTTCGTCGATCCGCACACCATCCGCTGCACCAGCACCCGGGGCGAACAGACCTACTGCGCCGAGTTCGTCGTCATTGCCACCGGCACCAAGCCGGCGGAAGCCACCAAGGTCCCCATCAACGGGCGCAACATCATCGATAGCGATCAGGTGTTGAGCATGCCTGAGATTCCCAAGAGCCTGATTGTGGTGGGCGGCGGCGTCATCGGCGTCGAGTACACCTGTATGTTCGCGGCCCTGGGGGTGCGCGTGATTCTGGTGGAGAAGCGGCCCCGTCTGCTCGAATTCGCCGACTCGGAGATGGTGGAAGCGCTGTCGTACAATTTGCGCGATCATCGCGTCACCATGCGTCTCAACGAAGAAGTGGAAAGCGTGGAGGAGACGCCTGATGATAAAGTGGTGGCCAATCTGGAGAGCAAGAAAAAGCTTTCCGGAGACGCGCTGCTGTATGCCGTGGGCCGTCAAGGCAACGTGACCGAACTGAACCTGGCGGCGGCCGGCGTGGATGCCGATTCGCGGGGCCGCATTAAAGTGGATTCGCAATATCGCACCCAACAACCGCACATCTACGCTGTCGGCGACGTGATCGGATTCCCGAGCCTGGCGTCGGTTTCCATGGAGCAGGGCCGGATTGCCTCGGCGGGCGCGTTCGGCAAGATGGTGATATCCAACCCCGCCAGTTATCCTTACGGCATTTATACGATTCCCGAAATCTCTTTTATAGGAAAGACCGAGGAGCAGCTCACCGACGAGGACGTACCCTACGAAGTGGGAGTGGCGTACTATCGCGAGATCGCGCGCGGCCAGATTCGCGGCGATACCACCGGCCGCTTGAAGTTGATCTTCCATCGCGAGACCAAACAGGTGCTGGGCGTGCACGTGATCGGGGAGGGCGCGTCCGAATTGCTGCACATCGGGCAGGCTGTCATGATTCTAGGCGGCACGGTGGAATATTTCATCGACACGGTTTTCAATTACCCGACACTGGCGGAGTGCTACAAGGCTGCCGCATTCAACGGGCTCAACAAGCTGTCCCAGTCGTAACGGAAACCAGCGGCATCCACGTGCGAGCGCTGGAAATGGAGGTATCGCGGGCACGTACCTGCGTTTGAACATGAGCCGGACAATTGGAGTTACTACCGCCGAGCGGATCGCAACCGGGCTAGTGGAGGGGCACCAACTGGTTGGCAAGCTGCATGTCCAGGAAGAAGACCCGGCGGCTGAACCGCTGCTCAGCACTCCGCCCGCGGGAATCGCGCAGACTCTCGCCAACGAAATCCGGGCCGTTGCGGCGGGAGCCAGTGTGGACGCCATCGGCATCGGAATGCCGGGGATTATCCAGGACTGCATCATCCAGGACTCGCCTAATCTCCGCCAGCTCAAGGGCGTGAACATGAAGCAGCTAGTGGAAGAAGCGCTGCGCCCATTTGGGATCACCGCGCCGGTCCTGGTGTTCAACGATGCGGATGCGGTGGCGGCCGGCTTAGCGGCCACGCATGGACATCTCGATCGCTTTATCCGCGTGTGGACCATCGGCCACGGCATCGGCTACGGCGTCTATCCGTCGCGCCCGGGGATCTGGGAAGGCGGGCACGTGGTGGTGTCGCTTGATCCGCGCGAACGGTATTGCGGCTGCGGCGGCGTGGGACACCTTGAGGGCATTATGGGGCACCGGGCCATGCGGCTGCGCTTCTTGGACCTGGAGCCGGATGAAATTTTCGAAAATGCCAAGAACCGCGATCAGCGCTGCGTAGAGTTTGTGAAGCTGTGGCATCGTGCGCTGGCGGCGGCGACAGCCAATTCCATTCACCTGGCCGGGCCCGGCAAATTCTTCATCTCCGGATTCAATTCGAAGCATCTTGACGTGAATCTGTTGCATCAATACGTACACGAAATGGTGAAGATGAGTCCGCTGCAGAGCTATGTTTTCGAAGTGGCGCCCCAGACCGACGAGAACGCGGTGATCGGAGCGGCCGTGAGCGCGGCGCAAAGCATTCAGGCGTCTTGATCGCGGTACGCTACACTCTTACTTTCCATGCGTGAGCAAATTTCTCCGGCCCGTGCCGTCAGCGGCGCGGTCCAACTTCCGGGCGACAAATCCATTTCTCATCGATACGGGATGCTGGCGGCGATCGCGGAAGGCACCAGCAAGATCGCGAATTATTCGATGGGTGCCGACTGCCAGTCCACCCTCGCCTGCATGCGCGCACTTGGCGCCGAGATAACGAAAAACGATGGCATCACCGAGATAACCGGTCGCGGTTTGGATGGCTTGCGCGAACCGGCTGACGTGTTGGATGCGGGCAACTCCGGTTCCACCATTCGCATGCTGTCGGGCATACTCGCGGCGCAGCCATTCGTGAGCAGGATCGGAGGCGACGAATCGCTCTCGCGCCGGCCGATGGAGCGCATCATGAAGCCGCTGGCGCAAATGGGAGCGCACATCGAAGCTCGCGAGAACCGCTTTCCGCCTCTCACCATTCACGGCGGCAAACTTCATTCCATGGAATACACGCCGCCCATGGCCAGCGCCCAGGTGAAGAGCTGCGTGCTGCTGGCGGGACTATTCGCCGAAGGGCGCACCACGGTGCATGAGCCCGTGCGTACGCGCGATCACACCGAGCTCGCCCTCCGCGAATTCGGCGCTGAGGTCGAAAGTTCGAAGCGATCTATCACTGTTACCGGCCGTCCGCGGCTGGAAGGCCGTGAACTGCGCGTGCCCGGCGATCTTTCGGCTGCCGCGTTTTTTCTGGTGGCAGCGTTGATCCTTCCCGATTCCAGCTTGACCATCCACGGCGTCGGATTGAATCCCACGCGCTCGGCCTTGCTCGATTTCCTGGCGGAAATGGGCGCGCAAATCAAGATCCTGGATATTACGTCGGCGGGCGGGGAGTTGATGGGCGACGTGCTAGTTCGCAGTTCGCGCATCGGCGGCGGCGTGCTCGAAAAAGAACGCACGGCCGCGTTGATCGACGAGATCCCGGTGTTGGCCATCCTGGGCGCCGCGAGCGAAGAGGGCTTGATTGTTCGCGACGCGTCCGAATTGCGGGTGAAGGAAACCGATCGCATCGCGACCATCGCCGAAAATTTCAAACGCATGGGGCTTGCGATCACGGTTCGCGAAGACGGCTTCGAGGTTCCCGGACGCCAGCGCTTTCACGCCGCGGAACTCGACTCGTTCGGCGATCATCGTATCGCAATGGCGTTCTCGGTCGCGGCACTCGCGGCCGATGGACCCTGCACTATCGCCGACGCCGGCGCCGCCTCCGTGTCTTTTCCCGAGTTTTTCGATACACTACATCGAGTCGCCGAATAACGGGTCGCGGAGTAAAACGATATGGCAGTCGCCGATCTCACGCTGGAAGGTTTGGTGCACGATCTCAACAACGTGTTTCAGACCATTGCCGAAAGCGCCGAGCTTTTGGAAGACGATCCCAAGTGGGAGAAGCTGGCGCACACCTTGCAGCGCAGCGCCGACCGCGGCCATCGCATCGCGCACAGCATTCTCGAAACCAACCGTTCGCCCATCGAGCTTGCTCCGATCATCGAAAACGCATGTCTGTTTTGCCAGGACTATCTGGAATGCGCCAACCGCCCCAAGATGGAATTCGCGTCCGAGATCGATGTGGATTTCCGGCTCAAGGGCGATGCAGCCGGCTGGGAGCGCGTGTTCGTGAATCTCTTCCTGAACTCCGCGCAGGCCGGAGCGAAGAACATCCGCCTTCGCGCACGCGCCAATGAGATTGTGGTGAGCGACGATGGCCCCGGCATTTCGCTCGAGTTACTGCCGCGGATTTTTCAACCGCGGGTGTCGACTAAATCGATCATCTCGGGTCTGGGGCTTTACGTGGTGCAATCCATCGTGGAACAAAATGGCGGGTCAGTGACGGCCGCCAATGGCGTGAACGGCGGCGCGGTTTTCACCATGGGAATTTAGCGGTACGCTTCGTCCAAAATCTCTACCACGTGCATCACTCGCTGCCCCTTCCCGAACTTGCGCACGCCCGCGCGCAATTGCAGCATGCATCCCGGATTTGACGCCGCGATCACGCCCGCCTCAGTCGTGTTCACGTGTTCCATTTTCTTCTTCAGCAGCGACATCGCCATCCCAGTGTGCACCACGTTGTAGATGCCCGCGCTCCCGCAGCACAGATCAGGCAACCGCATCTCGCGCAGCTCCAGCCCCGGCACGGATTCCAGCAGCTTTCTCGGCGCCGATCGCACTTTTTGCCCATGCGCGAGATGGCACGAGTCCTGATACGTCACGGTCATCGGGAGCGAGCGCATCTCCGGATTCAGATCGATCGACGCCAGAAATTCGTTTATATCTTTGACGAGCGCCGAAAATCGGCGGGCTTTCTCCGCATATTCCGGATCATGCTCCAGCAATTCCCAATATTCCTTGAGCGTGGAACCGCAGCCGCCGGCGTTGGTAATGATCGCGTCGTAGCCGCCATCGAGTAGAGCGTCGATATTCTTCCGCGCCAGTTCCCGCGCCTGATCGCGAATGCCCGCGTGCACGTGCAGCGCGCCGCAGCAGGTCTGATTCGCCGGAATCGAAACTTCGCAGCCATTCTTTTGCAACACCCGCAACGTAGCTTCGTTCAAGCGCGCAAAACTCAGGTTAGCGATGCATCCTCCGAGCAACGCCACGCGATACCGGCGCGCGCCCTCAGACGGCAGGGTCTTTCCGTAATAGGCGAAGAAGAACGGCGTTTCGATCTCGGGCGCCAGACTCTCCACTTCGCGCAGCCGCGCGGGCAGGAAGCCCAGCATTCCGACGAGCCGCTTCAGCCCGCTCGCTTGATACAGGTAGAGCAACCCGCCCGCGATTTCAAGATTCTGCCTCGAGGGCAGCAACTGGCGGAACACCAGCGCCCGCACGAATCGCTCGCGCCACGGCCGCCGCGTTTTGGTTTCGATTTCCGCGCGCGCCGCCTCCACTAGCCGCCCATATTGAACGCCCGATGGACACGCCGTCTCGCACCCCCGGCACGCCAGGCAAAGGTCGATGTGCTCCACATACGATGGAGAGATCGGCGCGCCGTTGGCCACTTGCACCATCTGATAAATGCGTCCGCGCGGCGAATCCATTTCCACCCGCAGCTCGCGATATGTGGGGCAGGCGTTCAGACACAATCCGCAGTGCACGCACCGGTCGAGATCGGCTTGCTGCGGTTTGTCGAATGCGGTGAGATCAGATGCGGCCATACAACCTGCCGCAGTTGAGTAGACCCTGCGGGTCGAACATTTCCTTGATCTTCTTCATCATGGCAAAGTCGTTCCCCGGCCGAGGCCAGAGCTCATTCGACTCGCGATAGCTTTGCGGTGCGGACTCTACCACGCTCGTGCCCAGCGCGGGAAACCGCACTTGAGCGGCCTCTTCGAAGTATCCATAGCAAACGCCCGAACCTGCGCGCGCGACCGCTCGATCCGGCAAGGCGTCCAACACGCGGCCAACGTCCGCGAGCCCGCACGACACGCGCACAACTGCGCCATTTTCGTGCTCGCGAAGAAACTGCGGCGTCGTCTCGCGAATCCCACGCCACAGCGCCTCTTCTTCGGCGCCCTCCACCACTCGCGCGCGAAACAATTCGCGGGTGTAGCGATCCAGCACCGCGGGACTGCCTCCGGCTTGAATCGCCAGCCGATAATCTCCTCGCGATTTCAAGAGATCGATCGCCGACGGCTGCAATTGGCTCTTCAAAACTTCATCGCGCATAGCCATCGCTTCCGCGATTTGCTCAAAATCCTGCACGAAAGTTCGAGTTCCCGCGGGCATCGGGTGCAACCGAAAATTCAGGCTCGCAATGACGGCCAGAGTGCCAAACGATCCGATCAGGAGCTTGCCCATGTCGAGCCCCGCGACATTCTTCACCACCATGCCGCCCGTGCGAATCAGCTTGCCTTCGAGGGTCGCGAAGGTCATGCCGATCACCATGTCGCGCGCGCTTCCATACAGCCTGCGGCGCGGACCGCTGGTATTAGCAGCGACGATGCCGCCCATGGTAGCCCTCTCCGAAAACGGCGGATCCAGCGGAATCATCTGCCGGTGCTCCGCCAAAATGCCCGCCAGTTCGCAATAAGAAATGCCCGCGCCAACGCTCACCGTGAGATCGCGCGGATTGTACTCGAGCACTTTGTTCAGCGCGTGCGTCGATATTGTCTCATCGGACAGCGCAATCGGACCGCCCATGCGATCCTTCGTCGCGTTCCCCAAAACCGTAACCCGCCGATTTCGCAGCCGCGCATCAGCCAGACTCTCCGCCAGCTCTTCCGCGCTGCCTGGAACGATGGTCATGAATTAGCTATCGTAACTTAGCTATCGTAACAACGAGCGGTGTCCATCTTCAGCCCGAGCGATCTTTTCGAACTCACCCTGGCCGCGCTGTTGTTGGCAATCGCTATCATTGCACGCCGGTTCGTTTCGCAGTATGGGCGGAGATTGGCGCCGAAGACGGGCTGGTGCATATTGCTACTCGCGCTGCTTCCCTTGGCGCTCCGCTTAGCGATGCTGGCGCAACATCCAGTGCCCGCGCCCGCGGTGTATGACGAGTTTGGGCACCTGCTGGTCGCCGACACTCTGCTCCACTTTCGCCTCGCGAATCCCGCGCACCCGTTGCATCAATTCTTCGAGACTTTCTTCGTGTTGCAGACGCCCACTTATGCGTCGATTTATCCGTTGGGACAAGGAATGGTGCTGGCGCTCGGCCGCGCCATCTTCGGTCTGCCGTGGGCCGGAGTTCTGCTTTCCACCGCCGCGATGTGCTCGCTCTGCTATTGGATGCTGCGCGGCTGGACGAAACCCGAATGGGCCCTGCTCGGCGGCGTGCTCGCGGTGATTGGATTCGGACCGCTGAATCCATGGATGAACAGCTACTGGGGCGGATCACTGGCGGCCGTCGCTGGATGCCTGGTATTCGGCGCGCTGCCAAGATTGCGGGCATCGCCGAGAATTCGCGATGGCGCACTACTGGGGCTCGGACTCGCGATCCACTGGCTCATCCGGCCCTACGAAACAATCTTCCTCGCACTCGCGGCGCTCCTGTTTTTCGCGTGGCCTCTGAACCTGCGCTCACTCGCGAAACCCGCCCTGGCCGCGGTCTTGGTGCTTATTCCGGCTCTCGCACTTTCGCTCGCGCAAAACAAAGCAGTCACCGGGAGTTGGCGAACGCTGCCCTACATGCTCAGCCGCGATCAATACGGCGTGCCGGCGTCATTCACCTGGCAACCCAACCCCGTCCCCCATCTCGATCTCACGGCCGAACAGCAGCTCCAATACAAAATGCAAACTTCGTTTCGCCAGAGCGGACCGGAGACCATCGAGACTTACCTGCTGCGCCTCGAATATCGCATCCGGTTTTATCGCTTCTTCTTTCTTCCGCCTTTGTACATCGCGCTCCCATTCTTCTTCGCGCGTCTGCGCGAGTGGCGATTCGTCTGGATCGCGCTAACGCTCGCGATCTTCGCGCTGGGCGTCAACTTCTATCCGTTCTTTGAGGTTCACTACCTCGGGGCGCTCACGTGCCTTTTCGTGTTGGTCAGTATCACCGGCCTCGAACGGCTCAGCGCGTTGAATGCCGAAGCCGCGCGCCTGATCGTCTATTTGTGCCTCGCCCATTTCGCGTTCTGGTATGCGCGCAGCTTTACCGACCACGCCGCGCCCGATCGCCGCACAGCCGTGATTCAACAGCTGGCCCTCGCTCCCGGCAAACAACTGGTCTTCGTGCGCTACTGGCCGCGGCACATCTTCCAAAACGAATGGGTCTACAACGACGCCGACATCGATCACTCGCGCATTGTTTGGGCCCGCGACCTCGGCTCTCCCGAGGATCAAAACCTGCTGCATTACTACCCGGAGCGCACCGCGTGGCTCCTCGAGCCCGACGCAACGCCGCCCAAGCTCAGTCCGTATCGCGTCGAGGAACCACCCAAAGCGCTGCCTCCGCCGCCTGCTCCAAACAACCCACCACCTTTGCGTTTCGAACAGGTGCACTAACCGATGTACATCTTCCACCTGTTCCGATCCTTCATCCCCGCTCTGAATCCCATCGGTTTCAGCGCGACGGATTTTATCGAACTTATTATTGCGTTCCTGCTGGTCCTGCTAGCGCTCCTCCCGTATGGAAAACGCCTCGCCGAGAAAACCGGCTGGTGCATGCTGCTCCTCTTCATTCTGCCCATCGCACTCCGCCTGGCGCTCTTGCCGCAATATCCAATTCCGGCCCCATATGTTTCGGACGATTTCAGCTACCTCCTGCTCGCCGACACGCTTCGCCACTTCCACCTCGCCAATCCGCCGCATCCGCTACCGCAATTCTTCGAGACTTATTTCGTTTTGCAGCAGCCGGCATACGTTTCGATCTTTCCACTCGGCCAAGGCTTAATGCTCGCACTCGGCTGGACCATCTTCGGCCACCCGTGGGCCGGCGTCGCGATCAGCATCGGCGCACTTTGCGCGTTGTGTTACTGGATGCTGCGCGCCTGGACCACACCCGGTTGGGCGCTCATCGGCGGCATGCTGGCCGTCATCGAATTCGGCCCGCTCAATCAATGGATGAACAGCTATTGGGGCGGCGCCGTATCGGGCTGCGCCGGATGTCTGGTGTTTGGAGCGCTGCCGCGCTTGCGCGAATCAGGCCGCCGGAAAGACGCCGCGCTGTTGGGTCTCGGCCTCGCTTTGCAATTGTTGACGCGCCCCTATGAATCGATCTTTCTCGTCCTTAGCGTACTTTTGTTTTTTCTACCCGACCCGCGCCGTTTCATTCGCCCCGCGCTCATGGCCTCGCTCGTGGTGCTG
This sequence comes from Bryobacteraceae bacterium, assembly GCA_035486995.1. GTDB lineage: Bacteria > Acidobacteriota > Terriglobia > Bryobacterales > Bryobacteraceae > Palsa-89. The sequence goes on from DATHMO010000036.1 coordinate 14,734, forward strand.
CCCGCCATCGGCGTCATCCTGCTCCAGAACAAACAAGCTACCGGCAATTGGACCACGCTTCCCTACACACTCAGCCGCTATCAATACGGCGTGCCCACCACCTTCACCTTTCAACCGCTCCCGGTTCCGCATCGATCGCTTACGCAGGAGCAGCAGCTCGATTTCGACGCGCAATCAGAAGTTCACGGCGCAAGCACCGACACGTTCGCGACTTACTGGGCACGTTGGATCGATCGCATCAGCTTCTATCGATTTTTCCTGCTCCCGCCGCTGTTTCTCGCGCTGCCCGCGTTTCTCCTCGCGCTTCGCGAATACCGCTTCGCTTGGACCGCCGTCACGATCCTTATCTTCAGCCTGGGCACGAACTTCTATCCGTACTTCTATTCGCACTACATCGCCGCGCTCACGTGCCTGTTCGTTCTGATCGCCGTTGTGGGCCTGGAGCGTCTAAGCCAATGGAGCCCATCTGGCGCGCGCGTCCTTCTTTTTCTGTGCGCCGCGCATTTCATCTTTTGGTACGGTGTGCACTTCTCTCGCGACAACGAACTGTACGCCGCGTTAACGCCTCACGAATCGTGGGACGCCATCAATCACGGCGATCCCGAAGGCCGCATCGCCATCAATCACCAACTCGCCGCCGAGCCCGGCCGGCAATTAGTTTTCGTACGCTACTGGCCGCAGCATCAGTTTCACGAGTGGGTTCACAATGGCGCCGATATCGATCACGCCCGCGTCATCTGGGCTCGTGATCTTGGCCCAGATGAAAATCAAAAGCTGCTGCGCTACTATCCGGATCGCACCGCCTGGCTGCTGGAACCCGATGCGCGACCGCCGCGCCTGACGCCTTATTCACGCTGATCACCACCCGGTCTTCTCCATCCGATCCAAAATATCGGCGCTGTATTCGTTCATCCGCTCGGGCTTGCGCTTCAGCGGTGCGGGAATGATCGCCGCCAATCGCGCAGCCTGCTCGCGGCTCATTTCCGATGCGTGCCTGTGATAGTAATATTCCGACGCAGCCTGCGCACCATAGATTCCAGGGCCCCATTCGATCACGTTCAAGTACAGTTCCAGAATTCGATCCTTCGTCAAGAGCCCTTCCATCAGCGGCACCAGCGAGGACTCCACGCCTTTACGAACAAGAGATCGCTCCGTTGTTAGAAACAGATTCTTCACTAATTGTTGCGTGATCGTGGAACCGCCGCGCCCCAGCTTGTGCCGCTTCATGTCGTCTTCCAGCACCTTTTGCATCTCTACCCAATCGAACCCGTGATGCTGCCGGAACCGGCCGTCCTCAGCCGCGACAACGGCATGCTGCAAGTTCAGTGAAATGCTCGCAAGCGGCACGAACTCGTAGCGCTTCTTGTAAGGACGATGCGCGGCCGACGCTTGCACGCGCCGTTCCATTTGAACCATCGTGGTCCAAGGATCGATCCAGCGCAAGAAAAGAATGCCAACACCACACAGCGCGTAGAGGCCTACCACGAACAACAAACAACCAACAACCACTTTGCGCGCTATCATCGAACTTCTGTTATGTCCCACGTCTCTCATTTGGAGTGTAGCGTTTGCAACCGGCGCCACGAAGCGGGAAAGGTGCAAACGCTGTGCGAATGCGGCGGGCCGCTATTGGTCCGCTACGATCTCGCAAAAACGAAAACGACCTGGAACCGCGAATCGCTCGCAAAAGCGCCGCCGAATATGTGGCGTTATTCGCCGCTTTTGCCGGTCCAGGATCCCAACCACATCGTGACTCTCGGCGAAGGCCTGACACCCATCATGAAAGCCGATCGGCTCGGCGCGCAAATCGGCGCCAGCGATCTGTGGGTGAAAGACGAGGGCCTCAACCCCACCGGTTCATTCAAAGCTCGCGGGATGGCGTCCACCGTTTCGATGTGCCTGGAATTGGGCTTATCTAAAATCGCCGTCGCCTCCGCGGGCAACGCCGGCAGCGCTCTGGCCGCTTACGCCGCGGCTTGCGGGATCGAAGCGCATATCTTCGTTCCACGCGACGTGCCGCGATCCAATTACATCGAGTGCCGCGCTTACGGAGCCCAAGTCAATTTGATCGACGGGCTCATCAGCGATTGCGGACGCATCATCGCCGAGCGCAAACAAGCCCAAGGCTGGTTCGATATCAGCGGTCTCAAGGAGCCGTACCGCATCGAAGGCAAAAAGACCATGGGCTTCGAGATCGCCGAGCAATTCAACTGGACGCTGCCCGGCGCAATTCTCTATCCCACCGGCGGCGGCGTCGGCCTGATCGGGATCCACAAGGCGCTGCTGGAGATGCTGGAGCTCGGCTGGATTACAGGTCCCTTGCCGCGACTGGTGGCGGTGCAGGCCAGCGGGTGTGCGCCGATCGTACGGGCCTTCCAGGAGGGTGCAACGCGCGCACAGCCGTGGCCGAACGCCTCGACCATCGCGTTCGGCATCACGGTGCCGTCGCCGCTGGGTGACGAGCTGATGCTGGCCGCGCTGGCACAGACGAGCGGCACGGCGATCGCGGTCGATGACGCGGAGATCCTTTCCGATCTGAACGCGTACGCCCAAGCTGAGGGCCTGCTGCTGTGCCCCGAGGGAGCGGCCTGCCTGAGCGCCGTTCGCCGGCTGGCCGCCTCCGGATGGCTGACCGGCTCCGAGTCGGTGGTGGTGCTCAACACCGGCGCCGGCATCAAGTATCCGGACACGATCGACGCCCGATCGCTTCCGGTACTACCGAAGGGATACGCACTATGACATCGGCGCTGCTGGTGATGGACGTACAGAACGGCGTTGTCGACCGGTTCCAGGGGGACCCGGCGCTGCTGGATCGGCTGGCGG
>DATHMO010000037.1:0-29763 GCA_035486995.1 Bryobacteraceae bacterium
ACGGCGTCGTTCTGCGAATAGCTTGTTGCACTGTTCCACGTATCACGCCATGTCAGCCCTTGTGGACCAGTGGGACCTGTGGCGCCAGTTGCTCCCTGCGGACCGGCGGGTCCGGTAGCGCCCGCGGCACCGGCGGCTCCCGTAGCTCCGGTTGGTCCCTGTGGACCGGTTGTTCCGGCGGGTCCAGTCGCTCCCTGAGCACCGGCGGATCCGGTGGCGCCTGCTGGTCCAGCAGCTCCGGTTGCTCCTGTAGGTCCGGTTGGTCCTTGTGGACCGGTTGCCCCCGCAGGACCTGCTGGTCCCGCAGGACCGGTTGCTCCCGCCGCGCCGGCTTCAGCGAGCGGATCCCAAAAGGCTGAGCTGAGGTCGGGTTGATTGTTCCGATTGCCCGATTGCAAGCTGATATAACTGGTTCCGTTGAATTGAACGGCGTCATTCTGCGAGTAATTTGTTGAACTGCTCCAGGTATTGCGCCATATCAATCCTTGTGGGCCAGTGGGACCTGTGGCACCGGTGGCGCCTCGAGAACCTGCCGGTCCGGCCGCGCCAGTAAGCCCGGTTGGGCCCTGCGGACCTGCGGGCCCGGCGACACCTTGTGGTCCTTGAGGACCTGCGGGACCTGTTAGACCCGTCGGCCCTCGCGCTCCTGCTCCAGCGGGTCCCGGCGGACCACTGGGGCCAATCGATCCTGCGGGGCCCGCTGGGCCAACTGGGCCAGGAGTTCCTTGAGGTCCGGTGGAGCCAGCCGGCGCCAATATATCCCAATATTCAGTGGCATTGGGCGGCGGATGACCGGTATTGTTGGGCTGCGTGCTGATGTAACTGCCCGTGCCGAACTGCACCGCATCGCCTACGTTGTAGGTAAGCGAGTTGTACCATTGTCCCTTCCATTGGAGGCCTTGAGGTCCGGCCGGACCTTGTGGCCCTGGCGGTCCCATGGGCCCTGCGAGGCCCGGTGGTCCGAGTGGGCCTGGTGGCCCAACCACCGCAGGGATCACACCTGGGAGCAACTCAACATCCGTGGTTGGACCGCTCAAGGTGGACGGCGCAGTCACGTTGATCTGATAAGTTCCGACGAAACCGGGAGCCAAACCGGCAAAAGTGATTTTGGCGGCCACGCCACCGATTTTGACAATCGGACAGATTGCGGCTACGGCCGGAGGGTCGGCGGGCCCTGGAACGCCGGAAGGCACGGCCGGTTCGACCGAGCCCAATCCGGTGGCCAGGATGGTGATCGCGTCCCCTGGAAGGATGGGATTCGAACTGTCAATTTTCTGACCTGTTCGATACACGCCAAGAATCCCGGGATCTTGGGTGAGGATCACGACTGTGAGCGGCGGACTTGCCCCGGCCGCGGTTTGGACTTCCACGTCGATGGAACTGACGTCAGGGAGCTCGAACGGAACCTGAGCATTGATTTGATTCGGAGAAACAAATAACAGCGGCGCAGCAATACCGCCAAACAAGACTTGTGTCTGGGAGCCCGCCAGTGTTGTCGATAATGGCAGGCTATTCGCGGACACGGGGCTAGAAGCAAAATTGCTCCCGTAAATCGAAATTAAGGCTCCGCGCGCGGCTACCGGAACACTGGAAGCGCTTTGCCCCGTGGCCGAATTCACGAGGCCTTTTGGATTGATTTGTGGAATTTGCCCGTGAGCCGCAGGGGAAAGAATCAAGCAGCCCAGGCTCAAAAGGCACACCCGGCTTGCGACGAACCCGGTTTTGGCAAGGAACGAAGCCATCGGTTTTTTCGGGAAACCTGTTACTTACTCTCTACTTATTCCCTCGTTCATCGGAAGAATAACTCAATTGAAATACAAGTCAATGGATCGTATTATGACGCAGTTTGCCGCCGGTTTGATCGCCAACCGGCTCAAGTTTATGGAGATCTATTGGAATGAGTTCGTACTGAGGATCATCGCAGGCCAACAGTTAAATGGCTCATAATCATGACATTGCAGGAGCTGAGTGAGAGATATTGCGCTCAGATTCTCACCGCTGACGTGTTGCAGGTAGGGAGTCGACGTAGGACTCAACGAGGATATATTGCCCGGCTGCGTCAAGAGAGTAAGGCGTTTTTCTGGATTCTCTTAGGCTGAAATTAAGGAACGTACTCAGGTAGTTGCGGAAGTGACACCTTTGTTAAATCGCGGAGCGATTCGTCGCGAACTCATTCTGTTGGTGGGGTCAGGCTGTTGAGGGCTTCCCTCAGCCTGCGGCACGCATCCTCGGCGCGAGCCAGATCTGCTCCTTGCAACGTATTCTCGAGCGTTGAGACAGTGCCGAACGTTTCTTTGGCAAGGACAGACGTGATGGCGCCTTTGAGAGCGTCAGCGCCGTGACGTACATTTTTGACATCGCCAGCCATGATTGCGGCTTGGATTTCGGAGAGAAGCACGAGGCAGCGTGCAAGGGCGCTCGTATCTTTTGTCTCTTTTGCGGAAGTCAAAATGCTCCTTCGGACTTTTTTTGCGAAAGATTATGAGGTATTGAGCGCGGTCTATTCCAACGAGTTTCTCCGCTGTCACCGTGACAAGCCTCGCCGGCAGTCTATTTTCGTCGCGAACACGGCGCTCGCCTACCTCTCTCAAAGAGCATGGAACTTCCCATTTCGTACGTAGCTCCCTGGTACTCTACTCCTCTGAAATAGAATACAGTTCCGCGTCAGAAACAGCTTTCGCAGATTCCTGCTAATGACCTTGTTTCACGCATGTTCCGTCGAAAAACCGTCAGTCGGAACCGTCGGGAAGTTAACGCCCCGACTACAGCGGATGCTTTAGGGATGAACCGATAGGGTGGCGAGTACCTCAGACAAAAATAAGGTTTGCGGAGGAACGAAGTAATACGACAATTTGACTGAAAGTTAGTGTTTAAAGCGAGGGCTCGTTGCATTATGATCCGCGATTCGATCGACTTGCTTATAGTTCTTAAGAGGCGGTGGAAAGTGTCATTGCGATATACCGCTCTTGGCTTGGCGCTGGCCTTGGCGAATACCGCGTTCGCCGAGAATTCGAAGATCTCCCCCGACCTGCTGCAACTCCTCGGGAATCCTTCGAGCAAAGTGAACGTCATCGTGCAGTACAAATCGCTGCCGCAGGGGTGTTCGGGGCAGAGTGCAGGGACGTCCTGCGTTGTCAATCTTCTGGGCGGGGTTGTGAGCCAGGTGTTCACGCTAATCAACTCCGTGGCCGGGACGATGCTCGCGGGAGACGTGACCGGGCTCTCGAATCAGCCCAACGTCAGCTACATATCGCTCGACCGCTCGCTCGGCGCTGCGCTGGACTACAGCACCGCGGGGGTGAACGCGCCGGTTGCATGGAGTTCCGGATGGGATGGCACTGGAGTGGGTATCGCGGTGATTGACAGCGGTATCTATTCTCATCCCGACCTTGGCACGGCGAATGGCCGGCAATCGCGGATTGTGTACCGCAAGAGCTTCATCGGCGGAGTCCAGAACGACGATTTTGGGCACGGTACCCACGTGGCTGGAATCATAGCCGGCAACGGGGCAGTATCGAACGTGCCGGGAACCTCACACCTTTTACGGGGGATCGCGCCGAATGCGGAGTTGCTCGACCTTCGGGTGCTCGACCAGAACGGTAACAGTAACGATAGCGTCGTAATCGCCGCGATCCAGACCGCCGTGCAACTGAAGGCCAGGTACAACGTGCGGGTAATCAACCTTTCGCTGGGGCGGCCGATTTACGAATCCTGCACAATCGATCCGCTGTGCGAAGCGGCGGAGGCAGCCTGGAACAACGGTGTGGTAGTGGTAGTGGCGGCCGGCAATTTAGGACGCAATGGCTATTCAACGGTGCTGTCGCCGGGTAACAGCCCGCATGCGATTACCGTCGGCGCAATGAAAACACTCGAGACCTATCCCCGCACTGACGACCTCATCGCGAGCTACAGTTCCAAGGGACCGACGTACATCGATATGACGGTGAAGCCGGATGTTGTGGCGCCGGGCAACCTGGTGGTGTCGCTGCTGGCGCCCGGGAGCACGCTCTCGAACGCTTATCCAGGTAACGTGGTTGGCCCATCCTATTACAAATCCGGCGGCCAGGGGCAAGCTGAATATTTCCGGCTCAGTGGCACAAGCATGGCCACGCCGGTGGCTACGGGCGCGGTTGCACTGATGCTGCAAAAAGATCCGACGCTCAGTCCCGACACGATCAAGGCACGCCTGATGAAAACCTCCAGCAAGGCGTTCCCAGTGTCGAGCACGGCCATCGAACCGACCACCGGGGTCAGCTACACAGACTATTACGATGTGTTCACCATCGGCGCCGGATATATCGATATCGCGGCTGCACTTTCCAACTACGAAGAGACACTGGCGAGCAGCGTTTCGCCTTCCGCAACTTACAATCCCGTTTCGCAGAAGGGCTACTTAGTTCTGCCTTTACTCAGCAATTGGAGATGGTCGCCCGAATGGTCGGTCACGGCCGTCTGGGGGAACGTCACAATACCGAACGGTGGAACGATCTGGAACTCGTCCGATGTCTGGAGCTCGAGCAGCGACTGGGGAACCAGCATCGTGTGGGGCACCGGCAGCGATTCAAGCACCAGCATCGTGTGGGGTACCAGTGGCGAGGGAGAAGAGTAGAGCAGGGCGGGACATGTGCAATCGCTGATCGTTACCGCCAGACCCGAGCGCCGCACGAAGCTTGTATCCCTATATTTGAGCTTCATCATCGCGCTCGGCTCGCTGGTTTTCCTGTGGACCTTTTTCAACTGGCATTCCCCCGATCCACTTCGATTCGCCTCCTTTGTGGTGGCGGGAGCCATTGCGTCCGGCCTCAAGGTTCGCCTGCCGGGCGTGACCGGAACGGCATCGGTCAGCGTACTTGTCATCGTCGTTGCCATCGCCAACCTCAGCTTGCCCGAAGCGGTGGTCATCAGCGCGGTGGCGGTGCTGGTGCAATGCACCTGGCACCCCCGGGTTAGGCCTCGACCTATCCAGATCGCCTTTAGCGCATGCGCGCTGGTGGTCTCGGTCTGCGCCTCTGCGCTGGTTTACGACCTGATTCGCGACCACACGTTTGAAATAGTCGGCGTGGAAGCAATCGCGTTCGTATATTTTGCGACGAACTCGTTCCTGGTGGCGGTAATTCTTTCGCTCACCGACGGAAAACCGCTGCTTACCATCTGGAACGGCAACCGATGGGCGCTGGCCTATTACTGCATCGGTGCATCTTTTGCGTGGCTTATCTCGACCTTTCCGCCCGCCATTCAATGGCAGCTTCCAATCATCTGTCTGCCCATGGTTTATCTGGTATACCGTTCGAATCGAACGTACCTCGTACAGATGGAACAGAAGATCCGGGAGGAAGGCCTCCTACGATCCCAGGAGGAGTTAGAGCAGAGGGTGCACGCGAGAACGTCGGAGCTGGCAGATGCCAACCGGGCGTTGGAGTTCGAAATTGACGCACGAAAGCGAACCGAAATAGACCTCCGATCCGCCAAGGACGCCGCGGAAGCCGCCAACCGGGCCAAGAGCGAATTCCTCGCGAACATGAGCCATGAAATCCGAACTCCGATGAATGGAATTATCGGAATGACGGAGCTGGCCCTTGGAACGGATCTCAGCGGTGAACAGCGGCAATACCTGAAGACGGTGATGTTGTCCGCCAGCGCCATGATGGCCGTCATCAACGACATTCTGGATTTCGCGAAAATCGAGGCCAAGAAACTGAGGCTGGATCAAGCTGCTTTCAATATCGCCGAATGCGTGGGCGAAGCGGCGAAAACGCTGGCCGTTGAGGCTCATCAGAAGGGCTTGGAACTGGCGTGCGGCTTGAGCTCGAACGTGCCCGAAGTAGCGAACGGCGATCGCCATCGTTTGCGTCAGGTTCTGCTGAATCTGCTGGGTAACGCGATCAAATTCACCGAGAAGGGCGAAGTAGTGGTCCGGGTGGAAGCAGAGAAGAGCACGGATCAGAGCGTCCGGCTGCACTTTCAAGTGAGGGACACAGGGATCGGAATTCCGAAAGATAAGGTCGGGATGATTTTTGAAGCCTTTTCGCAAGCGGATGGCTCATGGACGCGAAAATATGGCGGTACGGGCCTGGGTCTAACTATTTCATCGCGCCTGGTAAATTTGATGGGCGGGCGAATGTGGGTGGAAAGCGAGTTTGGCCACGGGAGTACATTTCATTTCACGGCGCAGTTCGGCGCCGAGGAGCAAACGGAGCCCGTCCCGCATCCATATTCGGATTTGCGAGGCTTGAGGATCTTGGTGATCGACGACAATGCGACGAACCGCGAGATTCTCGCCGGGATGCTCGCCGAATGCGGTCTCGAAGTTACGCTGGCTGCGAGCGGCGAGGAAGCGCTGGCGATCGTGGATTCCCGCCGCGATTATTTTTCGCTGGTACTCGTCGATCAGCAAATGCCGGGTATGGACGGATTCACTTTCGTAGAACGGCTGCGGGCGAGCCCGGGTCGCTGCGGCGTGACGGTAATGATGTTAACTCCGGGCAGGACGAGCGATGCCGCGCGATGCGAGCAGACAACCGTGACGGCGAGTTTATTCAAGCCCTTGGTCCGGTCGGAACTACTAAACACCATCTTGACGGCCCTGGGCTTTCGATCAGCCGAAAAGGTTGTGATCGAGCCGCGAAATGCGGAAGGGTTGAACGAGAAGGCCAATCCTCTGCGAATTTTGATCGCCGAAGATATAGCAGAGAACCAAGCGGTCCTGATCGGTCTCTTAAGGTCGCGCGGCTATGTCGCGGAGACGGTCAGCAACGGCCGGGAAGCCCTGGCTGCGCTCGAGACGCAAACCTTTGACATGGTGCTGATGGATGTCCAAATGCCTCAGCTCGATGGTATCGAGGCAACCGCCGCCATTCGTGCCAAGGAGAAGATTTCCGGAGCACACCTTCCGATCATTGCTGTCACCGCCTATGCCATGGCGGAAGACCGCGTGCGTTGTCTCGAGGCCGGTATGGATGCTTACTTGTCCAAACCAATTCTGGCTCATGAGCTGTTCGACGCCGTCGAAAGATTCACTCCGTCCGACAAACAGCGAAACCAGCCCCGTACTTCCCAGCCAGAGAAACCGCTCGAAAAACGAGAGCCTGCGGTGCCAGACAATGCGGAACAGACCCGGCAAATTTCGAACCTCGCTCATAGCCTGACGATGCTGGGTCCGATCGAGATTGCTATTGCGGCAGGCGATCTAAAATCTATCCGGACTCATGCCACCGCCATGAAGGGCTCGATTACCTCTCTGATCGCGAAACGGGCGTTTGAAGAGGCGTCCGTTTTGGCAAATACTACTCAGGAAGAGGATTTGGATCGGGCTGCAGCAGCTTGCCAGGGGCTCCACGACGCACTGCTGAGCCTGACCCGCTGAAAGGCCCCATGGACGGCACCCGCTTACGTAGGTCCTTCGTACTATATCCTTTATTTTCAATTGATCCGATTCATTTATGAGCCCGTCTCATTCGCATAAAAGAGTACGCGGGCCAGTGCTTTTAGGAGGTGCCATGACAACTCCCGATCTTCTGCAAGACAGCAGTGAATTGATCGACTTTACTCACCTTTTTGAGTTTTGTCCGGAAATGCTCGCGATTCTGACATCAGAGGGCGAGTTTTGCCGGGCCAGCGTTGCCTCGGTCCAAACAGTGGGGCATCCCAGAATGGATCTGATTGGGCGGTCGTTCTTTGATTTTGTCCATCCCGACGACCTGCCGATTGCCGGCAAGGAGTTTGAGAGAGCCGTTCAAACCGCGGATCGCGTTTCGTTTCGAAGCCGCTGGCGAGCGAGCAACGGACGGTATCAATGGATTCAGTGGAGCCTTCGACGGCCGCATAATGTCTCGCATGTGTACGCAGTGGCCCGGGATGTAACCGATCATTTGGCGGCCGAGCGAGAGCTTGCGCGAGCGAACGAAATACTGAGTACGATCCTGATTTCGGCTCCTCTTCCAATTTGGGCCAGCGACCCGGATGGCAGAATTCAATTCTGGAACGAATCGGCCGAACGGATCTTGGGGTGGACGTCGGAAGAAGTGATGCGAGGAATCCCTCCGGATCCGCTGCCGCGGTATCGTGCCGGGGACGAGGCAGGTACGTTGTCCGGCGAGAAGCGCTCCTGGCGGCGGAAAGACGGATCGTCGCGAGAGCTTCGATTTTGGGCGTCGCCACTGCATGAGAATGGAACGGCCTGCGGCACTCTCGGAATGGCGGTTGACGTTACCGAACATGATGCGCAGCTTTACGATGCCTTGCAACAGGCTTATAACGACCTTCGTAACACGCGTGAGGCCGTCATGCAGCACGAGCGATTGCGCGTGCTTGGACAGATGGCCAGCGGAATCGCTCACGATATCAACAACGCGCTTGCGCCCGTGAAGCTGTACACCCAGGTTCTGCTCGAAAGTGAAAATGGCCTGAGCGAGCGCGGACGTGGGAATTTGAAGACAATTCGCAAGGCGATCGACGATGTCGCCGAGACCGTGGCGCGGGTGAGGGAGTTTTACCGGCCGGGGGAATCGCAGCCGGAACTGCTCCCCATGAATTTGAACGACCTGGTTGGCGATGTGCTCGACTTGACTCGTGCGCGCTGGAAAGACATGCCGCAGAAGGCTGGCATAACCATCAAAGTTGCCACCGAACTGGCAGAGGATCTGTTGCCTGCGCTGGGAATCGAAAGCGAAATTCGGGAAGCCGTCATTAATCTGATTTTCAACGCGATCGATGCCATGCCCTCCGGCGGAACGATGACTTTACGAACGGGGCTTATCCAAACTGAGCCCGCGTTCCTGCACGAAACCGCTAGTGGGCAGGCCTTTATCGAAGTGACTGATACTGGATCGGGCATGGACGAGAACACGCGCCGCCGCTGTCTGGAACCGTTCTTCACCACGAAAGGCGAGCGGGGAACGGGGCTGGGGCTTGCGATGGTGTACGGTATCGTCCAGCGAAACGACGGCGCTATTGAGATTGAGAGCTCTCCTGGCAACGGCACTACCGTGAGGTTGCGATTCGCGTTGGCGCGATCGGGAGTGGAAAAGCTTCGAACCGCCGTGAATGCGGATGTCGCGGCACAGCTTCGAGTGCTGGTGATCGACGACGACCCGTTAGTGGCCGAGGTTCTGCGCGATATTCTCGATCGCGACGGACATCAAGTAACGGTTGCCGAGGGCGGGGAAGAAGGCATTGCTATTTTTCGGACAGCGCAGGCCAGCGGCAACGGATTTGGGATTGTTCTCACCGATCTCGGGATGCCCAATATCGATGGGCGCCGGGTGGCTACCGCCATTAAGGCGGACTCCGCTTCCACCCCTGTCATCCTGTTAACGGGATGGGGACGTCGACTGCTGGCGGACGGAGACATTCCGCCGGGCGTGGACCAGGTTCTCAGCAAACCCGCGGATCTGAACGACCTTCGAAACGCCATCAATCGCTGTTTCGCTGCCTGATGGAGAGAGCCGTCAAGCAGCAGTCTAATGGAGTCCGGCAGTTAGAATATCTCGGGCAAGCTCTAACGAGCGCGGCTTGCCCCGCCGATTAAAGCACCAGACAGGAGTAGCCCTTGTGACGATACTGATCGTAGAAGACAATGCAATCACTCGCCAGATCATGAGGCTGTCCCTCGCCGCCCAAGGCTACGAAGTCATCGAAGCTGAAGACGGCCGCACGGCGATCTCGAAGATGGTTGAACAGCGTCCAGATTTGGTGATTCAGGATCTGGGCCTGCCGGATATCGACGGCTTGAGCCTGGCACAAACTCTGCATACTCTTCCAGGGCGGGAGGATGTTCCAATCGTGGCCTTTTCGGCGTTTGTAGACCGCCTGGAAGAGGCTCGCGCCACCAACGATCTGTTCAAGGCTTTCATTCCGAAGCCGATTGAACCTTCCAAGCTGGTGGCTCTGGTGAAGCGTATGATGTCGACCCCGGTGGCGTCCAGCTCCGGCAGATAATCGGGCTGCTTGAGTCAGCTTACTTTCTTGCGGGAAAGAAGGCGATATAGGGTGGCACGGCCGATTCCCAGCACATCGGAAGCTCGTGCCCGGTTGCCGTTACACTCCTTCAACACTTTCATCGCATAATCGTATTCCACGTTGGCCAAGGTCGGCAAGTGCGTTCCCTCAGTGGGCTGATTCGCGGTCAAGTATTGCGGCAGATCTCCAATGTCGACCGTCGCGCTCTGCGTCAGCATGCAGGCGTAACTGAGGGCATTTTCAAGTTCTCGAATGTTTCCGGGCCAGGAATGGCGGTGGATAAGGGCTTCGGCCCGCTTGGTGAGCCGCAGGTTTGGCTTGGAGTAACGCTCGGAAAATCCTTCCAGAAAGTGGCGGATCAATAGAGGCAAGTCGTCGCGATGTTCGCGCAGCCCCGGAACTCGAAACTGCACCATGGAGAGCCGATAATAGAGGTCCTCGCGGAATTTCCCTTCGGAAACCATCTCGTGGAGATCGCGATTGGTGGCCGCAACCACGCGCACATCGATTTCACGGGATTTGCTATCTCCGACGCGCCGCGTCTCGCGGTTTTGGAGCAAGCGCAGCAGCTTGGCCTGGCTTTCGAGCGGAACTTCCCCCATTTCGTCCAGAAATATGGTGCCCCGATTCGCGCTATCCACCAGACCTATGCGATCGGATGTGGCTCCGGTAAACGAACCCTTCCTGTGCCCGAAAAGTTCGCTGTCAAAGAGCGTCGGCACAATCGAGGCACAATTGCACACGATGAACGGCCCCGGCCGGCCGCTCCAGGCGTGAAGAGCTCGCGAAACCAGTTCCTTGCCTGTTCCGGTTTCGCCTGTTACCAGGGCGGTAGAAAAGTGCGGGGCGATCCGTCGGACCTTAGTGAGCAAATCGAGCATGGGAATCGCACGGCCAACGATTCCTTCGAAAGTGGACGAGATCAGCAACTCTCGCTCGATGGCTGCCGCCTTCTGGCGTTCTACCTGTGCAGCCAGCAAGCTGTCTACCCGCTGGCGCAGGACTTCCAAGGAAACAGGCTTATTCAAATAATCGTCGGCGCCGGCGTGGATTGCTTTCACCGCCGATTCGGTCGAATAGTGGCCGGTCACGATGATCAAGTGGCATTCCGGGCTCTCGTTGCGGATCTTCTCGATAAGGTCGGTCCCATTCGCCCCGGGCAGAACCAAGTCCTGGAGTACCAGCCCGGGCTTGCCTTGGCGAACCTCCGCCAGTCCCGACTCGGCGTCCGATGCGCCCGTGACCGTTACCGGCCGCCCCGCCAAGGCCTCGCGGACAAAATCGATAGCGAACGGATCGTCGTCGATGACGAGAATCGATAAGTGAGCCGGATTGACAGGAATTGCCGGTTTCACTGGTTTACCTGCTCACTCGTCACCGCGGCATCCAGAATCCGGAGAGTCTTTTCGGCGGCCTGGTGAATGGCGCTGCTGCCTTTGAGTAGCAATGCTGGTTGTTCGTTTGGACTCTTTTCGGCAAATTCCCGCAGCAGGGACGAGAACCCCACAATCACGCTGATGGAGGACCGTAAGTCGTGCTCCAAGCGTCCTAACCGCTCTGCCTCGTCGTTGGCACGGCTGGCGAATGCCTGGTGCAGGTGCGATTTTTCCAGTTCGGCCTGCTCATATTGCTGCTTGAGGCGGTCGAAACGGCGTAGCAGCTTCACCCTTCCCCACACCAGCCACCCTATGAGAGCGCTTGATCCTAGGGCGAGAATGGCTGTTGAAATGCACATAAGCGATCTGGAAATGCGCTCGTTCGGGCATCTATCGACAGGAATCACGCGGTTCTTGAGGCCCTGGCGGGAGCAGAAACGTGGGCATTTTAGTTGAGGAGGAATAACCACCATGACCGCACTAGAGACTCTGCCTGAGGAAACCTTCGCAAGGTCGCCGATCAGGCTAAAGACGGTTCTTGTGGTGGATGACGATGTCCTGTTTCGAGCTCTCGTCATTTCCATCCTCAGCAGCGCGGGATACAAGGTAGATGAAGCCGCGGACGGTTCGGAAGCCATTGCCCGTGTTGCGAAGCAGCATTTCGATGTGATGATTACCGATCTCGTCATGCCTAATCGAGAGGGGCTGGAGACGATTCAATACTTTTCCCAACATTTCCCCCAGGTGCCGATCGTGGCAGTTTCGGGCAAGGCCTCCTACTTGCGTTCCGCGAGTGTATTGGGCGCCGTAGCCACCGTGGAAAAGACCGGCGTTGTGGCCCATTTACTTGGGACTATTCGTCGCACGATGGGCGAATAGGCTTTGAAAGCCTGGGTCATTTTGCGGCTGCCTCAATTTGAGACACCAGTCTCAATTTGAGCGATCCTGGCGGCCTGCCCCGCCCACAGGCTGTTTAGATTCAGACTATCGGCCCTGGTTGCTCGATTGCTTTTCATTGTTGTGCAGCGCGAAGCATTACTGGGAAAGGCATAAATTCATTCGGGGCAATCAAATGATGGGAACAATCAGCATCTCACAATACAACGTAATCAATCGACCTTTAGACAACGACAATCCTGATCCTTTGGACGGGCTGTGCATTGAGCCGGCGACCGGGCCGCTTTTGGAAGACGACGACGTCATCGTTCAGCCGCCACAATTCAGACGGGTCTACCTTTCGAGCTCAACGGGATTCTCCGGGCATGGCTTGCTGCGCTCGGTATCGCGTATCGGCGTCCAGGTACTTGCACCGATGCCGGTACCAATCCGGTGTGATTTGCAGATAACCATTGCCGGGTGTCGCCCCACCTGCGGCGAAGCGTTTTATTGCCGCAAGCAGTCCTCGGTGCACAAGGTGGGTATCGTGTTCGGCAGCATCCCGAAGCCTGCCGTGTCGACAGGCGCTGTTGCTGAGATCCAGATGCTTGACGCGCCTCTCAGTGTTGGCCGCGGCAACATTGTGGAGGTAGGACGGTCGAGTCTGTCAATCTTGGGCAAAGTCGCGATTCCGACGGGCGCGCCGGTCCGCATAGAATCGGGCGGATGGATTCTGTTCGGCGTGGTGAAGGAGCGTATTGCCACCAGCATGAAGGGCGGTTACCTGCAAATCCACCTGCAAGCTGCGTTTCCCGAAGACACAGCGATCGTTTCAACCGTCGAGCAGGACGCCCTCGCGATCCTGGGCGAGTCGACCAGGGGAGAAGGAGCTTCTTTATGACTACGATGTATCCCCCCACATCAACGCCGCAACTACCGAAACACATCGATCCGCAGCTGGGATCTGGCGCCGAACAACGCAGGGAAGCTCGTTACCCGACATGCGAAGTGGTGGAGGTTGCTGTCATTGGGGAGGCTGGTCTCGTACTCACGGGCGTACTCCGCGATGTATCGAAGAACGGGTTGCGTGTCGAACTGCGCGTCCCTGTGCCGGCGGGAGCGCACCTGAAGGTCGCGATAGGCGGGCGCGCAGTGATCTTCGCGGTTGCACGATATTGCCATCCCACCACGGACACGTTCCATGTCGGTGCGGCGATTGAAGAGGTTTATTATCCGAATTGCAACTTCGCCGGGTCCGATGCATACGCGCCCATGGACGCCATCGGTAGTCATCAGCTTGCGCAGTCCATCGTGACGTACTACACGTCGAGCCGCCCGATTGTCGATCCTCCGGAGACCAGAATGTCGCCGCTGGCCGATGCGTTATGCTAGCGGAGAACTTCATCAAGGAGCACAGCATGGAGTTTCAAGGTTTACCCGAATCCGCCAGCCACGATTCTGACGCGGAATCCTATTGGCAGAGCTCCCAGATCTCTTATGGAAGCGTTCAGATTCACGTCAGCGTTGTTGATGTGCTCTCCGACTATGCGGTTGCGGGAGTTCTGCATGGCTTTATGCCGGGAGCAGTAACGGTTCTGGTAAGCGAACCGTTGACCGAACAAAGAACTGTAGCCGTTCACCTGAGTACATTCGTTTTCGAAGGAGAGATTCTATACTGCGGACAGCACGAGTCTCAATACGAGGTACACATTTCGATTGATGACCTCGAAGGATCTGGCAGGCGAAAGGCGCCTCGTTTTCCCGTGACGATTCCAGCGGAATTGTTGCGCCCAAGTGGTGATCCGGTGGCGATAACCATCCGTGACCTCTCCCGTGATGGCATGGGAATTGAGTCACCGGTCCCTCTGATAGCCGGTCAGCCAATTGCAATCGTTAGCGGGCCGGCTTTCATTTTTGCCGTTGTGCGGCACTCCAGGGAATTACCGGGTGGCATATTTCGAGCCGGAGTTGAGATGCATCATCTTTTTGACAGGCCCCGGCAACAGCCATTGAAACCTGCTCGCATCAAGTGGACCAAGTGGCTTGCCAAAGCGCTGCGGGGCACGGGGTCTCATGCCATTGGGCTCGCTCAATGGCAAGATCCACCATCGTCTCGATAAAGAATCTGGAGCCGCCAGGCTAAATAGCAAACATCGCTGTCGCCAGATCTTCCGGTGCTTTGGCCGCGCGAGCGCGCGCGTTCCTGAAGCAAATATCAGAGATACGCAACGCTACCTTCTTGCGCTCATCGAATTCCCCTCCGAGTAAGTTTCTATTCATGATGGGTTTGTTCGCTCCGCATTGTCCGGACGCCGTCCCCGAACGGGACTACCAGATTGCGGCCCGAGCGGCGGTCTCCTTCGCATAAAGCAATCGGGCACTAATATGAACATAATAATGCCCGAAATGGACGAGCGCGTAATCCTCTATGAAGTGGCCGAAACCGACACCACTACTGTTAGTACGAGTTTTTAGATCTCATCTACAATTTCGAGTTGCTAAACTGCTAAACTCTCGACAATGGATTCCGATGTCAGGCTGGCCCCCATCACGGAATTGTTGATCAAAGTTAAGGCGGGCGACAGAAAAGCCGAAGCCGAACTCGCGCCATTAGTGTACAAAGAGCTGCGCGCCTTGGCTGCCTACTACATGCGCCGGGAACGCCCGAACCACACGCTGCAACCAACGGCGCTGATGCACGAAGCATACCTGAGGTTGATGGGGCAGGACCAGATCGATTGGACCAGCCGTACTCACTTCTTTGCGGTTGCCGCGAATATGATGCGACGAATTCTGGTCGATTATGCTCGCGCCCGGCGAGCGGCCAAGCGCGGGAGCGGAGGGCCCCAAGTGTCTTTAACGGACGCGATGGACCTTACTTTGGACCCGAGCTGGGAAAAGATTATCGATGTGGACGAAGCTCTGTTGCGCCTGACGGAAATTGACGAAAGGCAGGCGCGAGTTGTAGAGCTGCGTTTTTTCGCCGGTTTAGAGGTCGACGAAGTGGCGGACGTGCTTGGCATTTCCAGCCGGACGGTCAAGCGCGACTGGCAGTTTGCTCAAAGTTGGCTTTATGGGCAGCTGGGAGCAGCTTACCGTAAGGCAAAACCACCGAACGCTCCGCGATCCGGAGCCAACACCAAATCGCCTTAGCGCAAAACCCTGCCGCCCATGACGATCCTTCCTGGTAGTGACTTGCAAGTTCCCTCCGATTGGGAACTCTTGAAGGACTCCTTTGCGACAGCGGTTGAGCTCAGACCCGTCGAACGCGCCGAGTTTTTGCGCGGGCTGCCGATTCGCGCGGCAATGATCGAAAAGCTCGCAATCTTAATTAATGATTTTGAGGAAGCCAATAGTTTTTTCTCCGAGCTGACTTCGGAAATTCGTTCCCTGACGGTCGAACAGCCACTTGTCCAACCCGGCGAAACGCTTGACGGACGGTTTCGTGTACGGAGGTTTCTGGCGCGAGGCGGCATGGGGGAGGTCTATGAGGTACAAGACCTGGAGCTGGGAGGAAACCTCGCCCTAAAGGTCATGGCACCCGGCCTTGCAGCTCATCCTCAAAGCTTGCTTCGCTTCCGTGAAGAAATTCGGCTCGCACGGGCAGTGAACAGTTCAAACGTTTGCCGCGTCTTCGACGTCGCGCGCCACGTCGATAGCAATCATGATTTCCTCTTCTTTACGATGGAACTCCTGGAGGGGGAGACGCTTGCAGACCGCCTGTTTCGGCTAGGTCAACTCCCCCTTGACCAGGTTCGGTCAATCGCTCGTCAGATGATCGCTGGTCTGGCAGCCGCGCACCGATGCGGCATACTCCACCGCGATTTCAAGAGCAGCAACGTAATGCTCTGCCGCGACAAGTTGGAGGAACGTGTAGTTTTAACGGATTTTGGTTTGTCCCGCCGGATGGAAGCAACGGAATTCGAAGACATGTTGGATGGTGGTACGCCGATGTACGCGGCTCCGGAACAACTCGCAGGCAAAGGAGAAACGCCCGCTAGTGACATTTTCTCGGTGGGGGTAGTCCTGTACGAAATGACGACCGGCCGCTTGCCCGCTATCACCCAAAGCAACACCATCGGTGCGGGGAGGGTAGACGAACAAGTTACACCGCCGCGCCAATTCCGTCCCGACTTGCCGCCGTCGTGGGATGCAGCGATTTTGCGCTGTATCGCTGCCGATCCTGAGCTGCGTTACACGAGTGTAGACGAACTGGGTCGGGCGTTGGATTCGAGTTCACGTCCGTCTTTCAGCCGCAGAGCACTCTGGCTTGCCGCAGTCGCAAGTGTGGTGCCGGCGGCTCTGGTTTGGCGCGGGAGGGAACGCCAAGCCTCGCAAGCTCGTGCCAATCCATCTATCGCCGTGCTTCCGTTTAGTGGCGCACCCGAGGTGCGGTTCATGGCTGACGGAATTGTCGACCGCCTCACGGATGTCTTAGGCCAACTGCCGGGCTTGCGTGTTATCAGCTGCTCTGCACCGGAGCGTTTGGCCCTCGAAACGATTTCCGCGACGCAGGCCGGCCTTCGGCTAAACGCCGCCTATACACTCTCGGGTAGAGTCCAAGCCCAAGGTACCCAGTTGAGAATCCATATCGAGCTGGTGAAGACCTCAAGCAGCGCTGCTGCGTGGTCGAATACTTACGACATTCAGCAAGATCAACTTGTCTCTATTCCCGACAGCGTCATTCGGGGCATCATTCCGGCCCTCGCACTCGATGTTGAACCTGCGCGAATCTCAGCCGTGAGCACCGAACAGACCGCGAATCAGCAAGCCTATCAACTGTACCTGCTCGGCCGCTTTCTTGCCGCGAAGAGAGACCTGCCATCGCTTCGTGAAAGCGTCGTATATTTTCAGCGCTGTGTAGCGATCGATCCACATTTCGCGGCTGCGTTTGCGGCGTCGGGGTTCTCGTACTATCAGATCGCGCTCAAGGATCCGCCAACAGCGGAAGAAAATCTAACGCGGGCACGCAGCGCGACTGACACCGCCCTCGCAATCCGTAGTGATTGTGCGGACGCTTACTTGGTGCGAGCCGCAATTCGCCAATACTCCGACTGGGACTGGACGGGTGCGGAGGAGAGTTACAAACAGGCAATTCGAGTCAATCCAAGTCTGGCAGCCGCTCACCATTGGTATGCCCGTCTGCTTTACCCTCAACGCCGGTTTGCGGAAGCGCTGAGAGAGATTCAAGCGGCTTCCGTTCTAGACCCGCTCGACGAATCGCCGAGAATCGCCTCTGGCATGATTCTCTCGTATTCCGGGCAAAACGATAGGGCCATCCACGAGTTTCGGCTTCTCCAAGCCGAAGATCCGGGCAACGGAAATCTTTATGTGCCGCTTTCTTGCGCGCTGGAAGCCGGCGGCCGCTACGGGGAAGCGCTTGCTGCAGCTGCGCGCGGCGTGGATGTGACCGGCCGGTCGAGTTTTGCGTTATCACAAATGGGCCACATCTGTGCCCTGACCGGCCGCGATCAGGAAGCTCGATCCTTCCTCGATGAGCTGGAGAAACAATACCAGACCGGCGTTGCCTCCGCTTCCGAAGTGGCGTCCGTCTACATGGGCTGGAAGGATGTGGAGAATTCCTTTCAATGGCTGGAACGCGGCTTAAAAACACGCGATGCAATGCTTACCCTAATGACCGTCGATACTCAGTTCGATTTTCTCAGAAGCGATCAACGGTTTCGTGTCCTGCTATCTCATGTGTACCCACGGGGAATCTGAGAATATGGCGAATCTCTGGCCCTCTCTACTGGAAATCTCCGCTTACAAGAACAGAGCGACCTGAAACAAATTCCGATTCCAAAGAAAGGATTAGTTTAGCTATGGCAATTGAACCCAACGATCAACCCGGCAACCAACTCGATGTCGCCGAACAGACCGCGCCTCCCATGGACGGCGTATACAACGACGAACTCAGCCCTATCGGCGCGCCGCCAGGGCCTTATCCCCTGTGTCTCCGGGGTGTTGAATTCTTCTTCGCACTCGAACCCAATCAAACGTACGACGCCACAGCAGTGCTCCAAGGCGGCAATGCGAATCCCGACTTCCGCCTCCAAGTCTTTCAAGGCGATGATCCCGTTGGCGCAGGCAGATTGTTCAAAGAAGTGAAGGCTGGGGCACCGGCTTCGGCCTACAAGTCACACACCACGGTTGCCGATAACGCTTACCAGCTGGGGCAAGAGGTATCCGTCAAAGTTACCGTTGATGCTAGCGGTGCAAACGCGACCATTACTGTCGTTTGAAAAACGATCTTCGCTGTAGAGAATCAACATATGCACAGTTACCGGATACTGGCGATACTCCTGGTTGCCTTTGGCTCGGCACACGCAGAAAAGTGCTTCAGCGGCTGGTACGCGGAGCAATCGCCAGGTCCGAAACAGGATAGATTAACTCTTGATTTTGACCCTCGCACATTTCTTAATCTGAATCGAGTCTTTCTAGCCACAGTCCGTTGGACACGGTCCAGCAGCGGTGTGTTTCACCTGTCGCTGAATCGTCCCGCCTACCACCCCGCTTCTGGCCTGCAAGCCCCTACGTTTGTCCTGGTGCCCAAGAAGACCGCGGATTCGGGGCTGTTCTTCAATGTAAAGATGTGCACGGACGTGCAGTCTAAGCCCGTCTTGATCCGGGCTGTCACAGGACCTGGCGAGCAAACCGTACTGTTCGTGGAGCCTCGGCCATGATCCGGCGTTATCTGAGTCGCTCGCTGCTCCACGCAGCGATCCTATTCGCGGCGCTGCCCTCCGTGGCGCAAGTCTGCGACTCCGCGAAGCAAGACTATGAGCCAGTATCTCCCAGTGCCGATTTTCCAGCTCCGAAAGACCTTCTCGCAAAATGGCTCGGTTTCAACCCCGATCCGGATCCTGGCACCGGCGAAGCGTCCGACTATTCAAAGTGGCAGGCCATGGATATCCCAAGGCTTCGAAGGCACGCATGGATGCTGTGGGCGGGACTGACGGCAGACTCCAAGTTGCCGCGCCCCGTTGATGCTGGAGAGCCGGCGGCAGGGCTGCTCCCCAAGTGGGAAACGTGGTACCGGGCTGAGGATGTGCTGCAGGAGTCGGCCGGACATCTAAACACTGAGAAAGGCAACCCACCGACTTCAGTCCCGCAACTGCTATTGGCGTTCCCCCGTGAGTTGGTCAATTTGAAGTTCGCGAGTGCTCGTTCCGGCCCCGGTCTCGCCCCTCGGAGGGATAATACTCAGGTTGTGGCGGGCGTGCTTTATAATCGGCCAACCTGCGAGCACGTCATCGCCAAACGCCTAGGCGACCCGGTGGCGAAAGACAATATGCTGCGAAATGGTCTCCGCGAGATTCCAGCATTTCCCGACCGGGATTCCATGGCTCTCAAAACCGTGTGGATGTATGTTCCGCATGATGGCTGCGAGATCGTACCGGTCTGGGACGGCATACCGAACGAACCGAAGGCGACACATTACCAACCAGCAGAATGGCCCCGATCCATTGTCGTAAAGACAAGTTCTACACGAGCGTGCGCGGCAACCGGCCCAGCCGTTGACCTGAACGACTTTTACTGGCGTGAGTTGCTAAGTCAACTGGAGGTTGCCCGGATAAAGGATTCATTTCCGTCCGCGCGGGTAGGGGATTACATGATCCTGGTCGGCATGCACGTCATCACGAAGGAAATCCCCAATTGGGTATGGGCTACGTTTTGGTGGCACGATCATCCCGATTACGGGCAATTCGCCGACGGAAGGCCTTCTCAGCTAGCTGCGGCGTGGCGTCACTACCTAATGGACGTTGCCTACGACATGGACCGCCCCTGGCAATCCACGGCTCAGCCGAAAGCCACTTTTAATCCGTATCTGGAAGCAGCCTTTGAAGGCGGCACACGATCCAATTGCATGACTTGCCACCGCCGTTCGGTGTGGCCGCTCCCAGCGGCGCGAGAAACACTGGACTCTCAAGGTGAACTGCTTCAGCCGGGTCAAATCGTGGTGACCGGTAGCGAAGCATCCGAGGCGACTTACCTCCCTGAGTTCCGCAAGAGCCTGAAACTAAGTTTCCTGTGGACCCTGACACGAGTTCCGCAAAAATAATTCCCCCAGCGCGACATTCGATCGAGGGGCCGTAACGCCTATTTCTGGACGAAACGTGACCCCCCTTCAGACGCGAATACGCTTACTAAGATGAGCCCACTCGAAGATTGGAGAAGCAACTGGAGGCAAGCACGAAGCAACAGGTCGCAGGGCGAGCGGGTGGGAGCGGGCCACCTCAGACGCTGCTTTCCTGACCGTCAAATCTAGAAAAAGGGGGATTGCAATGCAATTTCACAGATGGGTCGAGATCGTCGTAATTAGTCTTCTTTTCCTGCCGAGCGCGCATTCTCAGGATCTAATCACGCCGGCGATTACCGTGGACCTTGGAGGACAGTGCACGGCGCCTTCCGGATATCAGTCCTGTGTGTCGGCGCTGCATTTCCATGGCTTAGGCAAAGACGACGACGCGATGGACGTGCTTCTGGCAAACACAACCGATCGTGTCGTCCGAGAAAGGTACACGGTCGCTCAAACCAGGTTGAAAGATGATTTCTGGAAGCTCGTTGCACGGGCTGGAGCCCCACCCGCCGACTGCAATGCAGGTCTGTCCGCCACCTTAACTGCTCACTTCGGGCTGAGCCCCAAGGCTCTATCGGATGCCGCGGACGACTTCGCCAAGAATAAATACCTGGCATTGTCGGATCTCCTTGCCGTGCCCGACAACGCCCCACCCGGTTGGATCATGTCCGCACAAGTGTACCGATATTGCTTCGACAACCCGGGCCACCTTTTTAGCGTCGCCAAGAGTAAGATTCACCCTTAACCGAGCAACCACCAAAGGAACCCGAGCACGCTATGATCCAACGAAAACTCTCGCGAGCAGGCTGCCGATTCCGGAGTCGTCATGCCGTTTGTACGGCGTTCATCACGGGGCTGGCCTTTTCCTGTCTCGCAGCGGATGACAAGAAGCCGGACCCTGTACCTCCCGTCCCTGTAAAGGTCGAGATGGTCTACCAGCTTCCATTCTTCTGCATCGCTGAGGGTCTCGGGGAGAGCGGCCCTGTCGTCCGAGTGGGCACGCCGCCGCAGAACAAGCAGAAGTTCGTTCCCGGCGATCCCTGCACCCCGCCAAAGGTGCCCGGGCCAAAGAAAAAAAGTGCCGTGAAAGCGCCGACGCCGCGCTATATCTTTGTTCCGCCCGGCAACGCCGACGATGTCGCAACTCAACTGCAACCCCAGCTTTCGCCGGCCAGCCCGGGAAATGCGACCGTCACGGCGGCAGCGGCAGTTACTGGGACAGCTACCGCAACGGCCACGGGAACTGGGGTCGTCCCTCCAACCCAGTACTCCCTGACCGCGACTGCTGACAAGAGGTCAGTGATTATATTCTGCAGGGACAGGAACCCCGTGTGCCCGACGGGCATTGCGACGCTGAAAAAGGCGATCGATGACTTGGCGCGGCCAAAATATGCGTATTTCAAGGACTACCCGATTGACTCGCCAAAAACTGGAAAAGCTCTAGCCAAAGCAGTCACGGCCATAAATGGCAAACTCAGCGGAGAAGTCCTGGACACCATGACTCTTCGCGTAGAGTCGGCGAAGCCGCTTACTGCAGCTGAGGTCTCCGATTTTGAGGATCGACTAAAGAAAGACCAGGCAGCGGTGGTCGCCGGAACGGTGACCGACAAAGACGTACTAGCGGATCTACGAGGCACCACAGATGTGCAGGTCGTCGGTGTGGATTTGCCATATTTCTGTCAAGCAGACGATCTAACCACTGCCCCGGTTCTCTTCAACAAGGATACCTGCGCGTCTCCATCCCGGAAGGTGCAGGCGGCGAATTTCGAGGCCATCGTCCAGGCCCTTACTACGGCACTTGGCAAGTCTTCAAAGCTGAGTTTATTGAAAGACCGAGGCACCATCCTTATCTCCTGCGACACCAAATGTGCGGGGGACACTCTACAGATTGCGCAGTCTACCATCCAAGCAGTCGCGAGGCCGGTTCCGTTATTCGTTTATGACTATACGGTTCCGAGAGGCACCTCATCCATGGCTGCCGGTGCGTTACGCGCCGCTCCTCTAACCGCGACCGCACTTACGGATACCCTGGTGCGGATCGGCAGCGACACACCGATTCCCGATAACGATTTGGCGGCTGCGCTCGAGCGCGTCCGCCAGCTAGGCTTCGGCGCCAGTGAAATCGCTCCGCTGCAACGTATGTTCTACCGTTCCGCGGCCGATGTTGTCGGAGATCTCTTGTCGACCCCTCCGCCCGGGACGTCGGCGACGCTAGGTGGAGATGCGGGAACCGCGCCAGTGACTGGAAATTCGTCTAGCGGAAGCGCGCCGGCATCCTCTGCGCCGGCTGAAACCACTTCGCCCTCTGGCGCGGCTTCGCCTGCCAGTACATCTTCGTCCCCAGGAACCTCGATCACTATTACAAACACAACAGCCGCGGCGGCACCAGGCTCTGCACCCGCGCCTGGACCACCGCCCACGGGCACCGTGGGACAAGGCATGACGGCGGTGGAGGATTCGGTGGTCTTCACTGACACCTCATCGTCCTCCGCTGTACGACGCCGCGCCAGGCTGCTCACTTTGCTTGATTTGCCGCGGCCGGAGGTTCTCATGAATCTGTGGAGCTTCCAGGCTAGTTCGCCGGACGGCAAGGAAATGTCCCGTAGTCTTCAGAAGGCCCGTGATCTGGTGAATGCCAACAACGACGCTTTGCAGCATGCGATCGACTACGGATGGGCATACCTGAGCCGGAAGATGAAGGATCCGACATTCTTCAATGCCGAGTTTCATAACTACCTCACACAGCGCTTTGTATCCGACACCGAAGCGTGCGAGGCGAACGATCCGAGCGCGACCGGATGTCTCACCGAAGACCAACGGAGTCGGTGGGGTCTATGCCCCAAAGGCCGGTACTGCCTCGGGTACGACGGTGCTTTCGATCCTATCCGGCCTACTCTGACCGAAATCCTGTTAGGGATGATGGCTGCGCAAGATACCGCCAAAGTAGTTTTGACGACCATTGGCTGCATGGAAGGAAAGTTTGAAGTCTACGGCGCCGACTGTTTTCCGAATCGCGCGAGCCTGGCGGAAGGACTGCCTGCCTCAGCGAAAACCTCGCCCGGAGGTCCGGCTGATTGCCTGGGAACGAAGCGTGCGGAGTTCTTGCACAAGGAGGCAGGGGCTGGAGATATTGTTTCGGGTTCTGTAGTTCCCGAGACCGACAAGGAAAAACAGACAGTCTTGAGTTGCGACGTTCTTGATCGAGCCGCCGTCTCTGCCCAACGAGCTTGCGGCCTGGCTGTTACGCTACCCCTAAGCTGCTTTACGATTCAGGCGGCCAAGAGCTTCCTTCCTGACAATTCGTTTTCGACTTTTAGTCTTCAGCAATTGAACTTTTTGGCGGAACAAAATCTCGCGGATCTAGTGGACAACCTGCCCGCCGGCGAGGCCGAGAAGTACAGCACTTCCAGTGTAGGATTACTGCGCGGCTCAGTGGCCGACTTTCTGTTCAACTACAAGGTCGCTCAAGAATACCCGAGCGAGTTTGGCACTTACTCGCTTCCGCATAGCGCCCAGGAACTGAACGCGCAATTCAATCCGCTGGTGGTGGCATTCAATCAGGACGTCGCTGCTCTTAGCCGGACGCTGCTGGACGAGGTACAGAACGGTGCGCCGAATCAGAACCATTTCTTCCAGCTTTGGCGTCACAACAAGTCCTATATTGCGGATGGGTTGATCACGGTGCGCGGAATCGGTGGCATCGAGAGCCTGGTGGATACTGATACTCAGAGCTCCTTCGACTCCACGCAGGCACAGACGCTGGGCGCGGTTTTGAGCGCCATTACTGGCTCGGCCGGCAGTTCGACCCCGGCTGCGAGCGGAACGACCAACATCAACATTAACCCCGACGGCAGCGCGTCGCCCCCACCGACGGGGACATCCTGTACGAATGGCAGCTCCGCGGGCAGTCCTTTGTGCGCCGTTGCAGGCCTGTTCAGAGGAGGCACCACGGCTACAGCAATCGCAACAGCCCTGGCTGCCATTACTCCTGTTCAGTCGCATTCCGTAATTGGTCGACAGCTAACGCTCGACGTGATTCCGCATACTCTTCCCGGAGCGTCGTCGGCGGAGCTCGACGTGCGCCTCTGGGCTCAAGAAGATTCGGCGCCAACGATTTATTCGGAAACCGGCTCTAGCTCGAACGACTACGTGTCACGCGTGGCGCGGCACAACGTCGCCACCCGCGTACGCGTGGAATCCGTAAAGCTGTTCGATGTCTCCACCTTCACGGCGTTGATACAGCGTCCGCGAGCGAAGCTGCCGGTCGTACCGCCGTTCATTGAGATTCCACTCATCGGAAGTCTTCTGAGCGTGCCTTTGCCAGCCGCCAAGGTGTATCACGCTTCCAGCGCGATCGTGAGCGCCATCATAGTTCCTACCGCCTCAGATCTGGCGTACGGTCTCCAATTCAGGGCCGATCGAGCCGTGTTTCGCGAGGACAAACAGTTCTCGCATCTGGATTTCTCACTGCGCACGCTGACCTCCCAACGGCAGCTCCCAGAGACAGATCCGATCTCGGGGTTTCACAAGGAGATGGTGAAGTGCCTGGCGGCAAATAAAACCTGCGGCGAGTTGAAGTTTTCAGGTCTTCCGCCGGAGCGCTAACGAAGTGGAAAGGAACACCGGGACAAGAGGAATCGCCGTTGTGGCGATTCATGGGATTGGCGACCACGCGCAATTCGCAACTACCCGAGAGATTGCCGACTACAAAGGTGAGCACCTCGAGGACACGTACCAATGTCTTCGGCTGGCGGGCCGGCGCACCGCACCAGCAGCCGTAGAATCGCCGTCTGAGCCCACGGGAACTCCCGCTCCGGGCCAATCTCCCAAGTCGCAAGTGGATCTTGGTCCGCTTTTCTCGGGCAATTTCCAAAGCGATAGACTGGAGCAAGCAAATTTATGAAATCCGCATGGGTGGCGCTGATTGCCACGTTCGCTTTTGCGCAGTCTCCCGCGACCGTGAAGCAAGTCATGCTGGACTTGATCCACCCGGCATCGAACGATATCTTGTTCTTCGTAAATCGGGGCGCGCCCAAAACCGACGCTGAGTGGGCTACCGTCAGGCGTAGCGCACTCACCCTCCAGGAATCCGGAGATTTGCTAGCGATGCGAAACGTCCAAGGCGACTGGGCCAAGGACGCGAAAATGCTTGCGGATATAGGCGCCGCCGGGTACCAAGCCGCACAGGCGAAAGACTTCAACGCTCTGGCCGCGCTCACTGATTCTCTGGACGCGTCCTGCACCACGTGTCACAAACAGTATCGGCCGAACGTGTTTCCCCAAAGCAAAAGGGGGCAAGGAGGGTCGAAATGAGTTATTCGCGCAGGAATTTTCTCAAGGCTGCCGGATCGGGCGTCGTCCTGACGGCAGTGGGTGGTGAATCGCTCTTCATCGCAGCCGCCGCTCCCCTCCTTCTGTCGCCTATGACGAAGGAGAAAGGATCGTTCCTCATCAACGGTAAGCTCCACGCCGCCGAATACGAAGCGCGCACGACGTTGTGGGAAGTCATCGCCATCAATCTCGGCCTCACGGGAACGAACCGGAGCTGCAATCGGGCCAGTTGTGGAGCCTGCAGCGTGTTGGTGGATGGCATTCCGATCTATTCCTGCCACACGCTGGCCACCGAAGCCTCGGGCAAGAAGATTCTTACGATCGAAGGCGTGGGCGACGAACGGAACTTACATCCACTGCAGCGGATCGGCCATACCCACGTTGCCGCGGACTGCGGCTTCTGTACGGCCGGATGGATCGTCACCGCGAAAGCTCTTCTCGATAAGAATCCGAGACCCTCCACTGAGGATGTAAAAGCGGCGCTGGCAGGGCACATTTGCAGATGCGCCGCCTACCCGGCCATCATTCACACGGTAATGGATTCAGCGGCGGTATTGCGCGGTGAGAAGATCGCTATCGAAAGCAAGCCTGCCTCCATCGTTCAGATCAAGCTGCCGATGGTTCGTGATTTTTCCACCAGCGGAGGACATTTACCGGGCGACGAAGTCATGGAAGGCGCTCAGAAAACGCTCACGAAGAAATGGCAGGGCTACCCTCCCGAGAATCTGAAGGTCCTTGGGAAGCCGATGCCGGCTCTCCCTGAAGTTTCCATCCCCAGATTCACCGGCAAAGCGCAATACGCCTCGCGCGTCTGGTTTCCGGATCTGCTTTATGTGAAGTTTCTGACGTGCCCGCATCCGCACGCCCGTATCAAGACCATCGACACAGGTGCGGCTGAAAAGATGCCCGGAGTCGCCTACATCCTCACTTACAAGAACGCTCCCAAGCCGAAGGGTCCGCCTCCGGCCGGATTGCGAGCGATGCCCGATGCGTTACCCCAAGAGCTCAATCTTCAGGGTGAAGCCGTCGCCATCGTAGCCGCCGAGACCGAAGATCTCGCCGAAGACGCGGCCGCCGCGATCGTCGTGGAATACGATGTGCTGCCATTCGCGTCCACGCTCGCGGACACCATGGCGCCAGATGCAGCCGACCTTCGCGAAGGGAAGGGCAACCTTCTGCGGCATCGCGATTCCCCCGCCAAGTTTCCCAATGCCACGTGGGCGGCTGAGCAGGGCGATATCGAACAGGGATTTGCCGAAGCCGACGTGATCAAGGAATTCACCTATCACTTTGCGGGCGCAGTTTCGTTCCCGATTCAACCCAGCGGAAGCGTCGCCAAATGGGATGGCGACCGGCTGACGTTATGGGGCATGGGGCAGGGAATTTATCCTCCCCGAGCGAACTTGGCCAACGCGCTCGGCATCGATCCATCGAAGATCCGGTTCATCAACAAATGGAATGGGTCCACCTTCGGATCCGGGCGATTGGCGGCCGAGCGATTTTATCCGTTGATCGCACACCTGGCAAAAGTGACGGGCCGGCCGGTGAAGGTGATGCTACCCAAAGACCAAGAGCTCGCGCAGCTCGTGATTAAGCCCGAGACCATTACAAAATTCAAGGTTGGCATTAGCAAAGACGGGCGCATCACGGCTATCCATCACGAAGTGTACGTAAGCGTGGGCGAGCTCGAGTTCGGCGTGCATGCCGACGGCCCTGGTAACGCTTTCAACCAACTGGAGCTGTACACGGCGCAGGTTCCGCACTGGCGATCGTTATGGTGCGCGTACCGTACCAATGCGCCACGCCCCGGACCTTCGCGCAGCCATATCCAACAGGAAACCAAGTGGTCCTGGGAAAACATGATGGATGAAATGGCTGAGGCGGCGCACGTCGATCCAGTCGAGTTCCGCCTGATGCACATTACGAAGATCAAGCCTGAGGACACGCGCCATCCCTACCAATCCTTCGCCTCGGTTGAGGTTCTCAACGAGGGCGCAAAGGCCTTCGGATGGGACCAGAGAAATGCCGTGGCGGGCAGTACGCCGGGGCGATTCAAACGGGGATTGGGTATCGGAATGTCGCAACATCACGGAGGCCTGATGGGTTATCACGAAGGCGAGGAACCTTTCGCTCGCCTGGCCGCTGCACCCGGCGCGAATCTGTTCAGCGCTGAGTTGGAAGTTGGCGGCGACGGCTACGTGACCATGAAGGTGGCGCTTCCCGACAGCGGGTCGAACGCCGGGACAGCGCTGGCTCATCTCACCGCGGAGATGCTGGGATTCACCGCACGCGATCGCATCCGGATGCTGTGGGGCGACAGCGATCTTGCGCCATCAAGCGATGAGTGGTTTGGCGGCAGGACCATTACTTTGCAAGGCGCGGCGATCGCGAGCGCCGCCGACAAGCTTCGCAAAGATCTGCTGGCTCGGGCGGCCTCGGCCTTGCAAGTAAGCGCGGACGCGCTGCAGATTCGCGACGGAGTTATTTCGTCCACCACAGATCTATCGAAGAGCATCGCCTTCGCTGCACTGGTGAAGGCCAACAATGGTCCGATCCGGCAGACGGGCCGCGGAGTGTCGGGCGGCGAACGAGGAGGATCGAACAAAGGTGTCGGAGCTTGCTTCGCCGAGGTCGAGGTGGACACATGGACCGGCAATTGGCGGTTCGTCCGCGCCACCTACGTGCACGACACGGGTCTCATCATCAACCCGCTAGTCGCCGAGGCAGACATGGTGGGGTCGTTAGTCGAGAGCACACAGGTGGCCACCGATGCGATTCCCTGGGATCGCGAATTTCCGGGCACGCGCCACTACAGCGTCGGCTATTTGTCGTATCGGCTGCCGACCATCATGGACGTGCCAGAACAAACCCAGGTCTACATTGATAGCCTAGAACCGCGTTGGTACTACGGTATCAAGAGCTTCAGTGAAACCAGCATAGGCGCCGTACCGGGCGCGATTTCGAATGCGATCTACAATGCCTGCGGCGTCAGGCTTCGCGAGCATCCGATCACTCGGGAGAAAATCATGGCGGGTTTGGCGACGCAGCGGAGGCGGGCATGAAGAAGGTCTCCATCTATCGGCCGAATACTGTCGATGAAGCGATCCAGATTCTTTCGCAGCATGGCACGGAGGCGGGTGTTTATGC
The DNA here is from genome assembly GCA_035486995.1 of Bryobacteraceae bacterium. Taxonomy (GTDB): domain Bacteria; phylum Acidobacteriota; class Terriglobia; order Bryobacterales; family Bryobacteraceae; genus Palsa-89. The sequence continues at coordinate 28,768 of DATHMO010000037.1, forward strand.
GGGCGGTACCGACCTTCTGATTCGCCTCAAGAACCGGCTCACGCAGGCTCCCAGCTATCTGGTCGACATCAAGAAAATCGATAATCTCCGCTACATCAGGGAAGACGCGCGAGGCGGCGTCGAAATCGGCGCTGCTACGAAGCTGGCGGAGATCGCGGAATCAGAGCTGCTGAAAAAGAGATACCCGATGCTGGTCGAGGCCGTCAACATGATCTCGTCGCCCGAACTCCGGAACGCCTCTACAATAGGTGGCGACCTGTTGCAAGAAGTCTGGTGCCAATATTTGCGCGGCGGTTATTCGTGCTGGAGAAATGGCGGGTACATTTGCTACGGAGCCATCGGGGATAACAGCTATTACCACTCCGCAATGGGCGGCCGGTTGTGCTACGCAGTGTATCCCGGTGACGCAGCGGTCGCACTGATTCCATTCGACGCCCATGTGAAATTGGCCACCACTGCCGGGACTAAGGAACTCACGCTTGAACAGTTGGTGCCCGGCGATATGTTAGTGGACGGGCGCATTCAGTCCCACGTGGTTCGCTTCAACGAGATTCTTACCGAAGTCGTCCTGCCGCCGCCCACGCCAGGTTTGCGTGCGTCGTTCGAGAAACTCCGGCCGCGCGGTGTGTGGGACTTCGCGATGGCGTCGCTGGCGCTGAGGCTCGACGTTGGCGACGGCAAGATTGCGGATGCACGCGTCGTTTTCGGTGGGATCGCCGGGAAACCGCTGCGCGAGCGCGCTGTCGAGAATTTTCTCAAAGGCAAAACGCTGAGCGCTGATTTGGCCGATCAAGCCGTCGCAATCGCGCTCGCCAACGCGGCGCCGCTTAAATACAATGCGACCAAAATCGACATGGCCAAGGGCCTTTTAGCTTCGGGCTTATCAAAACTGGATGCGAACAATTAAGGGCATTTTGTTTGAGCCCGTCGGTTGCCTCGCCGAATTTCCGGCCGAGCCATTTCTCGAGATCGCAGCGCGATTATCCGGACACAAAA
>DATHMO010000038.1:0-2667 GCA_035486995.1 Bryobacteraceae bacterium
CCGCGCCGGCGCCAAGCCCGTCCGGGCAAGGTGCAGGCGCAGGAAGTCCTGCGGCGCCGCCTCCCCCGATGCAAGCGGTTGCCGCGCCTTCGCAGGCGCCGATGAACGGACAATACGAACAACCGCCCGTCATCAACGCCACCGATCTCTTGCCGGCGAGCGCGCTGTCAGGACCGGGATTTACGGTTGCGCCGCAGGTGCCGACTAACGGCGCGATGGGCCAATACACGATCGTCGCTGACCCGGCAGTATTTAAAGACGACGCGGGCACCTACTATGTCGAAAGCCTCGACATGCTGAAGATTCGGCTGTCCGAGATTCCCGCGATTGAAGCGCTCGACGGCATGAGCAATAGCAGCGTATTTGTCCAGGCGTTGGCCACGAGCGCGGTCCGTCCTGTGACCGCAGCCGCGAATATGGTTATGCATCCGATGGATACCGTAACCGGATTGCCCGGCGGAGTCGGAGACCTGTTCGGCCGCGTTAGTCTCGGCGCATCACAAATAGCTTCGTCGGCCTCGAACTCCTTCGGCAGCGGAAAAGCTGCTACCCAGACCGGCAACGCCACCCTCGCGGCGTTGGGATATGACCAGGTGCGTCGAGACCTCGCGCATAAGTTGCACGTCGATCCTTACAGCACCGATCCGATCCTCACCAAGAAGCTGAACCACGTTGCATGGGTGATGTTCTCGGCTCGCATGACGGTGACTGCGGCGATGATGGCGGTCCCGGGATCATTGATCATCTCGAGCGTCACCTTCACCAACGATCTCGTCTACCAGACGCCGAAAGCAGACCTTATTATCCTGGTGCAAAAGAAGTTGAAGCACTTCGGACTATCGCCGGAAGAGATCGCCACCTTTTCCAGCAATACCGCGCTTCCAATCAGCTTGCAGGTTACTGCAATCGGGGATCTGGATGCTCTCGGCGACATTCCCGGACGTCGCGCGGCGGCCGTCGCGATTGGAAATACCATGACAGAGTACCAGGCGCGCTTCCTGGTTAGTTCGCTGGACATGCTCAAACAATGGGGCCAGCAGCAGGCTCCGATTATACGAATCCGGGTGCCGGGTGTGTTTATCGCGACCGATCAGAATGGCACTACTGTAGCGCCGGCCCCGGTGGACTACCTGTCGTGGACGCAGCGCATCGCGGGCTTCGTCACCGATCCGCAGGTGATGAGTATGCATAACCGCGTTCTCTTGATGACAGGCGGAATGACACCGCTCGCGAATCAGCAACTAACTGCCAATGGTTGGACGGTGCACCAAGCTCAACCGCAGTAAATTTCGGAGGAAACCATGATGATGAATCTAAACTCGAAGCCGAAAAGAATCGCGATCCGTACGTTCTCAAGCCTGGCAGTGCTGGCTATGCTGGCGGTCGGCGGATGCTCGTCGTCGCCGGAGCCGTCGGCCACTCAACAAGCTGCGCTCGCCAAGACCGAGCTGCACTTCGACATCAACAAATGCCAGGAAATCAGCGCCGGGCTTTACAAATGTCCCGCCGCCGACAAGCCAATCTGCAGCCCGGACTACAACGGCCAGGCGGAATGCGTCCGCATCGGACCGAAGGGCAGCGTCTTCGTGCAGAGTGGTTTTGGCGGCAATTAGTATCGGGCTGTAGCCCGAAGAGGATTCCTATGCGGACACTCGTCACTGTAACGCTTGGCGTGGTGCTGTTGTCGTCATCTCTCGCGCGCGCGCAACAAGGCGCCGTGCTGCAACTGTCGCCGCAGGATCAGCAAAATATAACTGCGCAGCTTGGAGCGGGGGTGGTCGGCGCCGCGCTGCCGAGCCAGACGATCACGGACCCCTCGGTCTATTTTCCACTAACGCAGAAATCCCAGCAGTTCCAGGTCGTCGCCGGCCCTCATGCGGGAACCGTGCAGACTCTGGGTCTCTGGCAGGCCCGGCGCCCCGGCGGGAGGAAGGCCTGGCGGTTTCAGATGACGCCGTCGCTGGCGGGCTTCATGCGCGAGACTGACGCGGGCGACATTATCATGGCTGCTCTCACCGACTCGGGCGAAGGTGTGGTGGTCGTCACCACGCCGGCGAATCCGTTCGTGCCCAAAGGCATCCAGCCGGGCGAGACGCGGAACTACACGCAGCAGGTATCGGTGAACTATCTGGACGACCCGAGCGATCAGAGATACTCAGGATCGATCAACGGCGCCTATACCTACCTCGGCACCTTCCAGGTGACGGTCCCGGCCGGGACTTTCCCTGCGGTCCTGTTCAGGGTCAAATGCGACGGCAAAGTTGGCCCGGCGCATACGGTGAATACCGGCTACAACTTTTTCGCACCCGGCGTCGGCATGGTTGCAATGATCCTCGAGGAGGACGTTACCGCGTTCTGGCTGTTCAACATCGATAGCACTACCGGGAAAGTGCTGATGTCGAAATGATCCGCCGGGCGCCGTTCGAGCGCTAAGGAATGTTACCGCGCGGAAGCTGACTTCGGCTCGCGCAGGCCTCGATCGATCGCCGCGGCCAGCCAACTATCCACCACCCAATTCAGCTCAGCGGGATTTCCCGTCATCAGCCAATGGTTGGATCTGATGACTGCGCGCGTCGCATGCGGCAACAGCGGGAAGTTCGTTTGCTCCTGCCAGAAGAGGCTCTCGTCGGCGACCGCCAGCAGCGCGGGGCAGCGAACCTTGCGGAT
>DATHMO010000039.1:0-25806 GCA_035486995.1 Bryobacteraceae bacterium
CGCCGCGTGCGTCGCGGCATTCCTCCTTCACCTGGTCCATCCCACCGAACGATAAACGGGCGCGCCGAGCCGCTTCTTCTGGTGACAGACCTGAAGCGACGTTCTTCTCGACCTGATGCTCAAAGTGAAAGCGGAGCTCGTCATCGAGTTCCGTTTCCGCCTTTTTTCGCTTGAGCAGGGAATGCAGACGGTAAGTCAGATCGTCGAGCATACGGGCCTCCTATGTGGTTCCGAGCACCTGAGCCATGGCAGCGGTCAACCTTGCCCAGGCGTCTCTCTCGACTTCCAGCTGCTGGCGGCCATTCTTAGTGAGTTCGTAGTATTTGGCGCGCCGGCTGTTTTCGGAAACTCCCCAGCGGGCCTTGATCCATCCGCGTCGCTCCAGGCGGTGCAATGCGGGATAAAGAGAGCCCTGCTGAATGCGCAGGACGTCGCTGGAAATCTGTTGGACGCGCTCGGATATCGCCCAGCCATGCTGCGGCTCAAGAGCCAGTGTTTGCAAGATGAGGAGATCCAGAGTGCCTTGCGGCAATTCGACACGGCGGGCAGCAGGCATCGCGTCCCCCTTTCACTTCTACAAGAACAATACACCAAGCTCCTGTCGAAGTGCAAGGGGAAGCGTGGGGACGAGCTGGTTTAGGGGATCGAACGCTTATAGCGGCCGATCCCCTGGGAACGGATTACTGAGCGGCTATGGTGAGGAACTCGTTGGGCTGCGTTTCAAAATTGCCCGATAACCCCACCACCAGCACGTCCTGCCCGAGTGTGACGGTGGTCGGCACCACCACGTTGAACTGATACAGTCCCGGTCCCACCAAGCCCGCGAATGCGACGTCGGCCGCGATGCCGTCCATCACGATGGTTGGAGTCACCGCCAGCACTTCGCTGGAGGCAAGCGTTGGTCCGAAACCGGTGCCGAACAACACGATGGTCTCGCCTGGTTCGGCGGGCGTGGCTCCTTTAATGGTCGCCGCAGGGCCGATTAGGGTCCCATTGACGTGTTCAGCGGCTGCGTACTGATTGCCGCTAGTCGCGTTGGTACCGATGGTGAAGAAACCTGGCGACAGCGGCTCCACATTCACCGTCACGGGCGCGCTGGTCAGGCCGTTATTTGTCATCTGCACTTGCGCGGTGCCCGTCGACACGGTGCCGGGAACCAGGAAGTTCACCTGGGTATTGCTGACGAAGCTCACGGGAACCGCCGCGCCGTTAATCGTAACGCCCACACCGTTGACCGACGTCGGCAGAGTGCTCCCGGTAACCTGCCAGGAGCCAGTGGTCTCCGATAATCCATGTCCCGTGATGGTGAACCACGTATTGGGAGCGAGCGCTCCAGCTGCGAATGTCGCGCCGTTCGTGATGCCCGAGGTATCAAAGGAAGGCGCCGCCTCAATGCTTGCCAGCAGCCCGTGCGACCCCACCGGATCGTTATTTGGGCCGCCGCCAATTCCCGCCGTGATGTACAGCGTGCCCGGATCCTCGCTTTGAGCCCCGCTTCCGAAGTTCAAGGACCACAACCCGGGAATCGCGATAGGGGTACCGCTGGTATCGTCCAGCGTGCCGAGCACTGCGCCCGTAGTCGCGTTGAAGGCGTTGATCCAGCCATCGGTGAAATTTCCAACCAGAAGCGCGCCCGCGAATGGTCCGAAATTGGCCGGGGCAATCGCCATCCCCCAGGGCGAATTGAGCGGTCCCTGACTGATGAGATTCGTGATCAGGCTGCCGTTCACGTTGAAGACTGCGACATATCCGTTGCCCGCACCTCCTACCGCTTCCGTTTTCTGGGCGTTCTGTTTCGCATAGGTGACATACAGCGCGCCATTGATGTTCTGCACGTTGTAGGGAGCAAATCCTGCCGGGACCGTCGGATTCAGGAAAGTGTTGTTGTAGGACGCTGGATTCAGATTGAGGTTGCTGTCATACACGTCCACGGTTCCGGCATTAAAGTTCGCGGCGAAGAGAAATGGCGTCGTGGCTGTGCCGCCCAGCGCGCATCCCGTGTATACAGCACCCGATTTTGAGTTGTCGAATAAAATCGAGGCCGCCTTCCCGCTCACGGATGAGTTCCATCCTGAGATCACACCGTCTGTCGAGCAGAAAATGAAGTTCGGCGGCTTGCCAGGCTGGACGTCAAACGCGTTTGCGTTGGATGCGAAGGTGTTATAAATAACGCCTGTCACGGGCCCGGCGGTGCCCGCATTTCCGGCCTGCGGAATGGTTACCACCAACGGAATGGCGGTGCCTGTGCCGGTGTAGAGCGTGGAAGTGCCGGTTCCGTTATTTCCAACCCAGAACGGAGTGGAGCCGAATCCATTGCCCCACGGATTGACGAGATTCGGATCTTGATGGTCGGCCGTGTTAGCCAGATCAGAAACCAGGTTATGAACCAGATAATTGTTCGTTGGAGCGCTGGTGGTCTGAGCTGCTAATGACCCCGCGGCGGCCCCCAGCAGCACTCCTGCGCAAAGCCAGGTGAGTTTGCTGCGATGCATCTCTTCGGCCATACTTGTCCCCCCTTGACGACCTAGTCGTACGCAGGACTGACGCCGCAAGATGATGGCACGCTACGGGAAAAGATGTAAAAAGGTTGTAATTTGCACCCGGACGGATAATTCAATTAATTAATTGGATAATCGAATTAAAACGCCCGGGTGCCGGACGGACGAACAGGCCTAACGATCCGGTAACGCTCGGCGAAAGTTCCTCACGTGTCGCCCGCTGACGGCCCGAGCCGCGGCCGCGTGGTTCCGCAACATGGGTGCGTGTGTGCCAGTCGCAAACAGGCCGGGTGAGCTCGAAAAGCCCGACAAGCTGATCGTCGCCATCTCATTCAGCCCCTCTATCGTGTCAAAGGCAATCGTATTATCGCCGTTTGTCAGACCGTCCTGCGGCACGCTGAAGTTGACCTGATAGAGCCCGGCGAAGAAGGGCGCCAAGCCGGCGAATGATACGTTGGCCTCCAAGAAACCGTTAGAAGGGTCCCCGAGGAATATACCAATGTCCGCGGCTTCGACGCTCTGGCTCACGGGACTCGCAGGAGCGGCCGCGCCATCACCTACGCCCGGGGTTACCGGTCCCAGACCACTCATAAACATGACCACCGTCTCCCCGGGTTGAGCTGGACTGCTGCTGGACACCTCGGTGAAATTGGCGTGCAGGATTGCTCCCGCTCCGATCCCATTCTCAGTAAGCGTGTAAATCCCCGGCGCGGTGTTTCCGGCATAGACCGATACCGAGTTTGATTTCGATCCGCCGACCACCACCTGGAACGTGACAAAAGCGTCGCCCACAGTTTCGTAAGGAATCAGAGTGCTGATCTGGCTCGCACTCACAAAGTCAACCGGAGCCGGCTGCCCATTGACGAGAACCTGCACGTTGCCAAGGGTTGTCGAAATCGGCAGCGTCGTCGCAGCTTGGCCAGCTACGCCGGCGAAGGTTCCGTACAGATTCACCAACTCGCCTGGAGAGAAAGAGTTTGTGATCGGCGTGTAATTCGCTGCCTCGGTGATCCCCACCGGATCAAGCCACAAAGTGGGAGTCGGAGTATACGCCGGAGCATGAACACCGACAATGAGTGAGAACTGCTGATTCGATCCAATCAGCATCAAGGCCTTCCCATTGGCGCCGGCGAGATAAGTATAAACGTTGCCGTCGTAAAATGAGCCGTCCGAACCAATAGTTACGGGCGCGTTGAATGTATTGTCATAGGTCGCTACATCGACAACATCGTCGAATCGTTCATGCGTAATGAGAGCCCCGGCGCCATTGGCGCTGATGGAACCATAAAAGGCATCCAGAAAATTCTCCGACCCTGGCGCGGCGTCTTCCAGTCCTGCTGTAAAGTAAGTCCCGCTCAGAAGCGCATTTGAACTCGTCCCGGAAGGCGCCCGGAATCCAAAGATCATGTCCGTCCCGGTGGCCGACCCTCCCACGATCCAGTTCCCATCGTTCGATACGTACAGAAGCTTTTCGCCGCCGATGATCTCACTCTCACTGGTCGAGCTCCCTGGAAAAGTCATGGTTCCACTCGACGCGCCCGTGAAAGCATAGGTGGAGGCGGCAATGTTCTGCGTTACGGTGGCGCCGGATTTTACATTTGCCAGCGAGCCGGTTACCGTGAATGCCGAGATATTCCCGTGGCCGTCGGCATTCAAGTTGAAGTAGCCCTGACGCGCCTTAGTGGCATCGGAGCCGGGGAAATCCAGCGTACCCACGGTGAAGGGGCCAGCGAGAATTCCGTTGTTAGCAGAAGCTGGCGCTTTCAGCGCGATAAAGAGATCGAAGCCGTCATCTTCGGTGGAACTCGCGGTGAGAACCGGTTCGCTGAACGTGCCGAAAAGAGTCGCCTGGAAGAGCGGATTATCCAGTTGCGCGATGCCGTTCGATTGTACGCCGTATGTTCCTCCGCCCAGCGAAGCGCAGAAGCCGCCACCGGTGGTGCCGCTCGAATCGGCCAGTTGCGTATTCGAGAGCGTGTAGTGTCCGAAACCATCGAACGTGATGGTGCCGCTGAGCGTGCAGGACTGGGTCAGGTTGCCTGACGCGTCGTTGAAGAAATTGACGTACCGGAATAGATATGGACCGATGAGGCCTGCGGTTCCGCTGGTATCAAAACTCTGAGCCTGAACGCCTCCCGGCGCTGCTGCCATCAAAAGGGCGCTGCTCAGCAGAAGAATAGTGCTCTTGATGCGTGTCATGTTATTGGCCCTTGCTCCAGTTCATGATCAGGTTGTAGGCGTCCACGCTGCCCAGACCAGTCGCGAAATTCCAACCGCTGCCAGCGGCGAAGGCCGGGGCATAGGTTTGGCTGCTCGTCGATAGCGCGCCGTTTCCGTCGAACTCGGTCCCGCGGCCTCTTCCCTCGAACCCGGTTCCGAAACAATTGATGTCGCCCGAGCAGTTCACCACGATGTCGCCGGTCGTGATGCTGTGAAATACCGTCGACGCCACCGAGCTGGCCGCCAGTTTGTAGTAAACCGGATTCGGGTTACCTTGTGACCCTCCTCCCATCTGCTGGTTCACCAATGCTTGAATCCCAGCCAGGATTGGGGCCGCAAACGAAGTTCCGCCCGCGCCGGACCAAGTGCCATCCGGGTAGGGAAACGGCGGGCCTTCGCACGGCGCACCGCCATTGGACGGATCGGTAAGGCAGTAGACGTAGTAGTGGCCCCAGACTCCGTTGGCGGCGAACAGCGAGACATCGGGAAGATCACGGACGCCATCGGCGGGGATTCCAGGCACCCCCGTCTGCCAGCTGGGTTTGGGATATCCCTTGCAAGTGCCTCCCACCACAAAGTTGGCTGCCGGAACACCAGTGGCGCAACCGCTTGGACCTCCGCTGCCCGCTGCCGTAGTTAGGTTTCCGAACTCTGCCGCCAGGCTGCTGCCACAAAAGCCGCTAGTGCCGTAACCAACAGAAAAGCCGTTGAATGTCGCGAGGATGGAGCCCGCGCACGAGTCGTTCCAGGGAATCTCGGGAATGTAGGAGAGCGCCGAACCGAAGGTTGAGCTATTGGTGGGCCCCCAATATGTACTGTTGGTGTGCTGGGACGAATCGGCGAAATCGGTTCCTCCGACGGCCACGTTGTAGGCCGTGGAGGCCATGCCGCTGACGCTGATGCCATGGGCCGCGGCGATCGTGCGATCGCAGCCTGCTGGACCCGCGTCTCCGGCCGAAACGAACACCGACACGCCTTCTGCCACTGCTTGCTGATACGCGGCGTTGTAGGCGGCATTCTGGGTTACGCCGTTGAACGGTTCGCAATAGCCGTAGCTCATGCTGATGATCTGAGGCGGATGGCTGCCGTTGATCAGGTTCTGCGCTGCGAACAGGACTCCCAATGACACAGTCGAGTCCGCGCATGTGGCAACCACAATGGTTGCATCTGGAGCGGCTGCGCTCGCCCATTCTGCGTCGATGGTCGCTTCTCCGTCGGCACCGTTGGATCCCGGATCCGTGCAATTGGACCCTCCCTTGGGTGGCGCGGGATTGATTTCGCTCAACGCTCCCGAAGTGTACGTGGATAATCCAAATACCTTCCGGAAAGTGTACCAATCGGCTGTGTTGAAAAGATCGCTATCCTCCAGCACGGCGATGGTCTGTCCCTGGCCGGTCAGCCCCGCTGCAAAGGCGGGTTTCAGGTCGTAAATCGTGGCCAGATCGGCTGGCACCACCAGCTCTAGCTCAATCCCGTACTTCGGGGTAGGCGACAACTTCATCGAGAGGGGACGGAAATCGTGCAGCGATACGATTCCAGCCACCACTGCCGCAAAGGCTTCCGGGATCCGCGGATCGCTCATATTCGCGATGTGATTTTGCCCATCCACCGAAAGCCGGTGAATTTCGGTGCCGAATGCGGCCGAAACCTGACCCGCCGTTCCCGAGAAATCGATCATCATTCCGCTCGGGTACACCGTGTTTACCGCGAAGCCCTTCCCGCGCAGCCAATCGGAAACTGTATCGATATCCAGGGGCGACGGCCCGTATATTTGGCCGAATTGAGTCGCCGTCAGCCATTTGTGGAAATTCGGAGACGCCGAATCGTGCTGCTGATCGATAAATTCCTTGAGCGCCTCTTCCCGCTCGGGACTGCGCTTCAGCTGAAGAAGCATGTGGTCAAGAGCAAACGAATCGGGCACTTTCCCCAGGTCGTTTTGCGCTATCGCTTCGGGTCGTGTGTTTCCGGCCAGCGTAATTATCCGGCTTTGATCGATGGGCCGTGGAATGAAAACCCGGGCCGCGGGCGCATCGCCGGGACCCTGCGCCAGCAGCACGGATGTGAATCCGATGGTGAATATAGCGCGGCGCAGCAAACGCGCCAGGAAAGAATAAGACCGCAAATCCTTCGACATGAGGCATCCTCTCGAAATAGGTTGTTTTGAATAGACTCGATTTAGCCGGCCATGCGGCGCGCCTCGCGGTCGGAAAAAATTCGCGGGGGCAAGTTTCGAACCTACGCAAGCGATAATGGCAAACAAGTCTAGCGAATGGTATCAGAAAAGTAGGACTTGAGTCTCGGCGCGAAAGGTCGAACGCCGTTAGGCGTATTTCACGATGGTCTTAAATCCGTAGTCCATGTGTTGTTGCATGTGACAATGCAGCAGCCACAGTCCAGGATTATCCGCTACGAAATCGACTTCGATGGTCGAGTTGTGCGGCAGGTTCACGGTGTCTTTGGCCGTCCTCCATCCCATTGTGAAACCAGCGCGATCACCTGGAAGCGATGGCCGGGAAGGGCGAGGGTCAGTTGCCGCGTCGCGTCGGCATTGAGTATCCGGAACAGAACACGCTGGCCCTGGCGGACGCGGATGGGTTCGCCGTATCCGAGAGCCTTATCCGCCAAGGTGCACAGCTTGTAATCGACCGTCCAATCGTTGTTCGGTTCGCCCCGATGCTGGATCATGGGATCCCAGTGGCGGCCCGCCAGAAAGATCTCTTGATCGTATTTGCCGGGCTCACTCTTGGGTTCCACCAGCAGGAATCCGTATTGGCCCGAGTAAGCGCCGCGAGTGAGATCGGTCATCGCCATCACATGAGTGTGATACAGCGCGTGCCGGCCGGCCGCGGCGTGAAGTGGACGCGTAGATCGCCATGCGGCGGGACAAACGGACTGCTTTCTTCTTCCGCGCCATCGGCCTGGGCGGAAATTATTTGGCCATGCCAGTGGATCAACTCGGGAACGCTAGTATCGTTGAAGATGTCCACGGTCACAGGCTTGCCTTCCTTCATGCGAAGCAACGGGCCTGGGACGGTGCCGTTGTATGCTGTCGTTTGGATCGATTTTCCCGCGGCAAGATCAGCGGTGATCGTGGCAATGCGCAGAGTGAAATCTGGCTTACTGGCAGCGAAAGACGGCGAGTTCAGCGCAACGGCGCCCGCCGCGAAGAGAAGATCCCGGCGCGTCGTGGCGAGGCTTCATAGGTGGCGCGGCTATCATTCCCGCGGTTACGAAACGATGTTAAATTTCTGTCGGAACTCTGTGAGTCGGTGTGCATCATAATACTTGGGCGGGTTTTCAGAGCCCTTAAGGAGGGCGGAGAAATGAGAGTCATCAGGCTAGCCGCCGTAGTCAGCTTGCCAGTTTTGTTAGCGTTCATCGGCACGGTCTCGTTTGGACAGGACGGGCCACCACCGCCTGCCGATCAAGGCGCGCCATCCGCTGAGTCGCAGCCCCCGGCGCCGCCTCTGAATCCCGATCAATTGCAAAACCTGGTCGCGCCCATCGCACTTTACCCGGACAACTTGCTCAGCGAGATCCTGGCCGCCAGCACTTATCCGATCGAAGTGGTCGAAGCGCAGCAGTGGCTGCAGCAGAACCGCGGCCTCAAGGGCCAGAAGCTCATGGATGAGGCCAAGAAACAGAATTGGGATCCAAGCATTCAAGCGCTGATCGCTTTTCCTGACGTGTTGACGCGCTTGAACCAGGACATTCGATGGACCACGGACCTGGGGAATGCGTTTCTGGCGCAGCAGGCCGACGTCATGCACGCCGTGCAGGATTTGCGCATGAAGGCGCAAGCCAATGGCAAGCTGCAATCGACGCCCCAAGAGAGCGTGAGTACTGAGACCGAAAATGGGCAGTCCGCCATCCAGATTCAACCTGTCGAGCCGGGCGTGATCTATGTCCCGGTCTACAACCCCGCGTGGGTTTGGGGTCCGCCTGTGTATGGCTTCTACCCGCCTTTGTTTTACCCAGGACTCGACGTCGGTTTTTCGTTCTTGCCCGGGATCGACCTTGGCTTCTATTTCGGTGGAGGCTGGGGTCTATGGGGCGGCTTTGGATGGGGCTGGGGGCCGGATTGGTTCGGAGGCCGCATCCTTTTGAACGGCAACTTTTTCCATCGCTATGGTTTTAACGATTTCCATCGTGGTTTGGGAGGCGTATGGGCGCACGATCCCGGCCATCGGTTGGGCGTGCCATATGGGAATCGCGCCGTGGCTAACCGGTTCGGCGGAGGCGCGGGTGCTAGAGGTACCGCAGGTTTCCGGGGCGGGGAAGGATTTCGGGGAGCTGAAGCCGGCCGCGCGGAAGGCGCGCGTGGCGGAGGCGGTTTCTCAACGCGTGAGCCGGCCGAGAGTCACAGCGCGTTCGGCGGCATCCAAAACGGAGGTACAACACGCATGCAGAGCGATCACGGATTCTCCAGCATCGGCCGTTCCGGCGGCTTCGGTGGGGGCGGCTTCGGTGGTGGAGGGTTCCGAGGCGGTGGCGGCGGCTTCGGTGGTGGCGGTGGATTCCATGGTGGCGGCGGAGGCCGGAGATAAACATGACCACAAAAACATTCGCAATGGTTTTGATCCTGGCTGCAGGCAGTGCGTTTGCGCAAGCTCCAGCAACGCCACCCGCGAAGGCGGCCACGCCGAAGCCACTACAAAAGACTTTTGAATCGCCCGAAGCTGCCACCCAGGCCCTGATTGACGCCGCATCGATGAACGATGTGCCGGCCTTGCGATTGATCTTGGGTTCGTCGGCAAAAGGCATTCTCACCTCCGGCGATCCCAAACAAGATGAATCCGAACGGCAGGAGTTCGCGAAAATCGCCAACGAGAAGCATCATCTGGAAAAATCATCAATGAATTCGCACGTCATGGTTCTGCTCATCGGCGATCAGGAATGGCCGTTTCCCATTCCGCTCCTCCACGAAGGCGAGCACTGGCGTTTTGATCCCATGCGCGGCGCCATGGAAGTGCGCTCCCGCCAGGTTGGGGCGAATGAATTGGACGCGATCCAGGCTTGTGCCGCCTTTGTCGGCGTGCAACAGCAATATGCGATGAAGAAACGTTCTGCGGCGGGCACGCTCGAGTATGCCGAAACTGTCGCGAACTCCGCGGTTCCTAAAGAATTCGCCGAGGCGGCGGGACCGAACCCCACGCGGCCCTATCATGGCTACTTCTTCCGCGTGTTGAAGCAACAAGGTCCAAGTGCGCCGGGCGGGCAGCATCCCTATGTGATCGGCAAGACCATGATTGGCGGCTTCGCTCTAGTCGCCTGGCCCGCGCAATATGGAGTGACCGGCGTTAACACTTTCATCGTGAGCCACGAAGGCGTGGTCTACGAGAAGGACCGGGGAGCGGGTTCGGCAACGCCGCCGACCAGTTTCGATCCCGACGCCACCTGGATGCCCGTGGACTGAAACGATTCGACTAGAATAATCGGAGAATGTCGCCGCGCAAGCTTCTCCGCATTGTCCTGATCGCCGCCATCCTCGTGCTGGCGTGGAGACGCTGGGGTTTCTCATCCACGGGGCGGCCGATCCTTATCGTAGCGGTAGTCCTGTTATTGCTTGCCTTGTTGACGGCCGGCCTTCGAAAGCCACGCAACCCCCGTGACGATGTTCCGAAGCGCCCGCTCGGGCTGGACGGCTAGCCCTGCTTACGGCAACGCCTCGATCACCCGGTCAATCTCTTCCGGACTAAGGTAAAAATGCGGCGACATCCGAACCCATCCCTGGCGCGGAGCAGCCAAAATTCCGAGCTTTTTCAGATCGTGGACCATCTTGCGGCTATCGAGCCCTGGCTTCTGAATGGCGATGATCCCGGCGGCGTTTTCGGGCGCTCGGTCGCCCAGCACCTCATAGCCTTTCCTGACCGCGCCGAGGAGGAGCCGATCTGTTAACTGGAGAACTGCCGCGGAAACGCGCTCGGTTCCGGCTTCCAGCAACAGTTCAAGAGAAGCCCGTAGCCCATAGCATCCAATAGTATTTAGTGTTCCGCATTCATAGCGCCCAGCGTCCTGCCGTAGGGCCATATCCCGCGACGAATAGTCGTTGTACCCGGCGACATTCGTCCAGCCAAACTCCTCCGGGAAGATGGAATCCTGCCTCGATTTGCGGACGTACAGAATCCCGCACCCCTCCGGCCCGAGCAGCCATTTGTGCCCGTCGGCGGCCAGGGCATCGATATGGGCGCTTTCCACGTTCAGCGGAAAAGCTCCCAACCCCTGGATCGCATCCACGAAAAAGAAGCAGTGATGCCGCCGGCAAATCTCGCCAATGGCGTTCAAATCCGCCCGAAAGCCGCTGAGATATTGGACGAAGCTAATCGCAAGCATCCTGGCGCCCGTGCAGGCGTGCTCGATCTTCTCCAACGGGTCATGGACGGACAGCCAGTCGACCGTACACCTGCGGGATTCGAGGCGTAGCCATGGGTAATAGTTGGACGGAAATTCCTCCCGGAATGCCACAATTCGGTCGCCGGGATGCCAATGCAGACCTTGCGCGACCATTGATATTCCCTCAGAGGTATTCTTGACAAGCGCGATTTCGTTGCGCTGCGCACCGATCAGCTTGGCAGCCGCAACTCGCACCGCTTCATATGTATCCAACCAGCGATCATAATGGAGCGAGCCGAAATCCAAGGCATCTTGCGCCAGCGTTTGCATGGCCACGGCAGTTCTACGGGGGAGCGGAGCAACCGCCGCGTGGTTCAAATAGATCAAATTTTGCGTGACGGGGAACTCATCCCGGTACTGCCGCCAGAGCGGCTCGGCCGCTGTGATTGTTTGGTCGAAACCCATAGAAGACACTATACGTTTAATCTTTGTGGGTTTATACTCGTTTCTAGGAGTATCGATGAAACGCCTGTTGTCTGCCACCCTTAGTTTTTCGGTTGCTCTGGCGTTGGGCACGCCGGGCCGCGTGTTCGCAGAGAACCCGGAGAAAGACCCCGATCAGATCGGCAATCGGAACGTCAGCGGGAAGGTCAACTTCTACTCGCTCGAAAAAGAGATCGCGCTGGGTAAGCAGCTCGCGAGCGAGGTGGAGCGCCAGGCCAAGATCGTCAACGACCCCGTGATTGCGGAGTACGTCAATCGCGTGGGCCAGAACCTGGTCCGCAATTCCGACGCCAAGGTCCCCTTCACCATCAAGGTCATCGATAGCGAAGAAGTAAATGCTTTCGCGCTGCCGGGTGGATTCTTCTTTGTAAACTCCGGGCTGATCCTGAAGGCGGACAACGAAGCGGAACTGGCCGGAGTGATGTCGCATGAGATCGCGCATGTGGCGGCGCGGCACGGCACCCGGCAAGCAACACGCGGTGAGATCGCCCAATTGGGCATGATCCCGCTGATTTTCGTCGGCGGCTGGACCGGCTACGGCATCTATCAGGCCGCCAGCGTGCTGGTACCGGTGGGATTCCTGAAGTTTTCGCGCGCGTTTGAGTCCGAAGCCGACATGCTGGGCCTGGAGTACATGTACAAGGCCGGCTATGATCCGACAGCGTTCGTGGACTTTTTCGAAAAAATCGAAACTCTGGAAAAGCGCAAGCCTGGAACCATGGCCAAGGTCTTCTCCACGCATCCGATGACCGACGATCGCATCCGCGCTGCGCAGGCCAACATCCAGAACTTGCTGAAGGCCAAGCCCGAATACGTACTGACGACTTCCGAGTTTAACGACGTTAAGGGCCGCTTGATGGCCATGCACAACAAGCGCAAGATCGACACTAACACCGATCCGAACCGTCCCACGCTGCGCCGTGCTCCTGGAGCGGGTACTGGAACAGTGGGTGCCGACGAAGGTAACGGCGGAGCTTCCAGCTCCGATGATGACGACCGTCCGACTTTAAAGCGCCGGCCAGCGTCTGAATAGTAGCCAATCTTTCTCCAATCCTGAGGCCCGAGGCTTAGCAAGCTCCCCGGGCCTCTTTTATTTGGCGGCCTAGCCTTCCGATCGGTGTTCATCTGTGTTTATCGGTGGCCAATTTTCCTGCGCCACGGATGAACACGGATCAACACAGATGAAACATACCCATTCCTCTAATTGCAGCGTCTCCTTTGATACAAAGCCCTCGGGCATGTCCCACTTGGGAAAGCCAGACAGAATCAGTGTTGACTCCGGCTTCCGCACCCGCTCAAGCTCCGGCGCGATCCGCTCCAGCGTAGCTGCATCGATGTTCGCAATAACCACGTCGGCCCACTGCGATCGCACCGCGTCAGCCGAGCCCACAAACAGCGGTGTGTGCACGCGTTCGCTCGCGATCTGAACCGCATCGGGATCGATATCGCAGCCGATCACCGAAGCTGCTCCCATCAGCCGCGCGCCATCCGACAAAATGCCCGATCCTGATCCCACGTCCAACACCCGCGCGCCCGGCCTCACGTAGCGCTCGATGGCCTGAAGACAAAGCTGCGTCGCTGGATGCCGGCCCGTACCGCATGCCATCCCGGGATAAATCGATAGGCGTAAGCGCCCCGGCGGCGTCGCGACGTGACCGTCCCACGGCGCCACCAAATAGAACCGCTCACCGACGGACAGCGGCGGCCAGGCATCGCGCGTGAGTTGCTCCCAATCGGCGGGTTCTTCCTCACGAACCTCAGGGTCAAATTCCGCGAAACGGCGAGCGAGCGCGCTGGCGTCTTGACCGCCATCGAAGAACGCCCGCACCCCCGCATCTTCCTCCGTAATCCCGATGGTCCCGCACTCGTGAAGCTCCGCAATCAACAGATCCTGCGCGTCAGATGATGGTGGGTGAAGAAGCAGCGAAAACAACCTCTAGTTTATGCAATTGTGATAATCTGAGTTACATCCTTCCTCGTCGAAGCCCAGAAATTCACAGCTAGACACTCAAAGCTCGACACATGGCGACCCCTGGAATCGACGAACCGCGCATTGCTTCCGGCCCGTTCTCAAGCTACGTTCTCGACAGCGCTTTCGATGAGATGTTCGACGCTCATCGCCGTCCCCGCGGGCATTATCAGGCACTGTACGATCTGCTGCTCGGTCTCCCGGCTGAAGAAATGCGCCGCAAGAAGCAGGCTGCCGACGTCTCGTTTCTCCACCAGGGCATTACGTTCACCGTGTACGGCCGCGACGAAGGCACGGAACGCATTTTTCCTCACGACCTGCTGCCCCGCATCATCACCAGCGCCGAATGGCAGACCATCGAAAACGGCCTGACCCAGCGCATCACCGCGCTCAACATGTTTCTGCGCGACATCTACAACGAAGGCCGCTGCCTGGCCGACGGCGTCGTACCGCGCGAAATGGTGTATAGCTGCAAGCATTTTCGCCGGCAGATGCGCGGCGTAACCGCGCCCAAGAACATCTACGTCGCGGTCATGGGTACGGACCTCATCCGCCTTCCCGACGGCCGCTTTGTGGTTCTCGAAGACAACTTGCGCGTCCCGAGCGGCGTGTCCTATATGCTGACGTCGCGGCAAGTGATGAAACGGATCTTCCCCGAATTGTTCCGGCACACCGACGTCCGGACTATCGATCATTACCCGGAAGCGCTGCTCACCACCCTGCGCGCACTTGCGCCCGAGGGCCGCGGCGAGCCGAACATCGTGCTGCTCACCCCCGGCGTGTACAATTCGGCTTACTTCGAGCACACCTATCTCGCGCGTCAAATGGGTATCGAGCTGGTGGAAGGGCGCGACCTCGTTGTCCACGACAATGTGGTCTACATGCGCACTACCGGCGGACTGCGGCGTGTCGACGTGATTTATCGCCGCGTGGACGACGATTTTATCGATCCGCTCGCGTTCCGTTCCGATTCCATTCTTGGCGCGCCCGGTTTATTCAATGCCTATCGCGCCGGCAACGTGACGCTCGCCAACGCACTCGGCACCGGCGTGGCCGACGACAAGGCGCTATACGCCTACGTCCCCAAGCTGATCAAATATTTTCTGGGCGAAGATCCGATTCTCGATAATGTCGAGACTTTTTTGCTGACCGAACCCGCCGAGCGCCAGCATGTGCTCGCGAATTTAGATAAATACGTCGTCAAAGCCGTGGGCGAATCGGGTGGATATGGAATGCTGATCGGCCCGCATTCCACCGCCGAGCAGCGCGACGAGTTCCGCGATCGCATCCTCGCAGATCCCCGCAACTATATCGCGCAGCCGACGCTGATGCTCTCCCGCGCGCCCTGCTTCTTCGATGGACGCGTGGAGCCGCGCCACGTGGACCTGCGCCCGTACATCCTGTGCGGGGATAAAGTGACGATCGTGCCCGGAGGCCTGACGCGCGTGGCCCTGCGCTCGGGCTCGCTGGTGGTGAATTCATCCCAAGGCGGAGGCAGCAAGGACACTTGGGTCCTTCAGTAACAACATGCTATCCAGAGTCGCTGACAGTCTGTATTGGATGAGCCGGTATCTGGAACGCGCCGAGCACACCACGCGCGTGCTGGGCGTCCAACTCAACCTGATGCTCGAGCAGGATCCCAAATCCTCCGATCGCCGCTGGCTGCGTGTGCTGGGCAGCCTGGGCCACCCGGGCTCGGTAACCGAGAACAGCGATCCGTTCACTCGCGCCCAGACCTACGCCTTGCGCAACATCATGGGCGGCATCGCCTCGGCACGCGAAAATGCCCGCCAGGTTCGCGAGCAGATCAGTTCCGAAATGTGGGAACAACTCAACCGGCTGTTTCATGAAGTGAGGCGCATGGAATCGGCTGGTTTATGGGCCTCGCAGCCACTCGATTTCCTGGCCGTGATTCTCGAAAGCTCGCACCTGGTGCAGGGCGTGACCGATTCCACCATGAATCACGGGGAAGGCTGGCAGTTCATCCAAGTGGGGCGGTTCATCGAGCGCGCCGCCGCCATTGCGCGCCTGCTCGATATCTACTTCCGTGAGTTTCCGGCCGGCCAGCCCATGGATTCCGGTGAGCACATGGAATGGATCGGGTTGCTCCGAAGTTGCACTGCGTTTGAAGCCTATTGCAAGGTCTATACCGCCGACTTGCGCCCCGAGCGCGTGGCCGAATTTCTGCTTCTCAACAGCGAGTTTCCCCACTCGGTCCGGTTCGCGGCCGACCGCATGCAGGCTTCGCTCGAGGCTATCAATCAAGCCGCGGCCAGCCGACGCTCGCCACGCGTGGCTAAGATCGCCGGACGCCTCAGCGCGGGCCTGATGTTCACGCCGCTCGAAGAAGTGGTGGCCGGGTTGGCCGAATTCTTCGCCGACATCCAGCAGCAATGCGTCCGCATCCACGCCGCGATTCACGAAGTGTACATCACGTATTCGATCGAAGCAGCGATAGAGGCCTAGCGCTCCATGTATTACTCCATCCGCCACCTGACGAAATTCCGCTATAGCGCGCACGTGAGCGAAAGCCTCATGGAGGCGCGCATGCAGCCGCGTTCGGACGGCCCGCAGCGCTGCCTGACGTTTCAGCTCATGGTTCATCCGCGGGCGCGCGTGCAGTCCTATCGTGATTATCTGGGCAACACAGTGCATCACTTCGATGTCCCTGGGCGGCATAAACAGCTTTCCATCGTCGCCGACGCGTTAGTGGACGTGCAGCGTCCCCCGGCGCTGCCTGCATCGCTCGGAACAGCGGCCTGGGACGAACTGGATCAGATGGTCGCGGCCGGCGATTACATCGAGATGCTGATGCCCAGCCATTTCGGCCAGTCCAGCGAGCTTTTGGAGCGATTCGCCCAGGAGATCGGCGTGGATTCGCTCGCCAAAGCCCGCGAGCGCGATCCCTTGCAATTGGTGCTCGACCTCAACGCCGCTCTCTATTCGAAGATTTCCTATGTTCCCAAGAGCACCAATGTGGATTCGCCCATCGATCACGCGCTCGAAAGCCGGCAGGGCGTCTGTCAGGACTTCGCGCACATCATGATCGGCTTGGCGCGCCGCATCGGCATTCCGTGCCGCTACGTCTCGGGCTATCTGTTCCACAAGGCCGGCGACAAGACGCGGTCGGCGGAAGGCGCCACGCACGCTTGGGTGGAGGCGCTATTGCCTGGGCTAGGCTGGATTGGGCTGGACCCCACCAACAACGTGCTGGCCAGCGAACGTCACGTGCGCACCGCTGTGGGACGCGATTACGCCGACGTGCCGCCCACCAAAGGCGTCTTCAAAGGATCGGCTGACAGCCAATTGCTGGTAGCAGTGCGTGTTGCCCCCTCCGATGCTCCGCCGCCGCTCGAGTCGGAGTTAGGAGCTGGCGATGATTGGTCATCCGCCTTGCGTGAGGAAGGCGTGGACGCGGATTTGACGGCTCAGCAGCAGCAACAGCAGCAATAAGGATCGCGCAGCCCCGGCGTTATTTCGTCGCGGTGCTCGGGGTGGCAGTGCTGGGCGACGTGGCAGCCGCTTGCAGCGTCTCTTTGGGCGCGTCGCTAGGGTCTTGCACGGTAATGTAGACCGGCTGTTCCAGCAGCAGGGGCTCGCGCCCTGTGGTCTTCACCAGGAGCTGTAGCCGGCCCGGCTTTACCGAGGGCGGAATGCGAAACTCAATGTAATCGTCTGTCTGCCCGAGTACCTTCACCTTCATATCGAATGTGTGGTCGGTGAGATAGACCTCGTCCACTTTGGCCTTGTCGAGAAATACGCCGTTGACGCGCAGGACCGACCCGACCCTACCGCTGTCGGGTTGAACTTTGTGCATCAAAGGCACCTTGCCGGCGTCTTGAGCCGGCAGCGAGGCCGCTGCGCCGATACAAAGCAGTGAAAGAGAAAGCACCAGTCGCATGGTTTGGAAGCTCCGTACCCTGGACTTTATACCCAGTACGAATAGCCAGCAATGGACTGAAGGTACCAATCCTTCTGAGGGGAATTACTGAACGGGAGACGGTACAGAGAACGGCCGAGCGGCGGAATTGGGGGATGGCGGAGGGATGGCGGACTGATGATCGCATCAGTCCGCTTATGGAGAGACTAGCGTTCGGCTGTCAGGTGGAGACCTTTGTGGATGGCGTAGAGGGCCAACTCCAGCCGATCGGACACACCCAGCTTGTCGAAGATATTGTGCAGATGATTCTTTACCGTCTGCTCGCTGATGAACATCTTCTCGGCCATTTCCTTGTTCTTGTAGCCTTGGGCGACTAATTGGACGATCTCGCGCTCGCGCTGGCTGAGGGGCGACCGTTCACGCGTCTTGCCGCTACCGCCACCGCCGGTCAGATCGCCAGGGGCCGCGAACTGCCGCATCACTGCCGCCGTGGTGTGAGAATCCAGCCAGATTTCCCCACCATGAACTTTGCGGATACTTTTGACGATCAGCTCTGGTGCGGTTTGCTTGAGCACGATGCCCGAACAGCCCAGTTTCATGGCCTGCACGAATTCGTTCTTGTCTTCGGAAGCCGTGAGGACGATGACGCGCGTGCGTTTATTGGTTTGCTGGAGCGACTGGAGAGCCGAAAGCCCGTCCAGGTTAGGCATGCGCAGATCGAGCAGCAGCACGTCCGGATCCAGTTCCTGCACCCTGTCTAGAACCTCGCAACCGTCGGCCGCTTCGCCGACAATCTGGAAGTCCTCCTCCAAGCTAAGGAGTTTCTTTAGCCCATCCCGCACGATCGGGTGGTCATCGGCGATAAGAACTCGAATCATGCCTTTCCTCGGTTCAGCAGGACTGGGTTGAGATTCATTGTCTTCCAAAGTCGCAGGGCTTTCGTTCATATATAGTGTATCGACCATCGCATCTAGATTCTACCGGGGGTACTGGTACGTAATCAATTTCAGGTAACGCTTAGTGTATCAGAGTGAATCTGCTTAGGAGTAGCTAGGCATAAGGCCCTAGGGATTCGACCAGGGCATTAGAAAATCTCGCCGGGACTCGGGCGAAGAGCATCGCGGTTCAAAATGGAACCGGAGTGTTCCGCAACGGCAAAATCTTGGCGAAGGACCGAAGTTTTGGCCCACCGTGCCACCTAAGTTATTGAGCACATGGAATTAGCACTTTGGAGCACAGCTTGCTTTCCTCCTCACGTGTTAGACCGGATCACGAACCAGATCGAGCACTACATGGATCTGCTCAGTGCTCGCCAGAAGCTGGTCGCCTCTAATATCGCGAACGTGGATACGCCGGGTTATAAGACCAAAGACATAGATTTTCAGTTTGAATATATCAGCCAGATTCAGGGCGGGGCGCCAAATGTCATTGATCCGCCTGGCCTCGCATTGAAAAGTGACGGCAACAACGTCAGCATGGACCGCGAGGCGCGCTTGCTGGCTGAGAACGCCCTGCGCTTCAACGTAGCCTCGAATTTGATGAAAACGCAATTGAAAATGGTGGAATCCGCAATCAAGGAGGGCCAATCCTCGTGAGTCTGCTTTCAGTTCTTTCAGTCAGCGCTTCTGGTATGGCTGCGCAGCGCACCCGAGCCGAACTGTTGGTGCAAAATATGGCGAATTCTGAAACCACGCGCACGCCCGAAGGCGGTCCGTATCGCCGTGAGGACGCGGTTTTTCAAAGCGCTCCCCAAACATCGCCGTTTTCGGCGGTGTTTCAAACCGAGATGGCGTCGGGCGTCAACGGAGTAGAGGTGGCGGAGGTGGTTCAGGATTCGAGCGAGCCTGAAAAGCGCTACATGCCGGGGCATCCGGACGCCGATGCCGACGGATATGTGGCGTTTCCAAATGTTCAGCCGGCCGAGGACATGGTGGACCTCTTAAGTGCGCAGCGCGGCTTTGAAGCCAATGTCGCTGCCATGACGGCCATTAAGGACATGATCACGCATTCGATCGACCTGATGAGATAAGCCCATGTCTTTCCCCATCACATCCATCCGGCCTCCGGCGAGCTTGCCGAATATTGCGCCCGCCGTCGCTACGCCCCAGTCCGGCGGCAATTTCGGCTCCGTGCTGGCCGACGCCATCGGGCGAGTGAATCAGGCGCAGCAGAATTCACAATCGAGCATCGATAAATTTTTGTCGGGTGAGGACGAAGAGGTACATAAGGTGGCCTTGGCGACGCAGCAGGCCGCGCTGTCCTTCGACCTGTTTCTACAGGTGCGGAATAAGGTGGTATCCGCCTATCAGGAAGTCATGCGCATGCAGATGTAAGCGGCTCGCCCAAAATCAGGGATGAACGAAATCAAACGACTGCTGGCAAGCCTGAGTTGGAAACAAATGCTCTCGCTCGCTCTGGCGGCCGGCGCTGTAATCGGCGCTTTGGCGTTGCTCTCGCGTTGGAGCCGCGAGCGGGATTTCCGCCCGTTGTTCAGCGCGTTGTCGGCCGAAGACGCCGGGGCTGTGCTCGCGAAGGTGCGCGAAAGCGGAGTCGAATTCCGGCTCTCCGACAGCGGCTCGTCGGTGCTGGTTCCATCGTCGCGCGTAGCCGAGTTGCGCCTGCAACTGGCCGCGGCCGGAGTGCCCAAGAGCGGCCGCATTGGCTACGAGCTGTTCGACAAAACCAATTTCGGGGCGAGCGACTTCACCGAGCAGGTGAACTATCATCGCGCGCTCGAAGGCGAGCTGGAACGGTCGGTCATGTCGCTCTCGGCCGTGGAGCAGGCGCGCGTACATATCACCTTCCCCAAGGAGTCTCTGTTTCTCGACAACCGCCAGCCCGCCAAGGCCAGTGTTCTCGTCAAGCTTCGTTCAGGCGCCCAGTTGTCGGCGCAAAATGTGGCAGCTATTTGCCAGCTGGCCGCCAGCGCCGTGGATGGCTTGCTGCCGGAGGCCGTCTCGGTGGTGGACATGCGGGGCAATCTTCTGAATCGCGCGCGGAAGGCTCCCTCTCCCGATGATCCCGCGCCCTCGGAGGCCGACCTCGATTATCGCCAGAAGCTGGAGCATGACCTGCTCGCCAAGATCAGCAGCGCGCTCGATCCGCTGCTCGGCGCCGATAAGTTTCGCGCCACGGCTTCGGTGGAGTGCGATTTTTCGAGCGCGGAGCAAAACGAAGAGTCGTTTGACCCGGCCAAATCGGTGATCACAACCTCCCAAAAGACCGAGGATATCAGTGGGGGCGCCGTGGCGTCGGGCGTTCCCGGCACTGCCTCCTCCCTGCCGCGTCCCACCTCGCGGCCCGCCACCGGCTCCAACGCGGTTACGCGCCGGACTGAGAACATCAACTATCAATCCAGCCATACGGTCCGGCATGTACGCGAACCCGAGGGCGCCATCAAACGCGTCTCGGTGGCGCTTTTGGTGGATTCAGACGTTCGCTATGAAGGCAACGGAGCGAAGGCCCGCCGGATCGTGGAGCCGCCCACTGCCGCGAAATTGAAGACCATTTCCGATCTGGTCTCTGGCGTTATCGGTCTCAATACGGATCGCGGCGATCGGTTGGTGGTGGAGACGCTAGCCTTTGAATCGACGCTGAACCCGGAACAAATCACACCGGCCAAAAGCACGCAGCCGGCAGCTCCTCCGGGCTGGAGGGAACTCATCTTGGAAAACAAACTATTTGTGGCGGGGGTCGGCGTGGGCGCCGCGATTTTGCTGGTCCTCCTGTTTTTGATCCTCCGGCTCACCAAGAGCGCGCCGGGAGGAACGAGAGCCCAGATGCCCGCCGAGCTGGAAGCTCCCCCAGCACAGGATCAATTGCAAAACCAGATTGAAAACCGCCTTGCCGAACAAACAGCCCTCCGGCAGAAACAGGAAATGGACGTTCTGAGCAGTCTGAAACTGCCCCCGGCCACCAAGAAAGCCGAGGTTCTAACCAAGCACATCGCGGAGCAGGCCAAGAAAGATTCCAGTAGCATGGCGCACGTGCTGCGAGCGTGGATGGATGCCGGCGAAGAATTGAAACGATGATCCAGAATCTTGAATCCAGCTCCTCGTCCACTACCACTCCAGGCATTCGCAAGGCAGCGATTCTCATGATCATTCTGGGGGATCAAATCAGCGGCGAGATCCTGCGAAACATGGACGAGGACGAAGTGCAGAAGATCGGCGAGGAGGTGGCCCGCATCACCTCCATTAGCCCGGATCAGGCCGAGTCGGTCCTCGAAGAGTTTTACCAGATGTCGATGGCCCGCGAGTACGTTCTCAAGGGCGGCATCGATTACGCCAAGAAAATGCTCATGACGGCCTTCGGCCCCGAGCACGCCAAGCGGCTGGTGGACCGGCTGGTGAAAACCCTCGGATCGGAGCTCGCAAGTTTCGACACCTTGCAGAAGGCCGACCCGCAGCAGCTCGCCAAGTTCATCCACAACGAACATCCGCAGACCATTGCGTTGATACTCTCGCACTTGAATGCTTCGCAAGCCGCCGGGTTGCTGGTCTCGCTCCCGCAGGAGCTCAGAGCCGACGTCGCGCTGCGGATGGCCAACCTCGACCAAATTTCTCCGGAAATCGTCTCCAAGATCGCGGTCATCATTGGCCAGCGGTTGAAGGCGTTGGGTGAGATGAACCGCGAGTCGTATGGGGGTGTGCGGGCTGTTTCGGAGATGTTCAACCGCTTGGATTCCGGCACTAGCAAAGACATCCTGGAAGCGATCGAGGAGAACGATCCCAAGCTGGTAGAGACTATCCGGCACATGATGTTCGTCTTTGAAGACCTGCTGGTGCTCAGTGGGGAAGCCCTCAAGGAGATGCTCGGCAAAGTGGACCGCAAGACCCTTACAGTGGCGCTTAAGGGAACCAGCGAACAGTTGAAAGTTCATATCCTGCAACTCATGTCCCAACGCGGCGCCGAAATGCTCAAAGAGGACATGGAAGCGCTCGGCCCCATCAAGATCAAGGAAGTGGAGGCCGCCCAGCAGCAGATCATCGCTGTGATCCGCCAATTGGAAGCCGACGGCACGATCAGCTTGAAGGGAGCCGTGGGCGAACAGTATGTCGTCTAAGTGCCAGCATGCCCACTAAACTTCACCGGGGCGGCGGGCCTCCGTCCGAACCCGTGGCCTGGCAGCGAGTATCCCCGCTGGACGCGATCGCGGGCGACGGACAAACGCCGTCCGGGCATACCGTATTCCCACCCTCGTCCGGCGGCGCCAAGCGGCCGGCCGTTGACACCGAGCAGAGCATCCGGCAAGCGCATCAGCAGGGCTATGACGAAGGCTTGGCCGCGGGACGTCAGGCTGTCGCCGGGCAAATCGAGGCGATGCAAACAAAGCTCGCCCGCACCATCGAAGAGATCACGGGCCTCAGACCGCGCTACCGGCACGAGGCCGAGCAAGACACGGTGGCTTTGGCGCTGGCCGTGGCTCGCCGGATCCTGCATCGGGAGCTGACCGTCTCGCCCGACGCACTTTTGGGTCTGGTGAAGGCGGCCCTCGCAAAGATGGACGCGCGCGAAGTGAACCAGGTGCGCGTTTCACGCCAGGACGCCCCGATGGTGCTCGCGTTCTTCGAGAAAATGGGCGTCCCGCACCGCATTGAAGTGGTCGCCGATCCCGGGCTTGCGCCTGGCAGCGTGGTGCTGGAATCGGAGCGCGGAACGCTGGACGCCTCGGTCGGCACGCAGCTCGATGAAATCGAACGCGGTTTTGCGGATCTGGTACGGAGGACGCAATGAATCGGAGAATGCCATGAATTTGTCGGCGTATCGCGAGAAGCTGGAGCGGATCGAGAGCTGCCGCTGGACCGGGACCGTCAGCGAGCTGGTGGGTCTGTTGGTGGAGTCGCAGGGCCCGGCTGCGGCAGTGGGAGACTTTTGCGAGATCGGCATGCGCGATGGCCGCGTGATCCGCACACAGGTGATCGGATTTCGCGACGGGCGAGTGCTGTCGATGCCGCTCGAAGAAACCGACGGGCTGCATTTGGGCGATCCCATCACTGCGCGTCAGGAAGATGCGCGCATGGAAGTTGGACCGGGGCTGCTCGGCCGCGTGATCGATGGATTCGGCAAACCCCTGGACAATCTCGGGCCGGCCGGCGGGGGCGAGCCATACGAGCTGTACGCGCAACCTCCCGGCCCGCTCGAGCGCGAGCCCATCACCGCGGCGCTGGCTACGGGTATTCGCGCCATCGACACCTTGCTCACTTGCGGCAAGGGGCAGAGAATCGGGATCTTCGGCGGCAGCGGCGTCGGCAAGAGTACGCTGCTCGGGACCATGGCGCGCTACAGCTCGGCGGATGTCAGCGTCATTGCGCTGATTGGCGAGCGCAATCGCGAAGTGCGCGATTTCATAGAACATGAATTGGGTCCCGAAGGCCTAAAAAAATCGGTCATCGTGGTCGCTACCTCCGACCGGCCGGCGCCCTTGCGTATCCGCGCAGCCTTCGTCGCACTCGCGGTGTCGGAGTACTTTCGCGATCAAGGCAAAGACGTGCTGCTGGTAATGGATTCGGTCACGCGTCTCGCCATGGCACAGCGCGAGATTGGCCTGGCAGCGGGCGAACCTCCCAGCCAGAAAGGCTACACGCCGTCCGTCTTCAACCTGCTCCCCAAGATCTTCGAGCGCGCCGGAAGATTTCGTAAAGGCTCCATCACGGGATTTTTCACCGTGCTGGTGGAGGGCGACGATTTCAATGAGCCCATCTGCGACGCGGTGCGCGCCATCCTCGACGGCCATATCGTTCTCTCGCGGGACTTGGGCGCCGCCGGACATTACCCGGCCATCGACATTTTGCAATCGGTGAGCCGGCTCGCGCCCCGCTTGTGCACGCCGCAGCAAAAAGAAGCGGCCATTAAAATCCGCGAAGCCCTGGCAACGCATGAGCGTTCCGAAGACTTGATCAACCTCGGAGCGTATGCCAGCGGTGCAAATCCAAAGCTGGACGCGGCCATCCGTTTGCGCCCGCAGCTGCTCAATTTTCTGAAGCAAAGCAGCGATGAGGAAAGTCCGTTTGACCGGAGTATGGCGGCGTTGGGCGAACTTTCGAAATTAGCGTAATGAAACGGTTTCAATTTCCACTCGAGCACGTGCGGCGCTGGCGCTCCGAACAAGCGAGTCTTGAGGAGGCCAAACTGGGCCAACTCTGCGACCGGCTTACCGCACTTGGCGAGGCCCGGCAGCGTGTGGCGCTGGCCCGTACGCAAAGCGAGCAGCAAGTGCTCCGGCAAGCATTCATCGATGCCAGCGAGTTGCAGAGTTTGGAGGCATACCGGCTGCACACCAGGACCAAAATTCGTGACATCGGAATTCAGCAGCAGCAATGCGAGCAGCAGCTGGCTGAACAACGCAAAAAACTGATCGAAGCCCGTCAAAAAGCCGAATTGCTCGATCGATTGAAACAAAAGGCGCTGGGCGAATGGACTGCTGCGAACAACCGGGAAGAGGAGACGTTGGCTACTGAGCTGTTTCTGGCGAAGCGGCGGCGGCAACCTTCGCATCGCGCGTCTTGAGAAAACCCACAAATTCCGCAGCTTTCCGCGTCAGGCCGGGGAATGTGGCGATGGTGCGCTCGTCCGGATCGACGATCGCATAAAACGGTATCGCCACCGTCCCAAAACGCTTTTCTTCCAGTTGCTGATTTCGCTCGGACTCGGCATCCGTGCCATCGGTATAAAGGTCCACCAGCACGAAGTCCTTCAACAACCCGGTGATTTCGGGGCGAGGGAACATGTTGGCTTTCATCCAATGGCAGTTGGTGCAGGCGTAGCCGGTGAAATTGATGAACACCAGCTTGTTTTCGGCGCGGGCTTTGGCGAGCGCTTCTTTGTATTGGTTCTTCATCCATACCTGTGCCGCGGACTCACCCCCGCCGCCACCGAGCAGCGCGGTGCTCTTTGCTTGTACCGGAATGAACGCCTCAACATTGCCCAGCGACGCCCCAAACAACCCAGGCAACAGGCTGATGGAGAAAATCAAGAATACCGCCGCGATCAACATCCGGCCGACGCCTAAGTGATCTTCCGGCTTGATCCCCTCCAACCGCAGGAAGCCGAGCAGATAAAGTCCTGGCAATGCGAACAGCACCACCCACGCCGCCAAAAACATTTCGCGCGAGATCCAATCGGTCTGCAGGATTTGATCCGCCGAGCTCAGGTATTTGATCGAAATCGCCAGCACCACGAATCCCAGCACGACCTTCACCCGCATCAGCCATCCGCCGCTCTTCGGCATTTTTTGCAGAAACGACGGAAACAGAGCGAGCACGAAGAATGGCGCGGCCAGCCCGGTCGCGAACGCCGCCATGCCCACCACCGGCTGTAATCCTCCGCCTTGCACCGAACCGGCCAGCAGCGACCCCATAAATGGTCCGATGCAGGCAAACGAGGTCAGCGTGAACGTGAGG
>DATHMO010000040.1:0-19652 GCA_035486995.1 Bryobacteraceae bacterium
CAGAGGCCATCGTCGAATTGTGATCCTCTGCTATTTCTTCTTGGGAGCGCCTTTCTTGCTGTAGTCAGTCTGGATGGTGGCGCCGATGCTTTGCAGTAAGGACTTCGCTGCTTCGGCGAACTGGCCCATTGGCTCGAGTTGCAAATATTTCTCCAGGGCGTCTTTCATTCCATCCGGCGCAACCACCTTGCCGTCCTTATCGGTGCTTAAGCGGGCCGACAGGGCAACCGCATATTGAAACTGCGCTTCGGCATAGTCGGGATTGGTGTCGATGGCTTTCTTAAAGGCCGCCTCGGCAGGCCCGGCTTGTCCGTCGTTCACGTAGATGGCGCCAAGATTGTAGTAATAGTGAGCGGCGTCCGGCGGATCGAGCGAAGCGGCTTTGGTCAATTCCGCTTGCGCGTCGTCGAACTTTCGCATGCGAGCCAACGTGAGGCCGTAGTTGTTGTGATAACCAGCAGAGTCGGGTTTGAGCGCGATTGCTTTGGTATAAGCTTCGGCGGCCTTGTCGAGCGCAGCTTGCTTATCAGGGCCGGTCTTGGCAGCCGATTGGCCGATGTAAGCCTCCGCGAGGTTGGCCCAGATGACGTTCTGGTTCGGGTCAGTTTCAACGCCCTTCTGGAAAGCGTCGACAGCAGCGTCATAGTTCTTCGCGGTCAGCGCGTCTTTGCCGGCATTGAAGCTGTCGTTCAAAGCTTTGTTCTTGGCGATGGTGGCGGCGTTTTCTTTGGACTGCTTTTCGAGCGCCTCCTTCTGTTCCTTGCTCATCCCGCGCTCTTGCTCCGGCGTGGCTGTGCCGCTAGCGATCGCGGCCTGCGCTGTTTTCTGTTGATCGGCGCTTTGCTTCAGATCGAAGGGGACTTGTACCGGATCGCCGATGGATGTTCTCACGCCCTTTTGCTCGTCGCGCTTCTCGCCATCGATCCAGACGCTGACGGTATAGGTTCCAGGGAAAGGCAGGCCATTGTAAATATAGTGGCCCTTCTTGTCCGTTTTGGCGCCCTTGTAGGTGCCTTTCATGTCCTGGCGCTCGATGAGAATCACGGCGCCTTTCACCATCTGGCCATCCGCCCCTTTGACGTCGCCTTCAATCGCCGCAATCTGCGCCCACGATGCGCTGGCGAACATCAAGAAACAGAAGCCACCTAAAATGTACCCGCGGAACCGAGCGAGCATGACGTTTTTCCTCCCCAGGAGTTTAACTTTCATTATCAGCATACTACGATGGATCTCCTCATTGCGCCCAGCAGGCCCGGCCGAGTTGCGACGGGTTCCTAAGACCGTCGTATCCAAGTTGCAATGGCGTGCATCTAAGCAGGTAAGTAACACTGCAGGCCACATAAGTAACGCTCCAGGGGGCATGGAATGGGCGGGGGCGCTCGCGCTACAATGAAAAGCAAATCCAGCCGGGGATTCACGAGCATGCGTTTACTCGCCTTGCTGCTGTTGTCGTTGCCAGCCTTGTTTGGACAAGATCTGCTGTCGAAGGGCGAAGACCTGTATCGACAGACCGATTACAGAGCTTCGCTGGCGGTTGTGGCACAGATAGCGCGGTTCGGGGGCGAGGCCTACGGGCTTGCGGGAAGAAACTACTTCATGCTGGGCGATTACAAGAAGGCCACGGACGCATTCCAGAAGGCTTTCGCGCTTGAACCCCGGAACTCCGAATATGCGCACTGGTTGGGCCGCAGCTTCGGACGCCGCGCCGAGACATCCGGGCCTTTCATGGCGCCCATGCACGCCTCCAAGGCTCGCGGGTATTTCGAGCAGGCCGTGGCGCTTGATCCGGACAACGGCGAAGCGCTCAACGATCTGTTCGATTATTATCTGGAGGCGCCTGGCTTTCTAGGCGGCGGCTACGACAAAGCACAGGCGATCGCGCAACGCATTGCACAGCACAATTCGGCGGAAGGTCACTTCGCGCAGGCTCAACTGGCGGACAAGCGCAAGGAGTTTGACACGGCGGCGGAACAGTTGCGGCGCGCCATGGAGCTGGCGCCGCGCCAAGTGGGCAGGGTCTTAGACCTGGCCCGATACTTGGCCCGGCACGGCCGGATTGAGGAGAGCGAAGCTGCGTTTGACAAGGCCGAGCAACTGGAGCCGAATTCGCCCAAGGTTTGTTTCGCCCGCGCTGGAGTGTACGTGGAACAGAAGCGCAATCTCGAGCGCGCGAAAGTGCTGCTTAAGAAGTATCTACAGAGCAATCTAACCCCCGACGATCCTCCGCGCGAGAAAGCTGAGAAGTTGCTCAGGGAAGCGTCCGGCGCCTGATGTATTTCGGCGAATCGCTGCGATTCAGCTTGCAAGCAGTGCAGGCCAACAAATTCCGAACGTTCCTCACCGCGCTTGGTTTGGTGATCGGCAATGCGTCCGTCATTCTGGTCGTCACCATCTCCATCACCAGCCGCGAATACATTCTGGACACGATCCGCGGCGTGGGCTCCAATCTGATCTACGCGCAATACTCAGCCGGGACGAATAGCTCCACCAAAGTGGATGCCGACTTCGTCAAGGTGTCGGATGTGGAGGCGGTTCGCCAACAGTTGGGTTCGCGCCTGGTTGCGGCCACCGGTGTCATGTCCAACTCGGGACGCTTGCTGATCAACGGGAAGGAGCAGGACGTGTCCGTGATCGGCGTGGATGAGTATTATCCCGAGGTCCGCAACATGGTGCTGCTCTCGGGGCATTTCATCGATGTCAGCGACGTGCAATCTCGCGAACACGTGGTGATGCTCACCGAAAAGCTGGCGACGCGCATGTACGGCGGAGTCGAGACCGCCGTGGGCCAGGTGATCAAGCTCTACGCTTTGCAGTTCACGGTGGTGGGAACGTTCAAGGAGCGGACGGCCACGTTCGGGGTGTCGGAAATCACAAACGAAACCGTCACCATGCCGATCACGGTAATGAAGCTCTTTGTTCCCGTAGAGCGAATCGATCCGATGTATGCGCAGGCCCGGCAGGCTTCCGACGTGCCCGCGTTGACGCTCGCGATCAAGCAGGTGCTCGAGAGCCGGCATCGCGCCGGCGCGCGCTACGACGTGGAGAATCTCACCGCGATTCTGGAGGCGGCGCAGCGGATCGCGCTGGTAATGACCATTGTGCTGATTCTGGTTTCCACCATCGCGCTGTTTATCTCCGGAATCGGCATTATGAACATTATGCTGGTGACGGTAACCGAGCGGACCCGCGAGATCGGATTGCGCAAGGCGGTGGGTGCGTCGCGGCGCGCGGTGTTGCAGCAATTTCTCACCGAATCGGTTGTGATCAGCATGGCCGGCGGAGTGATCGGAATCGCGGTTGGCATCTCAATTCCACTGAGCGTGCGGTTTTTCACCGACGCCATTCGCGTGCCCATCTCGGTGACGTCGGTGGCGGTGGCGTTCGCGGTCTCGGTAGCGGTTGGAGTGATTTTCGGAATGCTGCCGGCCAATCGCGCTTCCCGGCTCAATCCGACTGAAGCACTTCGATATGAGTGATGCTGTGCGATACGAGTGATGCTGTGCGACATCAGTGACTCCTCAAGATCACACCTGCGCGAGGGTCGCGGTCCGTATTAGGATTGTAGGGTTGAAACGAACCGCACCTGATAAAACATTTGCCTGGAGGATTGCCTGAAGACTCTTGCCGTTCTAAATCTGAGCCTCGTTCTGTATCTCGGCAGCGCCGGAGGACTGAAGGGGCAAGATGCCGCGCAGCCGGCAGGTCAGGCAGCCCCTCAACAGACGCCGCCGAAGCCTCCTCCGAGTACCGGGACATCTTCATCGGCAGCCAACGGGGAACCGGATACCAGCGAAACGGGCCGGCGATTTTCCGGCGGCATTACTCTGTCGGTGCTGGGCTTCAGCCTGGTTCCCGACAAGAGCACCAGCGTAACCAATACCGCGGGCACGGTGACCAACGCGAACGACACCACGGGTTCATCCAGCCGCATTGGGTATGGCCTGATCGGACAAGTGCGGATCACGAACCATTTTTCAATCGATGTTAATCCGCTGTACCGGCGGATCGGATATCAGTTCACCAACACCGTGACGTCCACGACAACTTCAATCTTGAACGGTATAACGACGTCGACCACGGGCGTCATCACCACTCACGAAGACAACCGCGCGCATCTCGTCGACATTCCTGTCGTGCTGCGAT
Source organism: Bryobacteraceae bacterium (assembly GCA_035486995.1). Lineage (GTDB taxonomy): Bacteria > Acidobacteriota > Terriglobia > Bryobacterales > Bryobacteraceae > Palsa-89. The sequence goes on from DATHMO010000040.1 coordinate 4,144, forward strand.
ATTACGGCTCGCCCCGCCGTCCCCGCGGCCCGCGTTGGTTTCTGGAAGCCGGTGGAGCATGGCGAGTAGCAACGGGCATCCGGACGTCCACCGATGTAACGAACACCTCTGACGTCAACACCTGCTGCACGTTTACACCGACGACGCCCGCGCATCGCTCCGCGATTGGGGTGGTAGCAGGCGCAGGGTTTCAGTTCATCGATCCGTTGGGGATCCACGTCGTGCCGGAAGTCCGCTACACGCGCTGGGAAGAGGCGATCTTCGACAATCTAACAACCACGATGCGCGGGAATCAGTTGGAAGCCACGATTTCGTTGTCGTTCTAACGCCGGTCGGTCTCCGCTAGTGCTTCACTTCCACCGGCGGCGTGCCGTAGGTGTGGAACGATTCGATGGTCTTCAATCCCCACGCCTGGCCTTTCCTGCGCTCGGCTTCGCTCCAGCGGATGGGTTTCCAATCGGGCGCGAGAATCAAGCGCGCTCCCGCGTTGGCGACTTCCACGCGATTGCCCCCGGGCTCGTATACGTACAGAAAAAACGTCTGCTGGATGGCATGCTTGTGCGGGCCAGTCTCAATGTAGACGCCATTTTCGAGGAATATGTCGGCGGCGCGCAGCACGTCTTCGCGCGAATCTACAGCATAGGTCACGTGATGAAAGCGACCCTTGGTTCCGGTGTGATCGCGCGTGTACGCAAAGTCGTAGCTCTTGTTCGTACACGTCATCCACATGGCCGCCTCGGAACCATCGTCGAGCACGATCTGCTCGGTAAGCCGGAAGCCAAGATACTTTTCGAAAAACTGGCGGTTCGCTTCGATGTCCACTGCCAGCCCGTTGAAATGATCCAGCCGGCGCACGTTGATGCCGCGGGCAGGGAAGCGCTGCGCCTGATTCTTCAGCGCGGGCTTGAGCTCGGGCGGCGCCTGATACCATTGCGTCTCATAATACAGCTCGATTTTGTGGCCATCGGGGTCCTGGCACACGAACGCCGGCCCGTGCGCGAGATCGCCGTCGGTCCAACCGATGTCGAACCCTGAGCCTTTGAGAGCGGCAACTCTACGTTCCAGAGCTTGTGGACTGCGCGCGCGAAAGGCCACGTGTCCCATACCAGGCAGCTTGGATGCCGTCAGCTTCAGCGTGTGGCGTTCGTAATCGTCCCAGCCGCGCAGATAAACGGAATCGCCTTGGCGTCCGCTCTCGGTCATGCCCAGCACGTCGACAAAAAAGCGCAGGCTCTCGTCGGGTTTGGGAGTCAACATCTCGAGATGGCCCAGGTGGGCCAAGTCCATGATTGGTTCAGCCATTTGTGTCAAGGTTTTTACTTTACCAGGTGATCGGTGATTTCCTTATTATTTTCCTCGCACGAATATTCCATGATTTCCCATTTCGGCTTCAGCGTAAACGTGCGCTTGTTGGTCCATGGCTTGGTGTAAGCTTTGGGATCGTCGACCGTCACTTCGTATGCGAGGTGCATCGGGTCGGCGCGGCTGAAGCGTTGGATGACGTGCAACTGGTCGCTATGTGGATGGCCGATCGTATCCAGGCGCGTCTTTTCGTTGAAGCCGATGGAATCCACCACCAGCGTGTCGCCTTCCCAATGGCCGACCGAGTTGCCCATCCACGTAGCATCGGGATTCTTGGGATGATCGCGGCCGTCGGTGGGAATGATCACGAAAGTATTCCAAGCTTCGAACAGAATCGCGACGCGCTTGGGCATCTGAAAGATTTCGAGCGGCATCGGCGTATTCATCTGCCGCGTCAGTCCGGCCGGCAGGCAATGCGCGGTGTAATCGAATTTGCTGGGATCGTAGGCCTTGAAATCCGCTTCGCCCCAGGGAGTGAAAGGCAAAGCTCCAATGCCTTTCGACATATCGGGAACGTAGGGAATGTCCCAAACGCCCGTCAAATCGGGCTTGCCGTCGAGTGTACGCGGAATCGGTTCGGACTGCGCCTTGGCATCCGGCGCGCTCTCGGATTGGCCAAAAACCGGCAGAATCAGCAACAGGAACGCAATGCTGCAACGTAGGTACATCGCTTCGTGTTTTACTATATCACTGTGAGACCCAAGTGCTTCCTGCTTTTGATTTGCTGGGCGGGCGCCGCAACCGCGCAGAGCAATGACGCGCCGCTCTTCGCCTTGCCCTATAGCCCGAGCCTCGACATTTCCTCAATGGACCGCTCGGTGGATCCCTGCACCGACTTTTATCACTACACGTGCGGCGCGTGGATCAAGAAGAACCCAATCCCCCCGGATCAGGCGCGCTGGGACGTGTATGCGAAGCTGACCGAGGAAAATGAGCGATTCCTGTGGGGCATCCTGGTAGAGGCTTCGAAACCGAACCCCGGCCGCAGCCTTGTGGAAACCGAGATCGGCGACTATTTCGCCGCCTGCATGGACGAACCGGCCAAGGACCGCGCGGGTCTCGCACCGCTGAAGCCGGCCTTGGACGCCATAGCCGCGTTGCACTCCATCGGCGATCTTCCGGCGTATCTGGGGCACGAGCATCTGGGCGTCGAGGGGGATGGGATGCTGTTCGGATTCGGCTCCAATCAGGATTACGACGATTCCAGCCGCGTGATTGCGTCGCTCGACGCCGGTGGCTTGGGGCTGCCGGATCGCGATTACTACACGAAGACGGATGCGAAATCGCAAGAAATTCGGCAAAAGTATCTGGAGCACGTGCAGCACATGTTCGAGCTGCTGGGTGAAGCGCCGGCCACGGCGAAGGCGCATGCGCAAACCGTGATGGACATCGAGACCGAGATGGCGAAGGCGTCGCTGACTCGCGTGGAGAAGCGCGATCCGTACAAGCTGTATCACAAGATGAGCCCGGCGCAACTGCAGGCGCTGACTCCCTCGTTTCGTTGGGCGGCGTACCTGAAAACGTCCGAAACCCCGGACGCTAGCGTCATCAACGTCAGTGAACCGGCCTATTTCAAGGAACTCCAGATACTGCTCAAATCCCATAAGCTGGACGACTGGAAAACGTATCTACGCTGGCACCTGGTGCATTCGAAGGCTTCATTTTTGCCTGCGTCCTTCGACACGGCGAACTTTGATTTCTACGCCAAGTACCTGCGCGGCGTGGAGCAGATGCCCCCGCGCTGGAAGCGCTGCGTGCGCCGGGTGGATGGCGATATCGGCGAAGCGTTGGGACAAGTGTTCGTTGCCAAGACCTTCGCGCCGTCCACTAAGCAAAGCGCGCTTGGCATGACTAAGGAGATTGAGGCTTCCATGGAAAGCGAAATTAAGCAATTGCCATGGATGGGCGAGGAAACCAAGAAGCAGGCGCTCGAAAAACTGCATGGGATCGTCAATAAGATCGGTTATCCGGAGAAATGGCGCGATTACAGCTCCATTAAAATCGCCCGCGATGATTATTTCGGCAACGTAGAGCGCGCTACCGTATTCGAATCCAAGCGCGAACTGGCCAAGATCGGAAAGCCCGTCGATCGCGCGGAGTGGGGCATGACGCCGCCAACGGTGAACGCCTACTACAATCCGCAAATGAACGACATTAATTTCCCGGCGGGCGTACTGCAGCCCCCGCTGTTCGATCCGAAAATGGATGACGCACCGAATTACGGCGACACCGGAGCCACCATCGGCCATGAGCTGACGCATGGGTTCGATGACGAAGGCCGGCAGTTCGATGCAAAGGGCGATTTGAAGGACTGGTGGACCTCGAATGATGCCGACCAATTCGAGACGCGCGCCGGCTGCGTATCCGAACAGTATTCGCAATACACGATAATCGACGACATCAAAATCAACGGCAAACTCACGCTGGGCGAAGATCTCGCTGATTTAGGCGGCACGTGGCTGGCATATCTCGCATGGAAGACCGCAACGAAGGATCAGGATTTACGGCCCATGGATGGTTTTACACCAGACCAGCGCTTCTTCATCGGCATGGCGCAGTGGGCGTGCGGGGCCGAACGTCCGGAGAGCAAACGAGCAAACGCAATCACGAACGAGCACTCGCCCGACGAATACCGGATCAATGGCGTGGTTGCCAACATTCCGGAATTTGGGAAGGCGTTCGCTTGCCGGGTTGGGCAACCGATGATGCGGGAACATCCGTGCAGGGTTTGGTAACGCGACAATGCCGCTTTTTGCCTTCCTACAAACCGGCGCCAGGCAGACGGATGCGCTGACGCGGCTACTGCATCAACAAGCGCTCACGCCGTGGATGATCGCGGCCGCCATCGGCATCGCATTTGCGCTCGGAGCAGCGCATGCATTGACGCCTGGTCACGGGAAAACCATTGTGGCCGCGTATCTGGTGGGCTCGCGTGGGACGCTGAAGCATGCCGCCTTCCTCGGTGGAATGGTGACTTTCACGCACACTATTTCCGTGTTCGCCCTGGGGCTTGTGACGTTGTTTTTGTTTCAGTATGTAATGCCGCAAAAGGTGACCCAGGTGTTAGGGGCGATCTCCGGGCTATCCATCGTCGCCATTGGCGGCTGGATGCTGTTCAAGCGACTACGCGGCGCAGGCCATGTTCATTCGCACACCCACGATCATGTGCACGATCACGCTCACGAACATCATCATCACCACGATCACGATCATGCGCACGATCATGCTCACACACACACGCATTCGCACGGCCCCGACGGCCACACGCATTCGCACGTGCCAGACGAAATATCATGGTCCAGCTTAGTTGCGTTGGGCGCGAGCGGCGGTTTAGTTCCTTGCGAATCGGCACTCGTGCTTCTGCTTACCGCAATTGCTCTCCGGCGCGTAGGCTTGGGGCTGGTGCTCCTGGTGTCCTTCAGCTTGGGTTTGGCGCTGGTCTTGATGGCGATTGGCGTCTTGGTGATCTACGCGAAAAATCTGCTGCCGGGCGGGGGACACGCGAGCGGACATCCATTCTATCGGTGGATGCCGGTGGCTTCAGCCGCGGTGGTAATGGTGCTTGGCATGGTGATGACCGGCGTTTCACTGGGATGGATTCAGCCGCACTGGATCGCCGGATAGAGCGAGATCGAATCGGCTCGACGTTGACGGGTGTGAGTAGAGCCAGAACACGATGAACGGATCCGGATTCGGCTCGTCCAATCCGATTTCTCCCATGACTTGGAACGAGTGGGCCGCTGCCGCCGGCGCCACAATCCCACGCGTTATCTTCAGCGCGAAGAGATCGGCTTGATGCTCCTGCCACCGGCTGTAGGTGTTGACGATCGGTTCGGAAATCGCGCTCGCGACTGCCACGATCAGCAGCAGCACCGGTAACGAAGTCCAGTCGCCGACATCGGGGACCATCCAACGCACCACATGCGATCCCGCCCAAAATAGTGCCAGCAGCGCTAGCGCCAGCAACGCTAGCGAGTTCCGGATGTGGTTCAGCACGTAGTGCCCCATCTCGTGACCAAAAACAAAAAGCGTCTCCGGTGTTGTGAGCTTTTGAAGCGTGGTGTCCCATACGACGACGCGCTTTGATCCGCCGAATCCGCTGACGTAGGCGTTCAAGGAATTGAGTTTTTCGCTGGCCTTCATTTCGAACATGCGGTCGGCCGGAATGGCGAGCCCGCCTCGTGCAACCAGCTTTTCCAATTGATCCACGAGCGCGGGATGCGTGGCCGCCAAGGGTTCAAAGCGATAAAACATCGGCTCGATGATCATAGGTTCGAGGTACATGACCGCCGCGATCATTGGCAGCGATGCGAGCCAGAAGTACAGCCACCAACGCCGCGGACTACGCCGAATTACAGCGTAAAGAAAAAGCGCCACGGGGACGGCGCACACCAGCGTGATCAGCTCGGTCTTGGTCCAATCCCAGAACCAGGACGGCCAACTTTGGATCGATTGGTCGAATTTTCGTTCCAGATGTTGCCCGTAGATATTCGCCGGAAGATAGGCCAGATCGTTGACCGCCAGCAGCAGCGGAACGAAGATCAGCGCCTGCACGAAACGCCGGTGGGACGCGGTTACGGCCCAATCGCGAAACTTCGCCGCGAGCCCGGAGAAGATGATGGCGGCGAGGATCACGATGATGTAAATCTCGCTCGAGAAATGCAGCCAATAGCCGGCGTGCGCGTATTCGATGGCGCGTTGGAGCTTGTCCGGTGGGAGGGAATAAACCTGATGGGCTGCGAACATTCGGACGACCGCGATTATAGCGCGGCACCAAAAATGACGCCCGGAACAACCGCGTGCTCCGGGCGCAAAAGTTAGTTTGTAGCAGTCCTTACTTGCAGCAGTTATTACTTGGATGCGGGCTTGACGCTGTTGCTGTTCACTGCCGTCGATTTCTTGCTGTGATGTTTCTTGGCGGTCTTAACCTTCGACGTAGTCTTGCTGGAAGCCGCCGGGGCCTGCGCAGCCGGGGCCGGTGTCTGGGCCGCCAAGATAGCACCCACGCTCAATAGAGAGGCGAAAATCAGTTTGTTCACTTTGGTTCTCCTTTTGCGAGGGGTCATTTCCGCCTCGCATAACCATCTTGCGGCCGAACGCCAAAATCAACGATAGCCTGCGTACCGGAGTTCGGAGCACCAAAATGCGGGGGGAGAGCAGTGACGATTCTTAATGAATGAAAGTTTACCCATTTTCGGGGCTCGAAATAGCCTGGGCGGGCGATCCCGAAGCTGGCGCGGCTGAGCGATGCTATAGGTGGCGTGTATTCCGACCCAGTTACGTATCGCAAGATCCTGCGCGTTCTCATCATCGGATTCTCGGCTGTCATTGTCCTATTGATGGCGGCAGGGTTTATCGGGCTCAAGAGCGTGCAGTTGATCCAGGAAGGCTCGGCCGAAATCATTCACAACGCGCTTGTCACAACCCAGTTGATCGACGAGCTGCAGCGCGAGCAAGATACGCTCAATGCGGCGTTTTACAAGCTCTCGCGCGGCCCTGAGCTTTCCGAGCGCGAACGTTTGCTCGCTCAATTGGACGAGGCCGATCAGGCCGTGGAGCACATCGTCGCCGAAGCCGCGGGGACTCCGCAGGCCGAAGTATGGCGCCAGCTCAGCACGGCTGTTCAGGGATTTTCGAGAGAAGCGCGGCGGCTATTGGTTCGCAAGAACGTGCCCAACTACACCTCGCGGGATTTGCTGCGGCACCACGAAGAAGTCACCACGATCGTCGGGAAAATGGTGGCGAACAACTATACGCGCACGCTGGCGGCGCAATCGCGCATCGATCAACGATCGGCGCAATTAGTACAGGAATCGCTTGCGCTCCTGGGCGGATGCGTGTTGCTGGCGCTGGTGTGCGCGATCTTCACGGTCCGAATCACTACGCAGCTGTTTCGAAAGATGGAGCAGCAATCGTCGGATCTTGCGCGCGTCACTTGGCACATGCTCGAAAGCCAGGAAACAGCGGCGCGGCGTTTCTCGCACGAATTGCACGATGAACTGGGCCAATCGCTCACCGCAATCAAAGCTAACGTGACGGCGCTTGATCCAGCGGCGCCGCCCGATCCGGCGCGTCTGGAAGATTGCCGGGTGCTGATCGACGAGGCCATACAAAATGTGCGCGAGCTTTCGCATTTGCTGCGGCCGACCATTCTCGACGATTTCGGCTTGGACGCGGGCATTCGCTGGCTCAGCGAGCGTTTTGGCCAGCGCACGGGTATCGAAGTGGATTATAGATCCAGCTTCCAGGAGCGTCTCGCCGACCAAACTGAGACCCATCTGTTTCGTATTGTGCAAGAGGCGCTGACTAATGTCGCGCGGCATTCCGGAGCCACGCGCATTGCGATCTCGCTTGAGCGAAACGGGAGCCGCGTGCACCTCACGGTGAAAGACAACGGCCGGGGGTTCCAGGGGAACGGTAACTCAGGGTTGGGATTGGTTGGCATGCGCGCGCGCGCAGAAAGTGTGGGTGGCGAGCTGCAGATCAATTCGAGCGACGGCGTCGCCGTGGATCTGTGGGCTCCGCTGGAGGGTGCTAAAAACTAAACATGCTGCGGATTCTGTTGGCCGACGATCACGCGATGGTCCGGAAAGGTTTCCGGCTGATTCTCGAAGCCCAGCCCGACATGCAGATCGTGGGCGAAGCAGGGAATGGTCGTGAAGCCGTGGAACTGGCCGAGCAGCTTCATCCGGATGTTGTCGTTATGGACGTCGCGATGCCCGAGTTGAATGGCATTGAGGCGACGCGCCGGCTGGTAGCTTCGGCGCCGCGAACACGCGTTCTAGCGTTGAGCATGCACAAGGATTCTGTTTACGTGCGCGAGATCTTGCGCGCCGGCGCACGCGGCTACCTGTTGAAGGATTCCATCGACAGCGACTTGGTGAATGCCGTTCGCGCGGTGGCAAAAGGCGAAGGCTACTTGAGCCCCGGTGTTTCCGACGCCGTGTTGAGCGACTATCGCAAGCACGTCACCGATCCGCTGGACCTGCTGACCAGCCGCGAGCGCGAAGTGTTGCAGATGATCGCCGAGGGAAAAACCAATAAGGAAATCGCGGGCACTTTGAACTTGAGCGTGTACACGGTGGATGCGCACCGCGGAAAAATCATGGAGAAGCTGAATCTGCATTCCATCGGCGAGATGGTGCGATTCGCGGTCCGCAACGGGTTGATCGATTAATCGCCGGACGTGTGCGCGGGCGCGTTCGACGGATTGATCCGGTACACCCACTTCGGCGCGCTGGCTTCGACTTTCGACGTGGCTGCGTTTACGATCACGGCATCGATCAATCCGCGCTGGGGCGCGAGCGAGCACACTGGATCGGTGGCATCGGCGTCTCCGGTGTAAAGAAACGCCTGGCAGCGGCAGCCGCCAAAATCGCGAGTCTTGCGCTCGCACGAACGGCACGGCTCCTGCATCCAATCGTCGCCGCGAAAGCGCTGAAACGCAGCCGACTCATTCCAGATCCACTGCAGCGGCTTCGATCGCACGTCGTCGAAATTCAATCCAGGAATGACACGCGCGGCGTGGCAGGGAAGCACCACACCAGCCGGATCGATCAGCATCAGCCCTTGCCCCCAACCGCCCATGCAGGGTTTGGGGTAGCGCGCGTAATAATCGGGCAGCACGCAATCGATGCGCATACGGCCTTTCAGTCGCTCACGCGCCGCGTCCACGATGGCGACGGTCTCGCGCACTTGCTCGCGACTAGGCAGCAACCGGCCGCGATTTTCGAACGCCCAGCCGTAGTATTGGACATTCGCGACTTCGAGTTTGTCGACGCCCAGCTCTTCGGCAAGTGCGATCATCTCGGGCAACCGCGCTAAATTCTGCCGGTGCACCACGATGTTCATGGTAAAAGCGATGCGATGCTTTCGAATGCGCTGCGCCAGTTCCAGCTTGGCCGCGTGCGCGCGGGTGCCGGCGATTTCGTCCGCTCCTGCCTGCCCGGAATCTTGGAAACTGAGCTGGACGTGATCGAGCCCCGCCGCCACGAGCGCCTCCAAACGTGCCTCCGCAAGTCCGATGCCCGAAGTGATCAGATTCACGTAGAGTCCCGCCGCTCGTCCGGACTTCACCAATTGCTCGGCATCCGGCCGTGCCAAAGGTTCGCCGCCAGTCAGATGCAACTGGAGAACGCCTAAGGCCGCGGCTTCGCCAAATACGCGCTGCCATTCGGCGGTGGTCAGCTCCTCGGAACGTGAACGCATCTCGAGCGGATTGGAACAATACACGCAGCGCAAGGGACAGCGGTGGGTGACTTCGGCGATCAGAGCGCGCGGTACAAACGTCATTCGAAATTCAATGCCCGCCTCTCTTGCAGCGATGCGAGAAACGCCAGTACTTCGCGCCGGATCATCTCGGGATCCGCGGCGCTGAATTCGGATTGCAGCGCTTCGACGACGCTTGCCAAGGTGCGCGTCCCATCGCAAAGTTCGATGATGCGCGGGCCAGGACCGGTGAGACGCAGCATGCTCTCCGGCAACAGCAGCACCGGACCCAGATCCGCCGATTGGCTCATCCGGCATCCGGGTGCGAGACGCGGAACATTTGTGAGTGCGGGTTCTGGCATGTGGGTTCTAACGACAGAGCCTCAGTCTACTTCGGGACGAAACGCGCCCGGCGGTGGCCAACCCGGCTCCACGTAAGCGAAATAGAGCGCGTCCAATTGCGCCCACAGAATATCGCACTTCGCTCGTAGAGCGCTGACGGCCATGTCCTGCTCAGCACGCGTCTTCGCATTTTCCTTCACCCAAATCAGCGCGAAGTTCGCATCTTCCGGCGCCTGCGTCAAGCGCGATTCGAAATATCCCAGACTCGACGAAAGATATGGATAGTGGATCACCATGCGATCCATGCGCAGGCTGATCAGGTTCTTCGAAAACATTTCCGTCAGCGACGACGCCACCGATTCTAGAAAGCTATGCTTGCTGACCAGGGCGAGGTAGGCGTCCACCGCGTAGCGCACCGCAGGCAACACGCCGCGCTCGGAAATTACGAGATCGCGCGGGACACCCGTCGCTTCCGCAAGCTTGATCCATTTTTCGATACCGCCAGGTGTTCCAGGCTCGCCATCGTGATCGACAATGCGCTTGCGCCATGTCCGGCGGAACTCGGGCGATTCGCTGCGCGAGAGAATGAGCGCGTCTTTGATCGGGATGGTCTTTTGATAGTAGTAGCGATTAAAGGCCCACGCCTGCAGCTGGCCGCGCGTCAGTTTTCCCTCGTGCATCAAACGATGAAACGGGTGCTGGTGGTGATAGCGCTCGTCGCCGACGGCGCGCAACTGCCGCTCCAATTCGTCCGCGCTGAGCAGCGTCTCTTCCGCGGTTGCGATCATATTCGAATCTCCATTCCGTCGCGAGCCACTTCCCAACCCGCGTCACGCACCTCGGCGTAGGCCGCGCTCGATTCATCCAAGATCGGGTTGGTATTGTTGATGTGGAAAAAAATCTTGCGGGGGCGTTTGATATCGCGGAGTGCGGCCAGCGTTCCGCACGAGCCTGATAGCGCCAGGTGGCCCATCTCCGCGGCTCGTTTGCCGCCACCTCGCACTTGGCACAATTCGTCCTCGGTCCAAAATGTTCCGTCGAACAGCAGTACGTCGCACTCATCCAGCCACGCACGCCAGCATTCTTCGACGTTCGCGACACCCGGCAGATACGCAACGCGCGCGCCGGATGGCGAATCAATCACCAGGCCGAGCACCGCTTCACACGCGTCCAGTTCCGCTTTCCGCTCAGGTCGCACAAAACCAGGAAAACCGCCCGGCAGCGAAAATGGTTTATATCTCAACTGCCCCACCGAAAACTCGGTGTCCGGTTCAATCGCTTTCCACGCCGCCTGCCGGGGTACACGATCCAGCAGCGCAAACAGGCTATTGTCTTCGCGCAGGATTCGCAACACCGAACGCGTGGCATAAATGTCCAGCGGCTGAAATTCGCGCAGGGAGAGCAGTCCGGCAACTGTGTCCGCCTCAGCCGCCGTGATCACTACCGATTGAATGGGTGAGTGCAGGGAACCACCCGAAGGCCACAATTGCGGCGTGGCTTCGATTTGGATTCTTAGATCGGGGGATGCGTTCAGCAGTGTCCAGGACATTCCGTCCTCGCTGATCGCGATTTGGGCTTGGGTGCGGGGCTGTCCGGCGAAGGTTCCCGAGCGCAGCCTTTGACACTGCTGACAAGCGCAATTCCACTGCGGAAATGCGCCGCCGGCGGCCGCGCCGAGAACCTTCACCAGCATGTAAATCTAAAGTTTAGAAATCGCCGTTGCTGTAGGAGTTGATCTCACAGCTGCAGGAAATCTCTTCGATCTTCGGGGTCTGCCAAGTCATCTTTCGAGCTCCTTGAAAAGGTTACTGCGAAGTTATGGACGCAATGAGATTATCATAAGTGCGAGTGCAGCGCAACGGTCCCCAGCCGGCCCCCGTGCCAACGCGAACTTTTGGGACCTTCCGGGCCCTCCGCCATCCGCATTATCGGACGCTGTGGATCGGCATGCTGGCCTCCGCGCTCGGCACCTGGATGCAGATTGTGGCGCAAAGTCTGCTGGTGCTGCGGCTGACCGGAAACTCGGCGTTGGCATTGGGAACCGTGTCGCTCGCGCAGGCATCCGCGTTCTTCCTGTTCGCTCCCATGGGCGGAACATTCGCCGACCGGCACGACAAACGGCGGCTCTTGTTTCGTACACAGACCCTTCTGATGCTCATCGCGTTCACGTTAGCGGCGCTCACCGCGACCGGTACGATTCGGCTCTGGATGGTCATAGTGCTCGCATTCAGTTCGGGCGTTCTGCTGAGCTTCGATCAGCCCGCCCGCGCGTCGTTGCTGCCGCTCCTTGCAGCACCGGAAGATCTGACCAACGCCATTTCTCTGCAGACCCTGGCGTTCAACGCGGCTTCGATCGCGGGTCCGCCCCTGGGAGGCGCCGTGGCTGCCGTGGTTGGACTCGCCGGCGATTTCGCATTGAACGGGTTCAGCTATCTCGCCGTGATTCTGTCGTTATTCCTGCTGCCGCCCGGATCGACGGCTCCGCACTCGGGATCGCCCGGCCGCCCGGGGATCTGGTCCGCCGTTCGGGAAATGCTGGCCGTGATCCGCAATCAACCGGCAGTCTCCGCGGCCGTGCTGGTCTACGCCGTTCTGCTTTTCGTGGCGCCATCGCAGGCGCTGCTGGTGCCATTGTTCATCACCGAAGTTTTGCACGCCGGGGCGACCGAACTCGGTTGGCTATTCGCGGCATCGGGCCTGGGCACGGTGTTGGGATCGCTGTTCGTGGCTTCGTTCGGCGATTATCAGCGGAAAGGTCGACTCCTGGTATCGGCCAACACCGCGTGGGTCATCGCTCTCGCCGTCTTTGCGCTCAGCCGCAGTTTTGCTCCCTCTTTCGTGATGCTGGCGCTGATGGCGGCGGCGCAGAGCGTATTCAGTACGCTCGTGATTACGCTGATGCAGGGGTCGGTAGAAGCCAAGATGCGGGGCCGGATCATGAGCTTGAACTCGCTGCTCATGATGGGCGTGCGGCCGTTGGGCGACTTTCCGGTGAGCGTGGCGACGTCGTTCTTCGGAATCGCGAACGCAGCGCTGTTGTCGGCAGCGGTGGTGGCGGTGGCGGGACTACTGGTGTTTAGTTTGAGGCCGACGGTTTGGCGGAGCTAGCTCAAAACTGCGTCAGGCTCAGGATATTTCCATCCGGGTCCTTGAACCACGCCACTTTCGCCGTCGCGCCCGGCGGAGTCCAAATGCCTTTCTCGTCTTGCCCCGGAAATCCGTAATGCTCGAATTTCACCCCGGCCGCCGCTAGCTCCTCCACCTTCGCCGCGATATCCGGCACCTCCCAGCCAAGCGCGGTGTACTTGCCTTCGGGAACCTCCTTCACCTTTTGAACGCGCAGCATGGTTCCACCCGCATCGAAGACCAGTGCGAAGCCACTGTCTTCCACTAGCTTCAGCCCCAGTTTCTCGCCGTAAAACGCCCTCGCGCGCTCGCCGTCCGTCGTCGCGCTGAACGCCATGATTTTCGAAGATCCAAGTAGTGGCACGATGTTACAATACCAATTCCCTACATGCACCAACTGAAAGCGCTGATCCGCGAAGTCGCCGATTTTCCCAAGCCTGGAATCAACTTTTACGACATCACGACGCTGCTGAAAGATTCCGCCGGATTCAAAGGCGTGATCGATTCGCTTGCTGAACATTATCGCTCCACGCCCATCGATGTGGTTCTCGGTATTGAGGCGCGCGGATTCATCATCGCGCCGGCCGTCGCTTACGCGCTCGGATATGGCTTCATCCCGGTGCGCAAGGAAAAGAAACTGCCCGCCGAGCGCGAGCGCATTGAGTACGCGCTGGAGTACGGCACCGACGTCCTCGAGATTCACAAGGACGCCATCGCGCCAGGCCAAAACGTGCTGATCATCGACGACGTGCTGGCCACCGGAGGCACTGCCGGGGCCGTGGCGCGGCTGGTAGAGACGCTGCACGGAAAAGTGGCCGGCCTTGGCTTTATCCTTGAACTCGATTTCTTGAACGGGCGCGAAAAGCTGCGTGGCCACGACGTCTTCTCGCTCCTCCATTATTGATGCCGGACCGCGTTCGCATCCGTTCGCTGGCTAAGATCAACCTCGATTTGAGGGTCCTGGGCAAGCGCCCGGACGGTTTCCACGAACTCCGAACCATCTTTCAGACCATCTCGCTGGCCGATATGATCCACGTGGAACATCAGCGTGGGCGCACCAAAATCGAACTGAAGTCTAACTTGAATATTCCAGGGAATATCGTTGTAACAGCAGCAGATATGCTCATGAAAGCCGTGCGCTCGACGGGCCATCTGCGCATCAGTCTGACCAAGCGCATCCCGCTCGGCGGCGGACTCGGGGGCGGATCGAGCAACGCAGCCTCGATCCTGCTCGCGCTGCCGGTACTTCTGGGCAAGAGGGTACCGTTCGAAAAGCTTATGGAATTGGCGGCGGAATTGGGCAGCGATGTGCCGTTTTTCCTGACCGGCGGGACCGCCCTGGGCATCGGACGCGGTGCGGAAGTCTATCCGCTGCCTAACAGTCCAAGTTCTCCCGGCTTGCTGATCGCCTCTGGAATCCACTCCTCCACAGCCGAAGCCTATCGGGCGCTCCAGCGTAAAGATTTGGTCGAACTTTCTCCTTCTACTTTGCACAGCTTCCAGTCCCTTGTTGGCGCAACCCCAAATTACCAAACGAACCCAACGCTCCCGATTAATGATTTTGAAACGGTTGTGTTTCGCCGGCATCCTCAACTAAAATCGATCAAGGGAAAGCTGCTAAAATTAGGAGCTTGGCGTGCGATGATGACGGGGAGCGGGTCCGCGCTGTTCGGATTGTTCCCCAGCCGCGAATCGAGGGATCGCGCCGCCGAGCGGTTCAGGAAAGAGTTCAATAACTATCAGGTGCATCCCTTCGCGATGGTGACCCGCGGCCGCTACCAGGCGCTTTGGAGGCGGCAGTTGGAAGTGTCGCCGGAAAATCGAACATGGCCGCCCCAAGACCGGTACGTAAGATGAGATTCGAGCAGATGAAGATCTTCACGGGCAACGCCAACCCGTCGTTGGCAGCGAAGATCTGCGCCTCGCTCGGCTGCACGCTGGGCTCGGCCGAAGTGGAGCCTTTTTCGGACGGCGAAATCCGGTTGCAGATTCTCGAGAACGTGCGCGGCGCCGACGTCTTCGCGGTCCAGCCCACCTGCACGCCAGTCGACCGCCACTTGATGGAATTGCTGCTCATGATCGACGCCCTGAAGCGCGCTTCTGCAGAACGCATCACGGCAGTGCTACCCTATTATGGGTATGCGCGGCAGGATCGGAAAGACAAGCCGCGGATGCCTATTTCCGCCCGGTTGATTGCGAACCTGATCCAGAGGGCCGGTGCGGATCGTGTGCTCACTTTGGACCTGCACGCGGCGCAAATTCAGGGGTTCTTCGATGTTCCCGTGGATCATTTGTTCGCCGCGCCGGTGATGCTCGAATATTTCGAGTCCATCGGACGCAGGGACATGACCGTGGTTTCGCCCGACGCTGGTGGCGTGGAGCGCGCGCGCGCTTTCGCCAAGCATTTGAACGCGCCGCTGGCGATTATCGATAAGCGCCGTACGGAAGTGAACGTCGCGGAAGTGATGCAC
>DATHMO010000041.1:0-20496 GCA_035486995.1 Bryobacteraceae bacterium
CGGCGACGTCATCGTCTGCGATCTGGAAGGCAACAAGATCGATGGTGCGCGCGAACGAACTACCGAGATCGCGATGCATCTGACCATTTATGAGATGCGCCCCGATGTTGCCGCTGTGGTGCACGCGCATCCGCCGGTGGCCACCGGATTCGCCGTCGCGGGAAGGCCGCTCGACTTGGCGCTGTTACCTGAAGTGATCGTCAGTCTCGGATGCGTGCCACTGGCCGAATATGGATTGCCTGGGACGCCGGCTCTCGCGGCGGGCATGCTGCCGTACATCCCGAAGTACGATGCTATTCTCCTGGGCAATCACGGTTCGGTGTGCTACGGCGAGGATCTATACAAAGCATTCTTCAAGATGGAAACCGTGGAGCACTACGCGCGAGTGACTTTAGTTGCCGAGCTGCTGGGCGGCGCGAAAGTGCTGCCCCGGCATGAAGTCGCGAAGTTGTTTGAGGCGCGCGAGCGCTATGGCGTGAAGTCGCACGCTCGCATGGAGCCTGGCCGTCCGTTGGTGGCAGAGGATGTTGAGGCCGCCGAGCGCGAGAAGCCCGCGATCACACGCGAGGATCTGATCGCGATTATCGATGAAGCGCTTCGCTCTCGCGGTGTGCTGACGTAGTTTCCTGAACGGTTTCCGCGGCCTTGCGCTTTCCGAATAGCAGAAAGCCTGCCACCATGGTTGCCAGAATCAGCTTCACAACCTCCAGCACTCCATAGAGGCCGTGCAGCCGCCAAAACTGGCTATAGGCGGCCGATCCGGCGCCAGCGCCAAAATCGACTAACCGGCCGAGTGAGATCATCTCGGGCGTGACGCGGAAGTGCTGGAACAGAGCGATGATCACCATCCCGCCGGCGAGGCCGGCCAGCAGCCCGCTGCGCAGAGCGAACAGGAGAATCGCGGTCAGTGCGATCCCCAAGGCGATCTCGGCCAGCTCCCAGGCGACGAAGAAAAGCCGGTTGTCTTCGCCAGCCATATAACGCAGCAAGAGCCGCGAATTGTCCGCACCAAGCGCCTGAAACATTTGCGCGGCTTCGGGCGGCGGTGCGGCCAGCACACGATCCACGGTTTGGAAATTCTGGGTTGCGACGAAAATCATGAACGCGCTGCCGAGGATCAAGCAACCGCTGAGAAACGCCGCGATCCGGTGATGATGCATCGTCGTCGCTTTCAGTTTATCAAGCTCGCCTCAACATGCCGACACGAGCGGCCGCTCCACCAGATTACGCATCACCAGTTTCTCCTTGCCCGATCCGAGCTCCGCCCGCACCCGGCCCCCAGGTTCAATCTCGCCGCTCGCCACCAGCGACGCCAGCGGCTGGATCAGTTGGCTGTGTACGGTACGCTTCAGCTCACGCGCGCCATACTCGGGACTGGCGCCACGTGCGAGCAGGAACTTGCGCGATCGCGCCGGGACTTCGATGCGAAACGCCTGCTCGCCCAGCCGCCGGTCGATATGCGCCTGCAAATCCTCGATCTGCTGATTGAGGATCGCCGCCAGCGCTTCGGAATCAAGCGGCTGGTACGTGATCATCCGGTCGATCCGGTTGACGAACTCAGGCGAAAAATTCTTGCGCACCGCCGCGATCCCGATACAATCCAACTTGCGGTCCCGATTCTGCGTCGCTCGAGTGGCCAATTTCCGAGTAAGGGATTCAAAACCAAATTCCGGCCGCAGCTCGTGGCTCATCGCACGGGCCCCCAGATTACTTGTCAAGAAGATCATCGACTTTTCAAAGTTCACCAGCGTGCTGTCGCCCAACCGCAAGGTGCCCTTATCCAAAACGCCCAGCAGCAGTTGCACTAGCGACGGAGCAGCTTTCTCGATCTCATCGAACAACACGATCGACAAGTCGCAGGATTCGCTGGCCGACGCGCTCAGTTTTTGTTGGGTCAGCAACGGCTGCGTCTCTCGGTGGCCCAGGTATCCGGGAGGCGCGCCCAACAGCTTCGCCACTTCGTGTTCCATCTGGTACTCGCCGCAATCCACCTTCAGCAGCTTCCTGGGACTGCCGTGCAGCACATCGGCCAATGCCTCGACGGTCTTGGTTTTCCCCGTGCCTGTGGGGCCCAGCAGCAGGAAGACGCCAGCCGGCCTTCCCTCCGGCGTGAGCCGCGCCCGGTACATCTCCACGTAGGGCACCAGAGCCGCAATGGCCGCCGGCTGCCCCACCAATCTTTGCGACAATGCCAAGCCGATGTCGCTGCTGCAATTCGTGTCGGTTAGGCAATTCGCACAGGGCTGAATCCGCGAACGATTTGAAGTGTGGCGCATTATCAATGAATCCCTGCCATGATTATGGACCTAAAAGTGCTCAGAAAGACGCCCGCGCGGGCCAGAAATCGGGCTTTTCCAACAGTTTTATTCAGGGATTTGTTCCGAGGAATGAATCGATTAGATCGGAAATACGCGCGCTGGCCCGGCCATCCCCGTAAGGATTGTGAACACGCGACATTTCGTTGTATGCCCGACCGTTGTCGAGCAAAACGGTCGCCTCGTCCACAATCCGATCCTCATCGGTTCCCACCAGCTTGACGGTGCCCGCGGTTACCGCTTCGGGACGCTCGGTCTTCTCGCGCAGCACCAGAATCGGCTTCCCAAGCGAGGGCCCCTCCTCCTGAATCCCCCCCGAATCGGTGATCAACAGGTAAGCGCGGCGCATCAAATCGACGAACGGCACGTAGCTTTGCGGCTCGATCAACTGCACGTGCGGATGTTGGGACAAATAGCGCTGCACCGGATCCTGCACGTTCGGATTCGGATGCACCGGATACACCAGTTGGACGTCGTCGCGGTCGGCGATCTTGGCCAGGGCGCGGCAGATGCGGCCGAACCCATCGCCAAAGCTTTCCCGGCGGTGTGCGGTGACGACGATGAGCTTTTTCGATGCGTCCAGCTCGGGCCACTCGCGGCCGTGCAAGGTGCCTTGCTCCAAAGCGTCGCGCACGAACAGAACGGCGTCGATTCCGGTGTTTCCGGTGATGTGGATGGTATCGGGCCGGACGCCCTCCTCGCGCAGATTCTGTGCGGCCGTTTCTGTCGCCGCGAAATGCAGCGCGGTTAGGTGCGACGCCAGCACGCGGTTCATCTCCTCGGGAAAGGGCTGCCGCATGTCGTGCGTACGGAGCCCCGCCTCGACGTGGGCAACGGGAATGCGCGAATAAAATGCCGCCAGCGCGCCGCAGAAGGTAGTGGTTGTGTCGCCCTGCACGATCACCATCGCCGGCCGTTCCGCGTGCAGCACTGGTTCCAGTCCTGCCAGAATGCGCGAGGTGGATTGAAACAGAGTTTGGCCCGGCAGCATCAGATTCAAGTCATGGTCAGGCTTGATGTGGAAGGCTTCCAGAACTTGATCCAGCATCTCGCGGTGCTGCCCTGTGACGCACACCCGCACATCGAATTCGCTGGGATGTTCGCGCAGGCCGCGAATCACCGGGCAGAGCTTAATCGCCTCCGGCCGTGTCCCGAAGATCAACAGGATTTTGTGCATCAGCAGAAGCGCTGAGTGAAGATTGTCTACTTATGCCGGTAGGTGATTCGACCCTTCGTTAGATCGTAGGGCGAAAGCTCCAGGGTGACTCGGTCGCCGGCCAACACGCGGATGCGATTGCGGCGCAGCTTGCCGGCCAAATGCGCCAACACAGTGCGGTCCTGATCCAATTGCACGCTGAACAGGCCGCTCGGAAATTTTTCAACTACGGTTCCGGTAACTTCTATGCTGTCTTCCTTACTCAATCCTCCTCCTTTAGGGTGCTTTTCTGCCATAGGTATCTTAGCAAAGGACGCCGCATTCCGGAGCGTGGGAACCGGGCGCCCGAACGCTTGGCGGCTACAATCGGAAGCAGTGATCAAAACGATTCTTTTTGACCTCGGAAACGTCGTCATACCGTTCGATTTCAAGCTCGCGTACGCGCGAATGGCCGCTCTGTGCGGCTGCGCCGTGGAAGACGTGCCCGCACGAATTCGCGCCACGGGATTGGTGGCTCCATTTGAGCGGGGCGAGATCGAACCCGAGCCGTTCGTCCGCGAGCTCAGCGCCGCTTTGAAATTGGATATCACATATTCGGAATTTTGCGATTGGTGGAGCAGCGTTTTCTTACAGCCGACGCTGGTGAGCGAGGCGTTGCTCGAGGATCTTCGGCGCAGGCATCGGCTGCTCGCGCTATCGAACACCAACGTGATTCATTTCGCGATGGTCAAGGAGGCCTATCCGCTGCTGCGGCACTTCGATGGTTACGTGCTTTCTTACGAAGTGAAAGCGGCCAAGCCGGAAGCAAAAATTTATCGCGAGGCTATCGCGCGGGCGCAATGCGATCCCGGCGAGTGCTTCTTTGTCGATGACCTGGCGGTCAACGTCGAGGCGGCACGGGCGCACGGGATGGACGCAGTGCAGTTTGTTTCGGCGGAGCAATTGGAGCGGGAGCTGCGCGCGCGAGGCGTTGTGCTCGCCTAGAACCGGCTCAACGGCGGTAGACCAAAATGCAGCCGGCCAGCGTTGCCCGCGGTGTGATCGGTCTGCAACGTAACGTGCGTGCGAATCACCGCGAGATTGCGCAGTGTTCGGCCCAGCGGCGACGATTTCGCGGCGGCCGATGTGCCGGAAGTACGGAACATCAGTTCCACGGCCTCCCACGCCAGGCGGATAACCTGCTGCTCCATCAGGATGAGCCGTCGTTCCATCTCCTCGTCGAGCGGCGCTCCCGATTCAACATGCTCGTGCGCCATATCCATGTAGTCCGCGGTTAACTTCAAAAGCGCCGCCTCGGCGGTGTCGATCAGCGCCTGAGCTTCGCCAAAATGCCGCTGGAACTCGGCTTCGTGCGAACGCACATGGAACGGCGGGAAATTCGTCTTCTTGTTCCTCAGGATTTCCTCGTAAATATCGAGCGCACCGCGCGCCGCGCCCACCGAAACCGCACCAACTTCCGATATCAGCAACGGCGCGAGCCAGGCGTGATACATCGGATTGGGATGCAGCGCGTGGCCCGGATGATCGCGCACCGGCCGGCCTTGGCCATCGAGAAACCAGAGCGCGCGGTCAGCAGGCACGAACGCGTCATCAATCACTACGCGCCTCGAACCGGTGCCTTGCATCCCGATAACGTCCCAATTGTCGACGATTCTAAACTGATCGCGATCGAAGCAGATCCACGCGTTGCCGAGGGAGGCGCCGGTCCCTGGATCGCGAACCATCGTCGAGCCGAAGAAGTGCGTCGCGAGATCGCAGCCCGAGGCATAATCCCAAGCGCCTTTTACGCGCAAGCCGCCATCGACTGGAACGCCGACGCCGCCGGGCATGCCGACTCCAGGCGCGCGGAAATCGCCGGTGGCTCCGAAGAGCTCGCGCTGGGCCGATTCGGATAACTGTGCCGCGAGCACCGTATGGCCGGACGTGAGAGCCAGCACCCAAGCGCTTTCGGAGCACCCGCGCGCGACCTCGATCATCACACGAATAAAATCGGGCAGCGCGAATTCGTAGCCGCCGAAACAGCGCGGTTGCACGATGCGATAGAATCCGGCGGCCATGAATCGATCATTGCTGTCGGCGGGCAGTTCACCCGCTGCTTCGCACTCGGCCTGGCGCTCGCGCAGCAAAGGACGCAGAGCAACCGCGCGCCGAAGCATCTCATCCACCGTCAGGCCGGGTTCAGGCGGTGGGATTTCGTGAGATCGCTGCTGCGCTGGTGTGACGTCGGTCGCCATCGGTATACAGTATATGATTGCGGAGGTGCGATATGCGTGTCGTTCTGATCGGCGTGCTCCTTGGGACTTGTGCCTGGGCTGAGATCCCCCGCACCGCCGACGGCAAACCCGATCTCAACGGTTCCTGGAACCTTCCCTACACGCCAAACATGGCCAAGGGAATCGGCGAGCTCCCGTTTACGCCCGAAGGCCAAGCAGTCTACAGCAAAGTGAACACGGCTTACGATCCCACTGGATTTTGCTTGTACCCGGGCGTTCCGCGAATCAATAACTCGCCGTTCCCAATGCGCGTGGTCCAGACCCCCGATTCCGTCGTGTTCCTGTACGAATACATGACCACGTTCCGCGCCGTGCCGTTGGGCGCGAAGGACCATTCGAAGAAGCCTGACCAGACGTTCATGGGCGAATCGATTGGCAAGTGGGATGGCGACGCATTGGTGGTGGATACGGTCGGGTTCAACGACCGCACATGGCTCGACACCGCGGGCCATCCGCACAGCGACGTGCTGCACGTGACGGAACGATATCAATTGATGGACGCCAATCACATCGCCTACGACGTCACCGTCGACGACGCCAAGATGTACACCAAACCGTGGAGCAATCATCGCGTGCTCGATCGCCTGAAGCCGGGCGATCACTTGATGGAATATTCGTGCGACGAAAACAATCTGGATCGCGACCAGGGTCATCTACGCCCCGGGCCAACCGTAGTTCCATTCAGCACGATCAACCCAACTCCCGCGAAATAGTTATCCTGAAAGTATGAGACCAGTAGCCGTCGCCGGCATCGGGAAGACCGCGTTTGGCGCGTTCCCGGATCGCGATCTCCGTTCGCTCGCGGTCGAAGCCGGACAAAAAGCGTTGGAGAACGGCCACGCGAACGCGTCGCAAGTTGAGGCGTTCTATCTCGGCAATTTCGCCGGGCCTTCGTTCACGGGACAGAATCACCTGGCGCCGTATATTGCTTCGGCCATGGGCATCACCGGCGTCCCGGCCACGCGTTTTGAGGCGGCCTGCGCGTCCAGCGGATCGGCCTTCTTCCATGCCGTGTCCGCGGTGGGGGCGGGGTTGTACGATGTGGTGCTTGTTGCAGGGGTCGAAAAGATGACCTCGCAATCGACGCCCAAGGTGACCGAAATTCTTGCCGGCGCCGGTGATCTGTGCGGCGAAGTGCGCGCGGGCGCGACCTTCCCGGCGCTATTTGCGATGATTGCGCGGCGCCACATGTATCAATATGGAACCACGCGCGAGCAACTAGCCTCCGTCGCGGTGAAGAACCATCAGAACGGCGCCAAGAATCCGCTGGCGCACATGCGCAAGGTGATCACGATGGAGCAGGCGCTGGCCGGCAAGATGATCGCCGAACCGCTGACAGTGTACGATTGTTCGCTCATCAGCGATGGTGCGGCTGCGGTGCTGATCATGCCGCTGGACCGCGTGGGCGATTTCACGGACAAGCCGGTGCGCGTTCTCGCCGTGGCACAAACGTCGGACAATGTCGCCCTCGATGAAAAGGACGACATCACGACCTTCCGCGCAGTGAAAACATCAGCCGAAAAGGCGTACAAGCTGGCAGGCGTCAAAGCGGCCGACATCGGATTTGCCGAGGTTCACGATTGTTTCACCATCGCCGAGATCATCGCCATCGAAGATCTGGGTTTCGTGCCCAAGGGCGAAGGCGGTCCTTATAGCCTCGCGGGCGGCACGTGTTTGCATGGCGAGAGGCCGGTGAACGCGAGCGGCGGTTTGAAATCGAAAGGCCATCCGGTGGGCGCAACGGGTGTCGGGCAAATCTGCGATGTGGTGGAGCAGATTCGCGGGCAAGCAGGCGAGCGGCAGGTGAAGCGAAACTCGCTCGGGCTCGCACAAAATTTGGGCGGATCCGGCGCGACCAGTGTCGTCACGATTCTGGGGGCCGCATGACCGACCTAGGCGCCGGCACGATTTATACTGAAACGGTGGTCTACTCGCCGCCCGAAGCGTACGTCAACGATGTGCCGTATCAATTGGCGATCGTCGAATTGGCCGGAGGCCGCCGTGTTACAGGCCGCGTCATTTTTGAAAAGGCCGGCGAGCGTGCCCAAATTGGCGACCGCGTCGAGTTCGCCGAGTTCCGCAACAACGTTCCGTTTTTTAAAAAACAATTATGAAACTAGCTGAGCGGATGAACCGCATAGGCGTGGAAACCGCCTTCGAAGTCCTGGTGCGTGCTCGAGCGCTGGAAGCGCAGGGCCGCGACATCATACATCTGGAAATCGGCGAACCCGATTTCGACACGCCGCGCCACATCGTAGAGGCAGGCAAGCAGGCGCTCGATCAAGGCTGGACGCATTACGGTCCAACGCAGGGGCTGCCGGAACTGCGCGAAGCGATCGCGTCCTACATTTGCCGTACGCGCGGAATTCGCGTGGGAGCCGAGAATGTGTGCGTGGTCCCGGGCGGCAAGCCGATCATGTTTTACGTCTTGATGGCGCTGATCGAGCCGGGCGACGAAGTGATCTATCCCAATCCCGGCTTTCCGATTTACGAGTCAATGATCAATTTCCTGGGCGCCAAGCCGGTGCCGATTCCGCTGGTGGAGGATCGCGGTTTTTCGTTCGACTTGAACGTGCTGAAGGACAGCCTCTCGCCCAAGACCAAGATGCTGGTCCTGAATTCGCCCCATAATCCGACGGGCGGTGTGATTCCACCCGAAGATGTGCGCGCCATTGCGGATATGGTGCGGGATCGCGATCTGCTGGTTTTGTCGGACGAGATTTACACCCGCATTTATTTCGACAAAGAGGCGCCGCTGTCGATTACATCGCTGCCTGGGATGCAGGAGAAGACTTGTATCCTCGATGGCTTCTCAAAGACCTATGCGATGACGGGCTGGCGCATGGGCTATGGCGTCATGCCCACCTGGCTAGTGGATCCGGTGAACAAGCTGATGGTGAACTCCAATTCGTGCACCGCCAGCTTCACGCAACGCGCCGGGATCGCCGCTCTGAACGGGCCGCAGGACGACGTCACCAAAATGGTGGAGGAATTTCGCCGCCGCCGCGACGCTTTCTGCGCCGGATTGAACACCATCCCCGGATTCCGCTGCGCGATCCCTGGTGGTGCGTTCTACGCATTCCCGAACGTGCAAGGGACCGGTTGGAAATCGAAAGATCTGGCCGACGCGCTGCTGCAAAAGGCCGGCGTCGCATGCTTGAGCGGGACAGCGTTTGGCGATTACGGCGACGGCTATCTGCGTTTCAGCATTGCGAATTCCTATGAGAAACTGATGGACGCGGTGGAGCGGATCCGGAAATTCCTGGCGAGCTAAGCCACAGATCAACACCGATAGGAAGGACGTTGTTATCCATGTTTATCTGTGGCCAAAATGAAAAACCCGACCCGGCGCTCCGGATCGGGCCTCAAACTATTCACGCACTTGATGTCAGGCTACGTGCTGCGCGCGATAACGGCTGATGATCGCATTCATCTGATCTTTTAACTGGAGTTTCACCTTCTTCAGCCGGTGTTCCTCCACTTCCTCCTCGGTAGTGAGGTGCGACTTGGCTTCGAGTGCCTCCAGTTGATGATGGTAACTGGAATGCTGCTCGACCAACCGCCGGAACTCCTCGTCGGTTTGCATCAAGTGCGTCTTCAATTCTTCTTGCGTGTTCTCCATCAGGGTTCTGTCTCCTTTGTGAAGCTGCCACGCCGAGTCGGTAGGATTGATTTGCTCGGTGGGTAGTGATGAGTTGTCACATTCATCTCGCGCGGCGGTCACCGATGGCCTCCGCATATGTGACAGTATCATGAAAGAATCCTCATGACAATCCCTGTTTCGGGCGGATTGTCATAGTACGCTGGACGCTCGCCCACCGCCCGGAATCCGAGCCCCTCATACAGTCGCCGCGCCGCGGCATTGGACTCCCGAACCTCCAGGAAATGGACGCCTGGATTGCGCGAAAGTTCGGCTCGCAACAATTCCGTAGCAATGTGCAGCCTCCGAAAATCCGGGTGAACGGCAATATTTAGGATCTCGCGCTCCTTATCGGCCACGGCGCGCGAAACCAAGAATGCGGCGATGCGGTCGTCCGCCATGGCCACAAAACAATCGAACGTCAGATAGTCCTGTGCTTGCCATTGGGACGACTCGGGAGCGGTCTCCTGGATCGCCGTAATCTCAGGAACATCGTTCTCGTTCGCTGGCCGGATCTGCACTCGCGCCGGCATCAGATCCCGCAGTAGCGCGCGTTGCCGTGCACCGATTTGCCGCCATCCGAAATTGCGCTCCGCGTGAACACGACCACCCGCCGCAATCCTGCGCCGCAGATCGCTGTCCGTTAGCAATCGCTCAATGGCATCCGCAAAGTCGCGCGGCTCGTCAGCGATCCAGACATTCACGCCGTGCTCCAGCCCAAGCCCCGCGCACCCAGACGTGGTCGAAACCACCGCGCGATCCATCGCCATCGCTTCCAGCACCTTCAGATTGGTGCCGGCCGATTCGAGCGTCGGGACGATCGCCAGGTTCGTTTCCACATAGAGCGGCCGAACATCAGCCACAAATTCGAGCATGCGGATGCGGTCGTCCGGTGGGATCGCGAGCAGTCCCGTGTGCGCGCGCCAATAGAGCAGGGGATCGGGACCGGCGACCACGGTCAGCCCAATTCCGGCGGAGTTCTCACGCAGGTGCGGCCACACCTGATCGACGAAGAATCGATACGCGACGATGTTCGGGAAATGCCGGAACGATCCGATGAAGAGCAGCCGCTCGCCGGGGCGCTCGATCTCGGGCGTGAATCGGTCCAGGTCCACGCCGTTCGGAATAACCGCGACACTGGATCCGCCGAGTAGCGCCCGGTCCTGCTCCGACATCACCACCACTTTGCGGTAGCGCCGAATCCATTTCTTCTCGAAACGCTGCCAGCGCCAGTAATCCCAGCGCTGGACGATCCCGGGCGACCGGTCGCGAATTTGGCGGTACAACGCGAACGTCACGTCATGTTCCACCAGCACGTCACCTTCGTACGGGGCGAGCATCGTGTACTCGATTTGCAGCGCGTCGATGTTGTATTCGGCTTGCACTCGGGCGAGCGCCCGCACCATTGCAGGCGAGCGGAATTCGTGGACCTCGGGAGGCACGAGTGTCGACCAGCGCGGTTCGCGGTAGCGCGGCTTGTCCACCAGGATCACGCGCGCGCAGAGATCCAGCACCGGCCGCAGATCGTCCTTTGTTTCGGCGTCTCGAAAGGCGAACAGGAAAATGTCGAACTCGCCCGACATCTCGCGCAGCAGATTGAAGATCCGTACCGCTCCCCCATGTGCCAGCGGGAACGGAAAATATGGGCTAACCACTGCGATACGACGACGGCGCGGCGACCTCTCGCGGCCTGCGATTTCCTCGACTTTCGTCGGATAGACCGACCGATCTTTCTTCCACGGCACGAGCCACTTCGGGCGCAGAAAGATCCGATCAACTGACACGCCGTTCACGAACAGCCACGAAGCAATCGCGGTGCTGAGCCTCAGATGATGACGCTCCAGACGTCCGTTATAGGCCAGAATCTTCGTTGGAGCCCGCAAAAATGCCGCGCGGCGCAGCGCTGTCGATTTTCGATCGCCGCCCAATAACACCGGCGCAAGCCCAATTCGATAGGCCCGAAAACGCTTGCGGAGCTGCCCATAGATGCCGATCGCCGAATCGGTTTGGAATTCGTCGGGCCTCACCAGGAAGTGGCGGCGCCCCGGCTCGAGGGCCTGGATCTCCGTGAATACTCTCGCGGCCAAATCCGGATCGCCCGAGGCGAACGTCACCACGATCGCATCCGGATCTTTGCCGAGCAGCCGGAAGATAAACTTCTTTAGCGCGGCCGTCACCTAGGCGGAGGCCTCAATGAAATTCGATCGCGGTGGCGACACCGGCTGTGTGCAGTTTCGCGTCCGGCTTCGCAGCGTAATGAACCAGCACCTGACGAGGCTTTTTCTGCGGACCGCAGCTCAAAGCTTGCTCGCCGCCACCCATGTCGATTTGCGAAGGATCCGCCACCAGGAGTTGCACGGCCTTTCCATCGGCCCCCTGAATCACTAAACGCGCCTGCTTTCCGTCCAGACAATCCAGACGTTGGAATAGGCCCAGAACGGTGGTACCGGCGCCGTCGGGTCCGCCTTGATACCAAACTTCCGGCTTCGGCGGAGCAGCACCATTCGGATTCATCTTCTTGCGCGCTGCGTCCTCAGAGGCACGGACCGCAGCATCGCTTTGCGCTTTCACGCGCTGCAGATCGGCCTCCTTCTCCGCGGCGATTCGTTTGCGCTCGTCCGCTTCGGAGTCGAAACGCTTCTCTTGCAGCGACAGCCGCAATTGGTGGATGCGCTCACGTTCGTCATCGCTGGTAGCCGCGTGCTCGGCGCCGCCCCAGGCCTTCTGTGCGTCAGCGAAATCGTTTGCGGCGACGTCGTTCTTTGCGAGCGCCGTCCAATAATCGAGATTGCGCGGCTCCAGGCTCACGGCCTTCTTCAACAGGACCGCGCGTTTTTCAAGATGTTCCTTGTCGACCGCCGGATCAAGGTCCGCCCTTTGAAAATAAGGTTCCGCCCAGCGCGGGTTCAATTCCGTGGCCTTCTTGAGATAGATTTCATCGGAGTTCAAGCGGCCCAATTCGAGCCAGGCGCGGGCACTCGTGCTGCCGCCGTCGATGGCATCCTGTAACTCCATGCGCGCTTGCTTATCCTTGTCGTTATCAAGATCCATCAGCGCCAGCCCTTCCGATCCTACCGGCCCCTTCAGCGCGTTGTAAGCGGCGGCGGCTTCCTCCGCTCGACCCTCCGCCATTAATAGGTCGGCCTGCGCGATGCGTACGTCGTCCGATCCCAACTGCACCGGTTTGAAATCGCGCGTCAAGCTGAACGCACGGCCCGAAAGCATGGTGGTCGCGAAGTTCCCGGCCTTTAGATATGCATCGGTCTGCTGATCGATTTGCGCGGCCGTCTTTTCGAACGCATTGTGGCAGGCCGCGTCGAAATCGCCGGTTTGTTCGAGATTCGAGATCATAACGCGCGCGCGTCCCGCGTACTCAGGATTGCCGGTCACCAGATGCATCAGAGCCCAGCCACGCGTACGCTCCGCTTCGGGAGGGGGCGCGCCGAGCGTGAGACGCGGCCCGTCAACTTGCAACGTTGAAACCAGCGTGATGAGGCCCTTTTCTAAATCCGGCGGCAGGCGGCTGGTGTTCTCGTAGATCAGAATTCGCGCCAGCTCCTTCATAACGTCGCGCGAAAGTTCGCCGGATTCGGGCAGCGACAGCATACGCGCATCGCGCCCCAACTTGAAAGGCTTGATCGCGACCGGCGCTGTTTTCGAAATGATCACGTGGACAGGCCAGATCAATTGCATATCCTGCTTTCCAGTGATGATGCGGAGCGCTTCGCGAAATTGCTCCAGGTACATGAGCCTGTCGCGCGCAGGCTTCTCGCCTACGTTGCTGAAAACTTCGAATGGGCCGCTCTTGAAAGCGGTCCAGTGGTCGTCGGCCTCGAGTAGCAGAGGCAGCAACAGAACCAGAAGCAGCCGGGGAAACACGATTAAATGTTAGCTCGACTGGCCCCTCCTTGCCATGTCCCCTGTTATGATCCGAGGTGGAATGGGCAAGCTTATCGCAGTTATTATGCTGATCGCGCTGATCGCGACGCCGATCGGCACACTGTACGTCTTGTCGTCGCACACCAAGGTCGAGTTCGCGCCCCAGCCGAAGGCGATCGGCGGAAACACGCCAATCACGGTGCATGTTGCGAACCCGCATGGCCTGCGCCGCTTCACGGCAATTCTCGAACAGAACGGTGCTCGAGCCACCATTTTCGAAACCAAGACCCCGCCGGACCGCATCAAGTTCTGGCTCGCGCAGTTTCCCGATCACGATATCCACTTCGATGCAGGCAGCCAGCAAGATCAGAATTTGAAGGAAGGCAAAGCGCGCCTGGTGATCGAAGCGCAATCGAACGATCTTCGCGCCACCACCGATACGATTGCGACGGATGTCGACGTGGTGCTGCGCCCGCCCTCTGTCACCGCGGATGGCTTTCAACACTACATTAATCAAGGCGGCTCGGAAATGGTTTTGCTCACGCCGTCCGGTTACTGGACCGAAGCGGGCGTGCGGGTCGGCAACGATACGTACCGGAGCTTTCCCGTAGCAGGCAGCACCACGCAGCGCCTCTCGCTTTTTGCTTATCCATGGGACATGCCGCTCAATACCGTTCCCATTGTTTATGTGAAGAACTCGGCCGGGACCGAAGCCACTGCGCGTTTCTGGTTCAAGGTGTTTCCGAAGAAATTTCGGAAGCGCGATCTCCCGATCGACGACAAGTTCCTGGATAAGGTAGTGAATCAGATCGATCCCGGCGGCACGGGCGATCTTCTCGCGCGATTCCTCAAGATCAATGGCGAAATGCGCCGCGCCAACAATAAAACGCTGGCCGATCTGCGTTTCAAAACGGCCGAGAAGTTTCTATGGACCGAGCCGTTCCTGCAACTCGCGAACTCGAAAGTGGAATCGGAATTCGCCGACGTCCGCAGCTACATTTACAAGGGTAAGAAAGTCGA
The DNA here is from genome assembly GCA_035486995.1 of Bryobacteraceae bacterium. Taxonomy (GTDB): domain Bacteria; phylum Acidobacteriota; class Terriglobia; order Bryobacterales; family Bryobacteraceae; genus Palsa-89. Next base: position 14,284 of record DATHMO010000041.1, read on the forward strand.
CCAGCAGGTCCATCTGGGCTTCGACCTCGCGGTGACCGCGCACACGCCCGTGCTTGCGTCGAACGACGGCAAGGTAGTGTGGGCGGCGCTGCTCGGTATCTACGGCAACTGTATCGTGGTGGATCACGGCTACGGTTTGCAGTCGATCTACGGCCATCTCAGCTCGATCGCGGTGAAGGAAGGCGATATGGTGAAGCGCGGCCAGGAGATGGGCAAGAGCGGGTCGACGGGCCTCGCGGGCGGCGATCACTTGCACTACTCCATGCAGGTGGAGGGCGTGGAAGTGAATCCGGTGGAGTGGTGGGACGCGCACTGGATCAAGGACCACGTGCAGGACCGGCTCAAGCAGCAGTAGCTTCTGCCAGCACCGCCACAAACCATCGGCCCGCGTGCAGCGTCCGGCCCCGCCCGAGCTCTACGATCAGGCGTTCTGGCGTGAAGTAACGCTTGTAGACCACGTGCCGCGATCCATCACTCAGCACGCGCTCCTGATGTTCTTCGGCCGGCACATCTTCTCGCGCCGCCGCGTCAATCATCACAATCGAATCCGAAACACGCCGCGCCTCGTTCAAAAAAACCCGTCGGGCTGCCTCATCCAAATGCCCATAGAAGTGCGCCGTCACCAGTCCATCGAAATGCCCCGATCGAAACGGCAGTCTTAGCGCGTCGCCTTGAACGAATGCCCCATGTGGCACTCGGGAACGGGCGATCGCGAGCATCGCGGCGCTCTGATCCAATCCGGTAATGCGGCCCCGCAGGCACTCAGTGAGAAAGCCGGTTCCGCAGGCCACGTCTACGATCGAACGGAAGTTGAGCGATGCGACCACGGCTTTCAGCGCGGCCAATTCATCGGCCCAGCCCGGGCGATCTCGTTGCGCAAACAGTCCCGCACCCAGATACCAGTCGTCATACTCAGGCGCGCGGCGATCGTAATACGCGCGTTCCGCTTCGGTCATTCCTCCATCCTCTCACGACGGCTTTCTGCCTTGACATGCGTCTGTAACCAAGCCATAATGGCACCAAGTTTAAGTCTCATCAGTTGTATTTGTGCCGATCCTCGCGTGTCATCGGTAAGTGGATGCTGCACGCCGCCCCGTCGCAGCGTTGTTATCCAAAGAATAAACGCTCGTTTAAGAATTGGAGAAATTATGCGACGCGCAGTAGCCTGTTTTTCTTTCCTATTGATCTTTACGCTGTCAACCGTATTTGGTCAGACCTTCCGTGGCGCAATTAATGGAACCGTGACTGACCCCACGGGCGCGGTGGTTGCCGGGGCGAGTGTTGTCGCCACCGAGACCGCTACCAATATTGCGCACAGCACAACCGCCACCAGCGACGGCCAGTTCTCATTTCAAGACGTGCCAATTGGGCCGTACACCGTTACGGTCACCTCTGGTGGTTTTCAGAAGACGACGGTTTCGAATGTGGTCGTATCGGCGGGCAATATCTTCACCGTAGCGGTGCAGTTGACAGTGGGCCAGCAGGCGACCGCGGTGGAAGTTTCCGCGGCGTCAGTCGCGCTGGACACCTCGACAGCCACCGAAAGCGACACAATACCCAGCGTTGCGCTGCAAAACATTCCGCTGAATGGCCGCGATTTCTCGCAATTAATCGCTGTTAAGCCCGGTTATGGCGGCTATGCGGTGGGCGGTTTCGGATCGTTGAACGGAACGCGCGCGAATCAGATGAATTGGCAGATCGATGGTACCGACAACAACGACATGTGGCACAACATCCCGGCGGTGAATCAGGGCGGCGTGTCGGGGATCGCGGGAGTGGTGATGCCCATAGACGCCATCGACGAGTTTTCCGCACAGACCCAATCCAACGCCGAGTCTGGCCGCAATTCCGGCGGCACGGTGAACCTCACCATCAAAAGCGGCAGCAACGAAGTGCACGGCAGCGCCTACTACTACAACCGGAACGAGTTCTACGCGGCCGGCTCGCCGTTTTTCGTCCCCACGCCCGATTTTCCGAAACCGCCCGAGCTCCGCAATCAAAATTGGGGTGGAACCGTTGGCGGCCCCATCGTCAAGGATAAGTTTTTCTTCTTCCTCGGTTTTGAAAAGCAGAACTATATTTTTGGATTAACCGGCCTATCCACCGAGCCGTCGAGCGCGTGGGCAAGTCAGGCGCTGAGCTTGCTCAACACCGCTGGAGTGCCTGAGAGCCCACTGTCCGCGAGGCTCCTTTCCACCCTCTGGCCCAGCTCGATCGTTAATCTTCCCGCTACCGCCGACAATTACTTTGCGACAGTGCCCGGCACTGGCTATAGCTACAACGGCGTGGCGAAGGTGGACTACAATTTCAACGACAAGGAGCGCCTGTCGGTCCACTGGTTTGGAGGACAAGGCAACCAAACACAGCCGCCGGGTGCAAGTTTGGCGCTGGCCACTGCGAGTTCCAACCTCGGTTATTACTTTGAAGTGGCTCCCATCCACGTCCAGAACTATTCCGCGGTCCTGAATTCGGTATTCACCAACAAGCTGACTAACCAGTTGCTCTTCGGTGTGAGTTATTTCAATCAAATTTTCCACGATTCCAACAATACGTTCGACATGAGTGCCCTCGGGTTGAATCTCAGTCCCGGCGCCATAAAGAATGGCAACCCGATTCTGGGTGCGTCCAACATCGAAATCAGCGGATTCGATCAAGTAGGCATCACGCCCCCCGAAGGCCGCAACGACATCACCGGGCACCTCACCGACGACCTTTCCTACGTCACCGGAAAACACCAGATCCGGTTCGGAGGCGAGGTCCGGCAAGGGCGCGTGGATGAGTTTTATTTCCGGAGTTCCACCGGCGCGTTCATTTTCGATGGAACTCAGGGCCCGTGGGCGGGCAGCTGCGGGGCAAATCCTACGACAACCTGCAGCAATACTCTAGCGCTGGCCGACTTCCTGGCCGGCGACGTCAGCACTTCCTCCATCGCCGTCGGCGATGCGGAGCGGCACGTATTGGTCAACGGGTTTGATTTCTTTGGGCAGGACGACTGGCACATCACCTCGAAGCTCAATCTCAACTTTGGGCTGCGTTGGGAATACTTCGGTCCGCTGCACCCCAATGGCGACCCGCTGGGCGTGTTTGTGCAAGGTCAGGGTCTGGAGATTCAGGGACAGGGCGTCGGCTCCATTTACAAACCGGACTATCACAACTTTGCGCCGCGCTTCGGTTTTGCTTACAATCCCGGCGCAGGTTTTGTGGTGCGAGGCGGATTCGGTATTTTCTTCGACCAGATCAATATGAATCCGTTTCTTGATTTCAGGCCCCCGGCAGGCAACGCGGATGGCCTGGAAGACAACCCCGTTGGACCGGATGCGGTGGATAATTACAGCCGCAGCGGCTACAACTGGACCACCGCGCAAGCCGGCGGCGCCTCCATCTTCCCCGGCGTCACCACCTGCCTGGGAAATGCCGCCTCGGATTCAAACTGTCTCCCTGGCCAGATTTACAACGTATTTTCCGTGAATCAACGCTTCCGCCCATCCTACGACTACAATTACAACTTCAATATCGAGAAAAGCCTGGGCGCAGCCGCGGTTTTGGAAGTCGGGTATGTCGGAAGTGTGGCTCACCGGCTGTCCATTATGCAGAACATCAACCAGTTTGGAGCGTTCAATGCCCAGTATCCCAACTATGGCTCCATCCTCCAGCTCAATAGCATCGGCAACTCCAACTACAATTCACTGCAGACCACGCTGCGCGTTAGAACATGGCATGGATTTACCTCGCAGTTCGCGTTCACTTGGGCCCACGCCTTGGATGACGTCACCGAGTATCGCGGTTCAATTCCATTGGACAGCTTCAACCTGGCACAAGAGTATGGCAGTAGCGACTTCGACACGCGCCTCAACTTCACCGCGTTTTGGACCTACGACATTCCAGGTGGCCACCGCTGGAAATTGCTCACCAGCGGCTGGCAAACCAGCGGATTCGTCTCGCTCCATTCCGGACAGCCCTTCAACTTCGGTGCCGGAACGCAGCGGCCGGGCGTGAACGTGATCGCATACCCGTACGCGGGCATTAGCCAAACGTTCGTGGCCGGGGTCGGTGAACAGTGGGTGAATCCGGCGGCGTTTTGCGTAGCGGGCACCACTGGTTGTCCCGGCAATCCGTTGCAAGGCAACCTCGGCCGCAATGCGCTCTACGGTCCCGGCTTCGCCGACGTGGATCTTTCCGTGTTCAAGAACTTCACCATCCGCGAGCGGGTCCACTTACAACTCCGGGCGGAAATGTTCAATGTGTTTAACCGGATTAATCTCGCGACCGGCGCCGGCTCGGTTGGCTCGAACGGAGTTGTCGGCGATACCATCGGCGACTTCAACGGCGCCCCTGGATTGGGCCCGGGCGAACCCTTCAACCTGCAGATCGCGGCCAAAGTAATTTTTTAGTTTCCCGCACAAGCACGCACGGGCTCGGCCGATTTACGAAAGCCGGGCCCTTACTTTTTCGCTCAGCGCTTTCCCGTCCACACGCTTGCCGGCGAGCTTGGCCTGCGCCGCCTTCATCACCAGGCCCATTTGTTTCGCCGCCGTCGCGCCGGTTTCTGCTATCGCGGACGCAATCGCATCCTCGATCTCCTGATCGCTCGGGGCCGACGGCATGTAGCCCTCAATCAACTTCAACTCGGCCTCTTCTTTGTCGGCTAACTCCGCGCGCCCGCCTTTGCGAAACATGTCCGCCGCTTCGCGCCGCTGTTTGATCAGCGTGCCCAGGATTTGCAGCTCCGTGGGTTCGTCCAGCGGCTTCATGGAATCCACTTCGTGCTTCTTGAGCGCGGTCTTGATCATGCGGATCGCGTTGAGCTTCATCTCTTCTTTGGCGCGCATCGCCGCCACCATGTCGGTCTGAATCCGGTCCAGTAGAGCCATCGTTTGTTATCCTGAATCTGAATCGTTACAGCTTAATACTTACACAACATGCGAATCCTGATCGCCGAGCCGTTGGCTCCTGCTGCCGTCAAACTATTGCAGCAACAGCCGGGATGGGAAGTTATCGTTTCCAATCCGAAAGAGTACATCCAGCATTTGCCGGGTGCCGACGCGCTCATCGTGCGCAGCGCCGTCACAGTGGACAAAGCCGTGCTGGCAGCGGCGCCGAATTTGCGCGTGATCGGCCGCGCCGGCGTAGGTGTGGACAATGTCGATCTGCCGTCGGCCACTGCCGCGGGCGTGCTGGTGATGAACACACCGGGCGGAAACGCCGTCTCGGTCGCAGAACATGCGTTGGCGTTAATGTTGTCGCTCGCGCGCTCCATCCCCAATGCCAGCGCGTCGGTGAAATCGGGCAAATGGGAAAAGAAAAAGTTCCTGGGGAACGAGCTGCGCGCGAAAACCCTCGGCGTGATCGGACTCGGCAGCATCGGGCGCGAAGTGGTGAAGCGCGCCGCCGCGTTTGAGATGCGCATCATCGCCCACGATCCGTACGTTCATTCGCAGACCGCCAAGGACGTCGGCGTAGCCCTGGTCGACCTCCCCACCCTTTACGCCGAAAGCGATTACATCACGCTTCACACCGCGCTCACGCCCGAATCGTTCCGTCTGCTCTCGCGCGATGCGTTCGCGAAAATGAAGAAGGGCGCGCGAATCGTCAATTGCGCACGCGGCGAGCTGATCGATCAAGCCGCGCTGGTGGAGGCCCTGGCTTCAGGGCAAGTAGGCGGCGCCGCCCTGGACGTTTTCGAGAGCGAACCGCCGCCGCCCGACGATCCCCTGTTTGCGATCCCAAGCCTCGTCGCTACGCCGCACATCGGCGGCTCCACCGAAGAAGCGCAGGAAACCGTCGGCGTACGCATTGCGGAACAAATCGTGGAATATCTGCAGAACGGCGCGGCCCTTCACGCAGTGAATTTGCCCGCGCTCACGCCCGAACAGTATAAGACTCTCGGCCCCTACGGAAAATTGGCCGAACGGCTGGGCAGCTTCGCGTCCTATATCTCCACCGGCAATCCGAAGGCGGTGCGGCTGGTTTACTTCGGGAAAATCGCCGAATTCAACACGCATCTGGTTCGCAACGCGGGCCTGGCCGGCGTACTGCAACGATCGCTCGCGCGCAAGGCAAATTCGATCAATGCCATGCAAATCGCCGGCGACCGCGGCCTCACCGTGGCGGAGCGGCATGAAAAACGGGTCGCGCACATCGACTCGGTTCGCCTGGATCTTGAAACCGACACCGGAGTCACGTCGGTGGAAGGAGCGGTGGTGATGGACCAGC
>DATHMO010000042.1:0-3137 GCA_035486995.1 Bryobacteraceae bacterium
CGACGACACCCACATTCTCGTCCGCAACATCTCCCCCGACCAATCGTCCGACTTCCGTGATCTCGTCAGCCAGCAATTGCAAAACGTTTGGGATCTCTCTGCCGCTTCCGGCGAACAGAACAGCTACACGCTCACGCTGCGTGCCAACGCCGTTGCTCAAATTCGCGAATCCACGATGACGCAATCGATCGAAACGATCGAGCGCCGCATCAATGCGCTCGGCCTCACTGAGCCGACGATTCAGCAGCGCGGCGGCGTCAACGATAACGAAATCCTCGTACAGCTCCCCGGCGAAGGCGATCCCACACGCGCGAAAGCCGTCATTCAAGCCGGCGGCCAGCTCGAACTCAAGCTTGTCGAAGATCCCACGACCTATCCTTCGCAGGTCGCAGCTCTCGCCGCCCACGGCGGCGTTCTGCCTCCGGGCAGCGAAATCCTGGCCGGCCGCAACGACAGCCGCACCGTAACGCCCGATCAAAGTGAAGTCTGGTACGTCCTGAGCCGCTCGCCTATCGTCACCGGTCGCGACCTCCGCAGCGCCGTCGAAAATCGCAGCACCCAGAATCCCGGCCAGTGGCAAATCAATTTTTCACTGTCGCCGGATGCGTCTCGCCGCTTCGGTCCCTTTACGGAACAAAACATCAATCGTCAGATGGCGATCGTCCTTCAGCATCGCGTCTATTCCGCGCCCGTCATTCACGGCCGCATCGACGACAACGGCGTCATCGAAGGCAACTTCAGCCAGGATTCCGCTCACGACCTCGCGCTCGTCCTCCGTGCCGGCGCGCTTCCCGCTTCCATCAAATATCTCGAAGAGCGCACCGTCGGCCCATCGCTTGGAGCCGATTCCATCCGCCACGGTGTCCAAGCATCTGTGCTCAGCCTCATCGTCGTCATGCTCTTCATGCTCGTTTACTATCGCCTCTCGGGCGCGAACGCCGTCGTCGCGTTGATCCTCAACCTCGTCATTCTGCTCGCGGCCCTGGCCGCCTTCGGCGCGGTCCTGACGCTTCCCGGCATCGCCGGCGTCATCCTGACCATCGGTATGGGCGTCGATTCCAACGTTCTCGTCTTTGAACGTATTCGCGAAGAACTGCGCCACGGCAAGTCTTCCGCCACCGCCGTAGAAGCCGGATTCGACAAGGCATTCCTGACCATTATCGACACCCACGTAACCACCGTCGTTTCCGCCGTGTTCTTGTTCCTTTTTGGAACCGGCCCGATCCGTGGTTTCGCCGTCACCTTAACCATCGGTTTGATCGCCAACGTTTTCACCGCGATCTACGTGTCCAAGACGATTTTCCAATATCACCTTTCCAAGATGGACCGGCAGGCGGAGCTCAGTATCTGAGTTGTACTAGAACTCTTGGGAAACTTTTACCCGCAGTACTTTGCGCTATTTGGGCCATCCAACGCCCAGAGATCGCACTGTCTTTGGGAACAATTATTTAGGGGTTGGAGTCTAAAGAAGGGACGAATCTCGGCATGATTGAGTTCTTTAAAGAGCCCAATATCGACTGGATGGGCAAGGCCAAGTATTTCTACGGCTTGAGCGCCATCCTCCTCATCGCAGGGCTCATCTCCTGGCTGCATGAGGGCGGCCTCCGCTACGGCATCGACTTCAGGGGTGGCACCAACGTAGACATTCGCTTTGCCCAACCCCCGAACGTCGATCAGATTCGCGACGCGCTCAGGACTCAGGGCCTCGGCAATAGCGAAATTCAGGCCGTCAGCACCGGCGTGACCGCCACGAACTCGAACGAAGTTCTCATCTTCGTCGAGCAAAAAGGTAAGGGCGACGAAGCCTCCGAAGGCAGCAAGGATCAGGTGCTCGCCGCGCTCAACGCGATGTACGGCTCCAAGGACCCCGGCAAGCCCGACTTCAACGCGTCCACGACCACTCCTTCCTCGCTCTCCGAATTCCTCGCCGCCAAAGATCCTCTCGCTCTCGCGTCCAACGCCGGCGATCGGTACGATCAACTCGCGCGCCGTTTGCTCGTGTACCGCGATGGCCCGAAGAACGGCCTCATTTCAAATTTCGACGAACTCAGCGCTGTTGAAGGCGCGACTCCTGCGGTGATCTCCGCGCTCAAGAGCAACTACGCGATCGGCAGTTTCGCTTTGCGCGGAGCCGAAAGCGTCGGACCCAAGGTCGGCGCCGAGCTTCGCCGCCAGGCCATCTTCGTTACGCTCTGGGCGCTCGCCGGCATGTTGGTCTACATCGCGTTTCGCTTCGAATTGGTTTTCGGCGCCGCCGCCGTTCTCGCCGTCTTCCACGACGTGCTCATTACTCTCGGCTTTTTCTCGATTTTGCACTTCGAAATTTCGCTCACCGTTATCGCCGCTCTCCTAACACTCGTCGGTTACTCGATGAATGACACCATCGTCATCTTCGATCGCATCCGCGAAAACAATCGTTTGCTCCGCAAAGAGTCGTTCGCCGACGTTGTTAACAAGTCGATCAATCAGACTCTTTCGAGAACGATCTTGACTAGCGGCCTGACTTTCCTTACCGTGCTCGTCCTGTTCTTGATGGGCGGCCAGGTTCTTAGGGCATTCTCCTTTGCCCTGGTGGTGGGGATTGTGGTAGGAACGTACTCCAGTTTTGGCATCGCTGCGCCCCTTGTCGTCGCGTGGCATCACTGGCGTGGTGACAGAGGCCCTGTAGTTAGCACCGGATCTGCAGCCGGAAACAAAACCCGTGTCGGCGAAAACGTCTCCGGACGTCTCGCTCCTGCGGGCAGGAGGTAGGGAACATGTTTGAAGACATGGTAGTTTCCAGCTCGAACCCCAGCAAAACAAACAAGCCCTGGACCGTCGTTCTCTCGATGCTGTTCCAGGTTTTGTTTCTCGCGGTATTGATTTTGATTCCGCTTATCTACACCGAAGCGCTGCCGAAGACGATGATGTCCACTCTCCTCGTCGCTCCGCCGCCGCCTCCTCCGCCACCGCCTCCTCCGGCCGTGGTCAAGGTCGTCCAGGTCAAGCCGCAAGTCCACTTGATGGACGCCGGCAAACTTGTGCAGCCGAAAGTCATCCCGAAAGACATCAAGATTATTAAGGAAGAAGCGCCCGACATGAACGCCGGCATGGCCGGTGGTGTTCCGGGCGGCGTCGCCGGCGGTTCCATGGGCGGC
>DATHMO010000043.1:0-5541 GCA_035486995.1 Bryobacteraceae bacterium
AGGATTGATGGTCCAGGTAAAGGGCATGGAGCGCTGGCTGACGCAGCGGTTCAGCAGCGACTTGGCAGGCAGAGTGAAATATTCGACGTTGTGCCCTTCACGCAGGGATTCACCCTCGGACGCTAGACGGGCGATGCCGACAAGTCGGGGCTTGTCAGGTAGCGGAAGCAAGGGCACGGAAGACATGTGTATTCGTCTTTTGTTCGCCATGATAATCCCCGAGGTTCAGCATGTCAAGCCGGGGGAGGGATAGGAGATAGAGAAAATGAAACGACACAACTCTGTTAATTAGATGGTAAACATGCGGAGATATCGCGGACAAAACGACTCGGGTGGAGAGGACATTGCTTACGAGAAACGATCAAATCCGAATTGAATTGAAATGAATTGAAATTTGAGTGAAATCACCTGATTACGACAATTGACCTCACGGGGGATTGGCAGGACCTGAAAGGAAGTTCAGTTGGGGAGGGCCTTCCGGAAAAGGCAATGAAATCGCGCTACTTCGGCAGTCGCTACTCGGCACTCCTCACTCGTCCCGCAGCGCCACCATCGGTTCCAGCTTCGCCGCTCGCCTCGCCGGCAGCAAGCTCGCCGCGATGGCCACTGCCCCCAATCCGGCTGCCGCCAACACTAGCGTCAAAGGATCGTACGGCTTCAATCCATATAACAATGTCGACGCCGATTTTCCCGCCGCCACTGCCAGCACGGCGCCGATCATGACGCCGACGACGAGCAAGCTCCCCGCCTCGCCCACCACCATTGCCAGGATCTGTCGCGGCGACGCTCCCAGAGCCATCCGGATCCCGATTTCGTTCGTCCGCCGGGCCACCATATACGCGATCACCCCGTACAGTCCGATCGTCGCCAGCACCGCCGCCAGGATCCCAAAGAAACTGGACAGCATCGCCAGCAGGCGTTCGCGCAAAAGCCCGTCTTTGATCTGCCGATCGTACGGATGGAAATCGACAGAGACGCCGCTGTCCACCTGTGCGATCGCAGCCTTCACTCCATTGATCACCGAGGCCAGCTCCAGGTCTGAACGCACCATCATCTGCGTCCATGTATCCGGCTTATCGTCCTGCGCTTCCGGATAGAACGCGAGCGGCTCGAAATTTTCGCGCAGGTCGTAGTACTTCGTATTCCGGACGACGCCCACGACCTGGAAATCGTACCGCTTCTCACCCCGGTCGGCCGCGATCTGGAACGTTTTGCCCAACGCGTCGCCGCCGAAGAATTTTTTCGCGAACTGCTGGTTCACGATCGCTACTTTGGGTGATTGCTGATTGTCGCGCTCATCAAAGTCGCGCCCTATCACTAGCGGAGTTCCCATCGTGCGAAAGTATCCGGGGCTGATGTTCGACATCTGGACTACGATGTCGACTTGTTGTCCGCCCACCACCACGTTGCTGCTCCAGCCGTAGCCGCTGATCGGCACCACCGATGTATCCGCCGCCGCTATGACTCCTGGCAGTGCTCGTACCCGCTCCAGCAACGATTCGCGAAATGGGACTCGGCGCGCCGGCGGGAGATTGAGGCGCTCGAACTCGATGTCCACTTCCACCATGCCGTCGCGCTGAAAACCCGCATCGAGAGTCAGGATGTTGCGCAAGCTTCGCGCGAACAGCAACGCGCCCACCACCAACACCAGCGACAGCGAGACTTGTGTGACCACCAGCCCACGTCTCAGGCTGAATCGTTCTCTTGTCGCGGTCAGCCCGCGGCCCGCAAGGCGAATGATCCGTGCCGGCGCTGCATGCGTCGCCTTCAACGCTGGCGCCAGCCCGAACAGCACGCACGTCAGCACCGCTAATCCCGCCGTGAAGCCGAGTACTCGCCAGTCCATCGCCAATTCAAGGAAGACCGTCCCCGGCTTCGTGGTTAGATAACGGACCAGCGCTGCGCTCAATGCGAACGCCAATGCGACTCCCAGCAGGGCCCCCGCCAACGCCAGTAGCAGGCTTTCTGTTAGCAGTTGCCGCACTACGCGCCCGCGTGCCGCTCCCAACGCCATGCGCACGGCAATTTCTTTCTCCCGGGCGCTCGCCCGCGCCAGCATCAGGTTGGCCAGGTTCGCGCACGCGATCACCAGCACCAGCCCGGCGATTACCAGCAACAGCCACAGGGGAGACTCATACTGCCCTCGCAGTTGCGACAACCCCGTCGCCCCCGGGTAAGCGTACAGCTTCTGGCTCAGGTATTTTTTCCGGAGGTCCTCCTGGTACGCTGGCGGCAGCGTATCTTCCATGATGCCGGCCGATACGGACCCCAGTTGCGCGCTGGCTTTCTCCAACGTCCATCCCGGCTTAAGCCGGCCCATAGCCACCAGCCACCACCCTTGCGGCAGCGTGTAAAGGGGCTGTTCCGGGTTGAACACCGGCTCGGAACACACGGGCACCGCTACATCGAATCCGTGTCCAACCGTGATTCCTTTAAAACTGGCGGGTGTCACCCCGAGAACGGGGAATGCATGACCCTCAAGCCTGACGGTTTTACCGACGACGTTCGTATCGCTGCCGAACTCGCGCTGCCAAAACCGATAGTTCAATACCGCGCCCGGCATTCCGCATCCGGCGTGATCGTCTTCCCGGTGAAACAGCCGTCCCAGGATCGGTTGGATCCCCAGTACGTCGAAGAACTCTCCGCTCACCCACATTCCTTGCGCGGACCGTACTTGGCCGCCCGTCGCCAGGTTGAAGTCCTCGTAGCCGAATGCGAACACTCCCGTGAATCCTTGTTGCCTCTTTCGGATCTGCTCCCACATCCGGTTTGTCACTGACGGCATGTATCCGTGTATCCGCCCCGCCCGCGCGTCCACGTTTGGGCGGATCACCGCCAACTCTTGCGGGTTCTTCACGGGCAACGTCCGCATCCGCACCGCGTCGATCAGCTGGAAGATCGCCGTATTCGCTCCGACGCCCAACGCCAGAGACAGCACACACACCGCCGTGAATGCCTTGTTCAGGCGCAGCACACGAGAGCCGTAGCGCACATCCTGCCACAACCCCGACCAGAAACTGCCGCGCTCGTCCGCGCCCAGAGTCACCGGCTCGCTCCAGCGCTTCTCGATATCGCGCAGCTCACGCGCAAGGTCGCGCTCATACAGCTCGGCCGCGATCTGTCGCTCCGCTTCTTGCGCGCTTACGCCGTTCGACAAGTGCGATTCGTAGCGATCACGCAGGTGCTGCGCTACTTCATCCACGATCTCCGCCTCGCGCACCGGCGACAAACCGATATCCTTGAGCCTCTCGCGCACCATCTGCTGGAAATCGACCATGACTTCCTCCCCGCCCGCCCGAGTGCCCCACACCGACTGGTTTTGGAAAGGGTGAGCGGACGCCCTGAGCGCTACACACTCTGCCCCACTCCCGTGATCCTCCTCATCGCTTCGACAAACTCCGCCCAGGTCCGCCGCTGCTCCTTGAGCATCTTTTTTCCCGAGGCCGTGAGCCTGTAGTACCGCCGCCTTCGCTGTCCTGCCTTCTCGACCCACCGGCCCTCGATCCACCCGCGCTTCTCCAGCCGGTACAGCAGTGGATAGAATGACGCCACGTTGAACTTTAGTGTCCCTTCCGAGCGCTGCTCGATCAATTGACTGATCTCGTAGCCGTGCCGTGCCCGTACCTCGAGCAGCGACAGGATTAACAATTCCGCGCTCCCCTTCTTGAGTTCCCGGTCGAAGACCGATGATGTCACGTCCATTGCTTTTGTCATATATGTTATAAACATATATGCCTGCGAAAGGCGGCCTGTCAACTTAGACGCCCCTCGGCACTTTTGGTCACGTCGTTGTCCCAACAGAGGGTTAATGCCTTCGTTGTCAACTGGCGTAATATCGCGATTTCACTCTTTGACCTTGCCTGCCACTTTTCGAGAGGTGCAAAATCTCACAGGACAACGAATAGTGAATATTGCGCTTCGAACAGCGTGCAGTGAGGACGTGGTCTTCGCCCGCAACCTCTATTTCGAGACCATGCGTGGCATGATCGAAGGCCTTTTTGGCTGGGATCAGGCGCGGGAGGATAGGAACTTTGCTGCGTTCTTCAAACTAGACGAGGTCAGGATCATCACCGTCGACGGACAGGATGTGGGTTGGATTCAAGAGCAAGTCGAAGAAAGGACGGTCAACCTCGGTTCCTTCTACGTGGTGCCCGCGATGCAAGGGCGCGGCATCGGGACAAAAGTTCTGGAGATGCTTTTGAGGCGTGCCGCTGATCAATCCAAAGCCATGACATTGGCGGTTGTAAAGACAAATCCCGCCCGTCATTTTTACGAGAAGCGCGGATTTCGGATCACTCATGAAGACCAGCACAAGTTTTACATGAAAGCCGAACTAGGAGGCCCTCGCCAGGACAACTGACGATAAATCGCGAGTTCACTCATTGACCCGTTATTGCGCTCACTGGAAGCAGATTCCTCGCTGCGCTCGGAATGACAAAGACAAGGGTGGCGTATCCGACCCGCTCTTCGTGGCTGGTAAAATGATCGGATACATCTATGTTTGAGAATTTACAGGAAAAACTACAACGCGCCTTTAAGACGCTCCGCGGGCAAGCCACGCTCACCGAGGAGAACATTGACGAGGCGCTCCGCGAAATTCGGCTGGCTCTGCTCGAGGCCGATGTCAATTTCAAAGTCGTCAAGCAGCTGATCGACCAGATCCGCGCCAAGGCCGTCGGTCAGGAAGTCATGACCGCGCTGTCGCCCGGAGAGCAGGTCATTAAGATTCTGCGCGACGAACTGGTCGACATCCTCGGCAAAGATACGGCGCGCGTGAAGTTCGCGTCGCAGCCGCCGACGGTGATCCTGATGGCCGGACTGCAAGGCTCCGGCAAAACGACCACGTCAGGCAAGCTGGCGCACTGGCTGAAGAATGGCGGACACCGTCCGCTGCTGGTTTCGGTGGACGTGTACCGTCCCGCGGCGCGCGAGCAGTTGAAAGTGGTGGCGCAGGCGGTGAAGGCGCAGATTTATGAGGGTCACGTAGCCGCAGACGCGTACGTCCGCGATGGCGAGGGCGAGAACGCGCGTCCGCTATCGAACTCCGCCGACGTGGAGCGGATCGCGAAAGAAGCGCGGCGCGAAGCCGTGGTTTCCGGATGCGACGTGCTGATCGTCGATACCGCCGGACGCTTGCACATTGACGACGACCTGATGGACGAGATGCAGTCGCTGAAGAAGCTGCTGAATCCGTCGGAGATTTTGTTTGTTGCCGACGCGATGACTGGACAGGACGCGGTGCGCTCGGCCGAAGAGTTCCACAAGAAGCTGTCTCTGACGGGAGTTGTATTAACGAAGATGGACGGCGATGCGCGCGGCGGCGCGGCGCTCTCGATCCGGCAAGTCACGGGACAACCGATCAAGTTCATCGGCGTCGGCGAAAAGTACGATGCGTTGGAACCGTTCCATCCGGACCGCATTGTGTCGCGCATTCTCGGCATGGGCGACATCCTGTCGCTGATCGAGCGCGCCGAGCAGCAGATCGACAAGAAGAAAGCCGCGGAGATGGCGTCGAAGGCGCTGTCGGGCGATGGATTTTCG
>DATHMO010000044.1:0-24551 GCA_035486995.1 Bryobacteraceae bacterium
TGTGAAGAACAGGGTGCGGCCCCGAGCGTCATAGCAGCCTTGCGCTGCCTGGCTCAGCGGGATGATCGCAATCCGGCTATCCGCCCCGATGACGGCTAGCTGCTCGTCGGGGAGCGTCGCATACCGGCGCGTGGAGAAAAGCAGTTTGCCGTCCGGAGTCCAGCCGATGGATGTAGCGCCAGCGTTGTCGAATGTGCGCCGGACCGGCAGACCACCGGCGGCCGGCATGGTGTACACTTCGCGCGGCCCCTCATAGCTCGCCGCGAACGCGATGGTCTTGCCATCCGGCGAGATTGCGGCGTTGGTCTCTTCGCCCAGGTGCGTTGTGAGACGCCGGGCGACGCCGCCTTCCGTCGGGACCTCCCACAGATCGCCTTCCGACGTGAAGACGATGGTGTCGCCGTGAATCGCGGGAAATCGATAGTAGCCCCGATTCGTTTGGGCGGAGCAAAAAAGAGGGATCGCGAGTAACGCAAATGCTAATCGCCGCATGAGCCGATTATCCTCGATTTAGAGCCGCCAGAACACGCTTCGGCGTCAACGGGAACTCCGCCATCCTTACACCCGTGGCGTCAAAGAACGCATTCGCGATCGCACCCGCGGCCGCTGCCATCACTTCTTCACCGGCGCCTGAGGAGGGCTCGTTCAAACGCTGGACCACCACCGGCGTCACTTGCGGACATTCTTCAAAGCGCAGGATCGGATAGCTGGACCAATCGAGACTCGTGACGTTGGTCTTGCTGAACGTCACCTCTTCATGGAACATGCGGCTCGCCGTTTGCACCAACTGCCCGCTGATCTGGCTCTCCACGTTGCCGGGATTCACCACCAGGCCCGCGTCCACTGCGCCGTACAAGTGCTTGGCGACCACTTTGCCGGTTTCGCGATTCACTTCGATGTCGGCCACCGCCGCCCCGTACGATGCCAGATGCGTTCCCATACCGATCCCGCGTCCCGTGACGATCCCAGCGCGCTGCACATTCGAAGCCGCCTGCCGCGGAGCCCATTGCGCCGCTTTCGCCGCCGCGTCCAATACGCCCAGCCAACGCGGGTCTTTGATGTTCCGCTGCCGAAACTCGTAAGGGTCGATCTTCAACAGAAACGCCAGTTGATCGATGGCCTGTTCGGACGTAAACGAGAACGACAGGTCCAGCGGCGAACGCAGCCATGCGCCTTTCAAATATCCCAGGCCCGGCACGTGATGATTCACCAGGCGCACATTCGGGATATCGTACATGCCACCGCAACACCGCGGATTCACTTGCATCGCGGGGTTGGGCTGCCACTCTTCCGCGGGCCTTCCGAGCGCAAGCTGCTCGGACGTTTCCACATTGCTCCAGTGATGCTGCCAGCCCTCGTATTCATACCCGACGAGCTTGCCGTCGGCGCTGGCTGCAGCGCGCACTTCGCCCACGTGCGATGGACCGTAGTTGTCCCAGCCGTGCTCGTCCCAACGCATGAATTGCAACCGAACCGGCCTTCCCGCTAGCTTCGAAAGCAGCGCCGCGGCCTGTGCGACGTCGTCATAACAGCTATGTCCATAAGTCCCCGATCCTTCGTAATACTGCACGCGGACCTTGGGCACCGGGATGCCCAGAATGCGGGCCAGTGTGCCGCGCGTGCCATAGACATCCTGCGTCGAGCACATCACGAGCGCCGAATCCGCCTTCACGTCGGCGAGCGCGCAGTTCGGCCCAAAGGGAGCGTGCGCTTGATAGGGAGCGCGGCAGTTGTAGGCAACCTTGTGCGGAGCCGCTCCGATCGCGTCCGCCGCATTGCCTCGGACCAGCACAGTTCGATCGTCGGTTTTGGCAGCGCGCATAGCGTCGTACATCGCATCGCTGCCGGAAAGCGATGGCGTGGTGTCCCACGTGATTTTCAGTTGCCGAGCGGCGCGAACCGCGTCCCACTCGTTCTCGGCCACCACACCGACGAAATCGCCCTTGCGAAGCACTCGCGCGCCTGGGATATTGCGGATGGAAGTTTCGTCCAGCGCCATCACCTTCGCGCCGGCTCCATACGCGCCTTGTCCGCGCGGACGAACCACGCGGCCGTGCAGCATCCCTGGCACGCGCACGTGCTGCATGTAGACGTAACGGCCGCTGACTTTATCCGGCATGTCGTTGCGCGGGACTGCGGTGGCGACGACCTTATATTCCGTGGGCTTCTTCGCGGGAGCCGTTCCGGTGAACGCCAGATGAAACGGCTGATCCCCTACCAGCTCTCCGTAACTCGCCGACCGGCCTCCCGCCGACACCACGCCCTTCACGACAACGAGCCGATCCACGGGAGCTTCCAGCTTCTTGGACGCAAGCTGCAACAGGGCTTGTCGAGCCTCAGCCGCGGCCGTGCGCACCTGCGGTCCGCCGCGTTGAATAGACGCGCTGGAATACGTGCCGCCTTGATTGGGCGTGACGTTGGTATCCAGCCGCACCGTCTTGAGTTGGCTCATGTCGAGATCCAATTCCTCGGCGGCGACCTGCAGCAGCGCCGTGGAGTTGCCTTGGCCCAACTCGGCGAATCCGATGTAAACCGTCGCGGTGTTGTCGGAATGAATCGCGAGCCACGTGTCCACTTGCTTGGGATCGGGCGGCCCGGCGACTGTGCCTCGGGCCGGGTCCTGCGCCATCAAGACGCTTCGCAGAGGAAAGCCGATAACGAGCGCGCCACCGGCCTTCAGAAAATCGCGGCGTCGGGCCAAGCTGTGGCTCATGCCTTCACCTCCGACATCGCGCGCGCGGCCCGTTGCACGGCCTGTATGATTCGCGGATAGGTCCCGCACCGGCACAAATGCCCATTCATGGCCGTACGAATCTGAGCTTCAGTCGGCCTGGGCGTTTTCGAAAGGAATTCGGACGCCTTGACGATCATCCCGTTGTAGCAATAGCCGCACTGCACGGCCTGCTCGTCGATCATGGCCTGTTGCACCGGATGCAGCGCAGGCGCCTCTGGCAGTTTCCTCTGCGCCGCGTACCAGGCCGGCAGCCCTTCGAGCGTGGTGACCGATTTCCCGACCACCGCCGACACCGGTGTCACGCAAGACCGCATTTCCACGCCATTCACCAGCACCGAGCACGATCCGCACTGCGCCAGCCCGCACCCAAACCGCGGACCCTGTAGCATCAGCTCATTCGCGAGGACGTACAACAGCGGTGTGTCGGGCGCAACGGCCACACTGAACATCTGTTCGTTGACTTTGATCTTGAGTTCACTGGCCATGCGGGCGCAGCCTCCTCGGGATGCGATGCAACGTTTGGATACCAGCGTATCAGCTTGCCGTTACTTTTTCGACCCGCCGTCCGCCAGCAGCTTCTTGGTAAAGCCGAGCACGCTAGCGTTAGGGAATCGCGGCTTATCCAGACATTCCTCAGCCGTTTCGAGCAGCGGCTCCAGGCGTGCTGACTTATTAGGAGCCTTCGCGGCGGCTGCCCGCAAACCCTCGAAATGCCACGCTTGCACGAGCGCGAGAAATGAATTGTTGTGATAGCAATTGAGCCAGTCGTGATTTCGTCCCTCTGGAATCAATCGTTCTTCCATCCACGTAAATCTGCTCATCTTGTCGATGATCATGTAGTTCAAGTCGCCCTCGGCCTTCAAAGGTGTCGCCAATTCCGCGAGAGTGTGCTTCGATTGCGGTCCCGTCGGTCTCATGATCTGCCGGATCTGCTTGTCGTCGTCTTCGGAGAGCGCGCCGAGCGACAGGCTGGGTCCGTTCTTGGCGAGAACGGTGGTCACAATCGCCGTCTCGACCGGTTCCGTATCGCGGGTCGCATCGCCCCCGAATGCATCGGTGCGAACACCTGCCGCAACCAGGTCGAAGATTTCCCCGATGGTGAAGGCGTCCGGTTCGCCAAACAGAGTGAATGATTTATCCGTCGCTAAGTGCATTACGATTTGGCTGAGTTCCTCGATCGTATGCTTGCCGGTGATGCGGAGATTAATCCAAGCCGACCAGCCAAACGGATACAAGAGGACATAGGGGATGGGGCTAAGTTTGGCCGTTATCGCCTGAGGTGCTGTGACCTGAAGCCGTTCCGTGATCTTGCATTTCAATGGCAGTGCTTCAGGCCAAACGGATTCCGCGTCCGGTGTGAGACCCAGATAGCGTCGCCAATATCCCTTTTTGCCGGTTCTCTCACTGTCCTTAAAAACAGGAAAGATCCCGTCCATGATGGCGCTCTTGGACACACCACGCAGCGCGGCATATTTTATCCCCGGCGTCTTGATCGCCTTCCCGTACAACCCCGCGTAGCCGCTTTCGTCGCCGAGCGGCAACGGTGCGCCGGGTGGCGCCGGGTCATTGAGGTGATACAGACTCGTGTGCCTGTCTGCGAGATCGATGCGGGTCTCGATGAGGGCCGTCTGCCGTTTTCTTGTGGGAGTCGTCATGCTTGCTTCTCTTTAGTACCTGAGCTACGATAGCGTCGTCTGCATTCGGTGGCCTTTCAGCTGTCGATAAGCGGCCGCTGAACGGCCACCTAAAGCCTGGAGTTGCATCTCCGTCATGTGACTCCAAAACCCCATTTTCAGTTCGTAAACGTGATGATCGACCTCAACACGGCCGTATCAGGACTGAAGCTCTTCAGCCCCTCCAGTACGACCACCATACTTTCCATTTGGATAGTGCCTTGCTTGACACTGCGGACGATCGCAATGTTGATTGATTTATTCTTGATCAGTTGATCCAGCTTTTTCAGGTCGACTATTTTCTGGCCGTTTTCCAGCTCTTTCAGCTCCTCGTAAGACGGATTGCCAGCGGCGGGCGTCGTTGTACTAACCTCGATTTGCGCACCCAGCACGCAGGTTTGGTCCGGCTGGTGCAGCAGGAAACCCTCCCAGGTCTGGCCATTGTACTTCCCTGTAACCCACTGGAAAAGGCTCGAGTGGGAGCCCCTCAAAGCCTTCCGCAGATAATTCTGCGCGGAATCACCTGCGCGGAATGCGTACAGTTTCCAATAACATTTCTGGTAGCCCCAGCCCAGCGCCGGAATCACTGCGCCAGCGGCAAACGACAGACCAAGGAAAATACCGAAGCTTCGCGGATCGGAATAGGATGAGCTCAAGTCGCGGTTGAGGACCGCGACCGCGAAGAGGTTCAGGACAATCGCGACGAAGAAGGAGGGCAGTAAATATTCCGCCTTGAACTCCGGGATTGTGAAGCCCTGGCCTTGCCGCAAAGAGTCCGCGATGTGGTACGCGAAGAATACCGGCACGATCGGAATGATCAGATAGAACAATGCAACCGAACCCACCGGCAACCCCTTTGCCTCCTCCTCAAACGTCCGCTCGACTTGGACGGTCGCGGTGGCGGTTTGCGAGGAAGCGAAATCCTTACCGGTGGTACTTGCCCAGGAATACTTGAGCAGGAAGATCAACCGGTGCGCCGAGAATTCCTGTTGCGCGTCTGCGGTAAGTTTGACTTCGGCTTGAGCGCTCCCAAACGCGCGGACGTCCGGGAGGGTCTGCTCCGCGAAACCAAAACCCGGGTTCAGCAGAATTACTTTGGGGTTCTTGAGAAGTGTTGAGGATTTATTGGTGATGAGGACATAAATTCCAAACGCATGACTGCGCTGGGCGGAGTCGCGTTCCGGTTGGACTTGAAAGTTCACTTCAGGTGCCTTCGGACTCTCGACCGGTCCGCTCGGGCTTTTGTGCGGAGATGCGGCCTGCGCTTCGATTGCGATAATGGCAATCAAAATCACCGATTTTCCAAAATAGCGCGGCCTCATGAACAGAATTACTATACCCGAGTTCGTGGCGTGGCGGAGCGGGGCGAACCGCGCGCCGCCTGTGATCCGATTCCGGTTGGAGCCAGGGTCAAGCTTAAAGGGCCACTCGTGCACTTGTCCGGGACCGTTCGCGTTAAATGCTATGTAGAATGATGCAAGCTCCGCGCGGTTTGCGCGGCATTACTTGCAGGCTCTACCATGCCCACTATCGAGCAGATCGAGCCGATTTTCCACGAAGCGCTGCTCTTGCCCCAGGGCGCTGATCGCGCAGTTTGGCTCGCGCGGCGATGCGGGGATCGGCCGGACCTGATGGCCGAGGTGGCTTCCTTACTCGCAGCCCACGATGCCATGGCCACCGCGCCCGAGCCTGCGCCGATCGCCACGATCCCCGAGATCCCCAACGAACAGTTCGGAGCTTACCGCCTGGTCCGGCTCCTCGGCCGGGGCGGCATGAGCACCGTGTATCTGGCCGAACGCGTGGACGGCCGATTCGACAAGCAAGTGGCTGTGAAAGTGATGGCCGCGCATCTCGTCTCAGGCGACGAATTCCTGCGCCGGCTGCGCACCGAAGCCCAGTTCCTCGCCTCGCTGGAACATCCCAACATCCCTTCGCTGCTCGATAGCGGCGTCTCGCCCTCCGGGCATCCCTACCTGGTGGTTGAATATGTCGAAGGCGAGGCGGTCGATCAATATTGCGATCGCCGCAAACTGGGAATCGAAGCGCGCCTGAGGCTTTTCCTCCAAATCTGCCAGGCGGTGGATCACGCCCATCGAGCCCTCATCCTGCATCGCGACCTTAAGCCGTCCAATATCCTCGTCACTGCCGATGGCGTGGTCAAGCTGCTCGACTTCGGGACCGCCGCCCTCATGGCGGAAGACTCAAGCGTTACCGTCACTCGCGCACGCATGTTGACGCCGCGCTATGCCAGTCCGGAGCAGCTCCGTGGCGAACGGCCGGGCGTCACCGGCGACGTCTTCTCGCTGGGCGTGATTCTCTACGAGCTGCTGACCGGCGCCTGGCCCTTTGGCGATCCGGCTTCGGTGATGAGTGAGCTGCGACGGGCAGCGGGGCACGCGATGGTATCGGCGCCATCGCACATGATCACCGCGGAATCGGCCATACTGCGTTCCGCACCACTCGATCGCCTGAAGCATACGCTGGATGGAGACTTGTCGGCCATCCTGCTCAAGGCGCTCGAGAACGAGCCCGCCGTGCGCTACGCAACAGTCGGTGAACTCGGCGCCGACGTGGTTCGCTTTCTCGAAGGCCGTCCGGTGGAGGCGCATCCGCAGACGTTCGTGTATCGCGCGGGCAAATTCCTGCGGAGGCGCTGGCCAGTGGTAACGGCGGCTCTGGTGTTTG
Organism: Bryobacteraceae bacterium; assembly: GCA_035486995.1. GTDB lineage: Bacteria > Acidobacteriota > Terriglobia > Bryobacterales > Bryobacteraceae > Palsa-89. The sequence continues at coordinate 7,093 of DATHMO010000044.1, forward strand.
TGCTGGGTCTCAGCGCCGCCACAGTGCTGGCTCTGTATCAGGCGCGAGCGGCCAATGAAGCGGCGAGAAGAGCGCAGGATGAAGCGCAAAAGTCGGCCCGCGTGACGCAATTTCTGCGCGGCATGCTCACGTCCAGTTTCCGGAGTGGCGGCGCCGACGTCACCGTGACCCAAATGCTCAACGCTGCCGAGCCGGGTATCGAAAAAAGCTGGAAGGGCGATCCGTTGGCCGAAGCTACGCTCCGCGCCAACCTCGGCGCGAGCTACGAAACTCTGGTCCAGCCAGAGCGCGCGCAGGCTCAGCTAGTAAGAGCGCTCGCGCTGTATCAATCGCTCGGCCGTTATGCCGATGCCGCGGATACGTTATTGGTGCTGGGCATTAACGCCCAAGGGCCGGAAGGCAACATCGCATCGGCCGTCGATTATTACGAGCGAGCTCTCCGAGCTCTCCAACTAGCCGGGAAGGATGCCTCGCCCGCGCTGCTGTTTCAGATCAAGGTCTATTTGGCAGGTGTTTTGTACTCGGCACGGCGCCTGGCGGAAGCGCGTGCCCTCTTGGATGACGCAGTCGCGGCTGCCGAGCACGATCCATCGATTGCACGAGACAAGCTCCCCGCGGCCTGGACCCATCAGGGCGAACTCCTGTTGGAAAACGCGCGCTTTGACGAAGCCGAAGCGCTGTTTCACCGGGCCATCGACGCCGACCGTTACGCTTCCGATGCCTGGACGGGCCTCGCGCGGTCGAGCTTTCTAAAGCAGAATCTCCCGGCCGCGGCTGAGTTTGCCCGCCAGAATTATCAGCTGTCGCTGATCTATAACAAGGACCACTTGGGCGACGCCGCCGAGGCGGAGGTCCACTGGGCGCGCTATCGGGCGGAGGCGGGCGACGCCGGACCAGCCGTCCAGCAAATTCTTGGCGCTTTGCCCGATCTGCGAAAAGATTACTTGCGTGGATACATGCTCGCCATTTATTTGCAAGCCGCCGCGCGCGTGTTCAACAAAGCCGGCCGCTTTCAAGAGGCGGCGCAATATTCACGCCAGGCTCTCGATGCCTTTCACCAGAGCCAGATCCCCGAAGTGCATCCCTTCATTGCCGGCGCGAACGAGGACCTGGGAATCGCGCTGGCGGGGTTGAAGCAATACCGCGACGCCATCCCCGCGCTGGAAAAAGCAGTCGACATCAATCGCCAGCTTGGCCCTGCCTATGCACGCGTCTCCGAGGGCGTCCAGCAAGCTCTCGCCCGCGCCCGATCAGGCGATCGTCTTCGCCAGCCGGCGGCGCATCACCAACCCGAACGCGAGTAGCGCGACTAGCAGAATCGCTGACTTTGGTTCCGGCGTCGCAACGGGATTGGCCGTCGCGTAGGAAGCATCGCTCACATTGATTGATAGAGCGGACAGGCTGATCGTTGAAGTGATATCCAGCGACGTGATGCCGCCCGGGGCCGTCACGCCCAAGAAGCCAGAAGTCGGGGTGTCCGACGGCGTGAGCATCGTCGTAGCGCCGTCCGATAGCGTAACCGTGTACGTGGCCGGATCGAGAAAGTAATCGAAAGCTATGGCGGTGGCCGAGCTTGGCAGAGTGATTTGAAGATCGTCGGTGCCCGACCCAGCCTGCGCGGATATTGTGGCCACACCGAAACCGTAGTAGGCGTCCCCAATGACGAACAGCGCGGCGCCAGCGGGAGCAGACGGTCCGAGGGCAAAGGTGACACCGCCCACAGCCAAGCTTGGGGTCACATCCTCGTAGCCGGTTGGGTCAGGCGAGGTCGCCGTTGACGAAACAATGCCTTCGAAGTTGACTGTAGTTATGCCTGAGACGGCTGCTGCCCAGGCGGATTCGCTGGTGTAGATGGTGTCGGCGTGCGCGATCGAGGCTGCAGCGAACACACCGATCGCAACGCAAAGTTTCGTTTTCATGTTTCCTTCCTTTGCAACTAGCTTCAAGATGGCTTACTAGTGACATCGCGCGGGCGGCGCAGCAAGTGCACCAGGGAAAAGTACTAGGCGTTGGGGGCCGCGGTCGGGCTGCGTCAAAGCTGTGGGTGCAGCCGGCGGTACAGCCAGGTCTTGGCGAATTGCAGATCGCGGTCCACGGTCGAGCGAGTGATACCCAGAAGCTCTGCGGTCTCTTCGTTGGTGCATCCCAGGAAGTAGCGCAGCTCGATGATCCGCACCTTGCGTTCGTCCAGGAATTCCAGCTCGGCCAGCGCCTGATCCAGCGACAGCATCTCTTCACCCGCGGCGTCGATCCAGGCCAGATCGGGATGCAGTGGAATTCGGACTCCCGCCGACCCAGGACGCTTCTGCGCATGCCCGCGGCGGCTATAATCGTTGAGGATCCGGCGCATCAACATGGCCGCGAATGAATAAAAATGATAGCGGTCCGAAAACTGTGCCGCCCGTTGGCGAGCCAGCCGCATATAAAGCTCGCTCACCAGTTCGGTGGCCTGCAAAGTTTGGTTGCGATTTTCCTGCCGAAGGTAACCGGCCGCGATCGAATGCAGCTCTTTATATGCGATTTCGACTAGATCGTCCAGCGCGGCGGAGTCACCCCCGCTCCAACGGTGCAGAAGCGTAGTGATCTCGCCGGAGATCTGACTATCGGATGCCATTCCGTAGTTGAGAAGCTTCTAACTATCGAAATTGGTCGGGCTGCCGGGATTCGAACCCGGGACCTCCTGCACCCCAAGCAGGCGCGCTAGCCAGGCTGCGCCACAGCCCGATAATTTAATTCTAACGGACCACTCATTCTAGCGCACCCGTGCTCCCGGCTCTGCTATACCTGAGTGCTGATGCTCATTCTCGCCGCCAGCTTGGCCATCTTCGTTTATGGCATGACTGCCGCCATGCTCGGCACCATCCTGCCCGACCTCTCCGCCCGCTTTCAGTTAACTCCTAAACAAAATGGCGCCATCGCGTTTTCCCAGGCTTTGGGTTTGATCCTGGCCTCCATCGGCGTGGGCCCGCTCATCGACTATGAAGGCAAAAAAGTTGGAATGGTTCTGGGAATGGCGCTGATTGTGGTCGCCACCACTCTTCTCCCGCGGTCCAACGGCTTTCGGTCCATCGCCACCCATCTATTCCTGCTCGGTACCGGCGGCGGCGTGATCGTGACCGCGGCCAATGCCCTGGGCAGCGACGTCACTCCCGACCATCGTGCAACGGCGCTGAACCTCATCAACATTTTCTTCGGGCTGGGTGGATTTGCTACTCCGTTCGTCGCCGCCAATCTGCTGGGTAAAAATTCCAAACGCCTTTGTTACTTGATCGCCGCGCTCGCGGTCGTAGCCGTGGCCGTCAATCTCATAGCGCCCATTCCGCCGCCCGCCGCCGCACCAACATTCGTCTTCTCGGAAGTGGGGAGCGTTCTCAATCGTCCGGTGCTCTGGCTCTGCTCGCTGCTTTTGTTCTTATACGTCGCGTGCGAAGTGGGCATCTGGAACTGGCTGGTGCAACACCTGATCGCGCAAGGCATCCCGCAGGTGCGAGCGCTCAATATTCTTTCGTTCGGCTTCGCCTTGGGATTGTTGTTTGGCCGGCTCGGCGCGTCGCAGATTCTGATCTCGGTTCGCGGGATCAACGTCACGCTGGCCGCGTCCATCCTGATGGCGATCACGACATTCCTGATGTTAAGGACCAGGAATCCAAGCGTCGCCTGGGTTCTCACGTTTCTCGCCGGGATGTCTTGCGCGCCGATGTTTCCCACCACAGTCGCAATCATTGGCGATGCGTTTCCGCGGCTGACCGGGACCGCGATCGGACTCGCGATCACGTCCAGTTGGATCGGCTTGGCCGTCAGCTCGCGTGTGATTGGCGCGATCGCCGCGGGCGATCCAACCCGTCTGAAAAAAGCGCTGCTGGTGTTGCCTGCGATGTCGGTGGCAATGATCGCGATCAATCTGGCCCTACGCTATCTTGCGTAAAAGCCCTATCTCGCGTAAAAGCTGAGACAGTTGTCGCCTTGCTTGATCATCCGATAGCGGCGCAGCTCTCCGTATTCCTCTTGCGGAGTGAAACGCGACGAATGCTGCACGACCACCAGCGCTGTTTTCAGCGCCATCATTGTTTGCTCATATTCCTTGACCAGTTCATATGGGGGATCCAGAAACGCTATATCCGCTTGCACGCGTTCGAGGACCGTCGCTGCCTTGCTGGTGAAAACCTCGGCGCGATTTTGGAGTCCCAGCGCCGCCAGGTTTTCGCGAATCACTTCCACAGCGGCGCGGTTCTTTTCGATAAAGATACAGCGGCCCGCGCCACGGCTTAATGCCTCGATGCCCACAGCGCCCGTCCCCGCGTATATATCCATAAAATTGCAATCCGCCAAGCGCGGCGCCAGCACGTTGAATAGCGTTTCGCGCAGGCGATCGGGCGTGGGGCGAGTGTCGAGACCGGGCAGGCTCTTCAAGCGGCGGCTGCGAAATTCACCCGCGATCACTCTCATAGGCCGACCCGCATGTTCAGCCCACCTGAACCAGACCATACCGGCGCTGCCAGTGTTCGCGCAGATAGGTCACCGCGCTCCGCAATTCATCCTGCGATGGCGGATTCGAAATAAACGCCTCAGCTTCTCCGCGCGCCAACTCGAGGATGTCCTGATCGCGAATGATGTTTGCGATTCGCAAAGCCGGCAGCCCGGATTGCTTGGTCCCGAAAAACTCGCCCGGGCCGCGCAGCTTCAAATCCATCTCGGCGATATAGAAGCCGTCGCTCGAATCCACCATGGTACGGATACGTTCGCGCGCGGAGTCGCCCAGTTTGCCCGTCACCAGGATGCAGTAGCTCTGTTCCGCTCCCCTGCCCACGCGGCCGCGGAGTTGATGCAATTGCGCCAGTCCGAAACGTTCCGCCTGCTCGATCACCATCACGGTAGCGTTCGGAACGTCCACGCCGACTTCGATCACCGTGGTCGAAACCAGGATCTTCACGTCGCCGCGGCGAAATTGATCCATCACCGACTCCTTCTCGTCGTTCTTCAGCTTCCCGTGCAGCAGGCCCACGCGAATGTTCGGGAACACTTTCTCGGATAGGTGCAGATACATCTGCTGCGCGGCCTTCATGGCCTCCGATTCTTCGATCACGGGGTACACAACATACGCCTGCCGTCCCTGCGTGATCTGCTGCTTCATGAAACTGTACACGCTTTCGACGCGATCGTCGGTGACGTTCTTGGTCTCGATCGGCCGGCGGCCCGGCGGCAATTCGTCGATGATCGAGATATCCAGATCGCCGTAAATGGTAAGCGCGAGCGTGCGCGGGATCGGAGTCGCCGTCATCACTAAGACATCAGGATGCTTGGCTTTCGACACCAGCCGGAGCCGCTGCATGACGCCGAAACGATGCTGTTCATCCACGATCGCGAGGCCCAGCTTCTTCCACTCCACATCTTCTTCGATCAACGCGTGTGTTCCGATGCCGATGTGAACCAGGCCTTCGGCCAGCAGTTTCTTGAGCTGGGATTTTTCGCGGGCCGTCGCAGATCCCGTCAGCAACGCGGGCACATAGCCCATCTTGTGGAACAGATTCTTGAAGTAGAAATAGTGCTGGCTCGCGAGGATTTCGGTGGGCGCGAGCACCGCCGCCTGATAACCGTTCTCGATCGCGATGACCGCGGCTTCCGCTGCCACCAGTGTCTTACCGCTGCCGACGTCGCCTTGCAGCAGACGGCTCATGGGATGCGGCGCTTCCATGTCGCGCGCGATTTCGCCGAGCACCCGCTTCTGTGCGCCGGTCGGCTTGAACGGCAGCATGGTCTTGATTTTTTCGCGCACGCGCTCGTTGAGCTCGAATGAAATCCCGGGCTGCAATCGCGCCTTGGCCCGCTTCAGCGATAGCCCGCATTCGAGCCAAAAAAATTCCTCGAAGATCAGCCGCCACTGCGCGGGCGTGCGGTAGTTGTTGAGCAGGCGCAGGTCGGTACCCGGCGAAGGAAAATGCAGTAATCGAATGGCGCTCCAGTGATCCAGCAGTTTCAGCCGCTCGCGAAGCGCGGCCGGCAGATCATCCGCGAGCGGCGCGATCGATTCCAGCACGCGATGAACGATCGCCCGGAATGCGCGCGTCGTTACCTTGCCCGCCGCTTCGTAGACCGGGACAATGCGCCCGGTGTGCAGCGCCGCGTCGCCATCGGAATCGTCGCCCGCCAGAATTTCGAACTCCGGATGCATCATCAGCAGGTCGCCGGTGTAGTTGTCGAGCTCGATCTTGCCGTACAGCGCGGCCCGCACTCCAGGCAGAAAACGATCGACGAGATAGCCGCCGTGGAACCATTTCGTGAGCAGCCGCTCTTTCGATACGTCCTTGAAAATCGCCTCGAAGAGCCCGATGTTCCGCCGTCGAAAGCCTCGCAAATGCGCGGACTGCACGTCAGCGATCACAGTCGCCATCTCGCCCGGCGCTAGCTGCGCGATGGTCTTGATGTTGGTGCGATCCTCGTAGCGAAACGGCGCGTAGGCCAACAGATCTTCCACCGTCACCAGCCCTTTGGCTTCGAGCATCTCGGCGCGGGCGGGCCCAACGCCTTTCACGTATTTGAGCGGGGTGGAAGTATCGAGCCTCGACGTGCGGGGTTGCAAGTGCCAGTGTACAATGGCACGCAAGAGGCCCATGAAGAATGCGCACCCTGGCCGAGAAACATTGCGTGCACGCCCAGCAATTGCCCGATTGGAAAATCATCGAGGACCATCACATCGCCCGGAGCTTACGGTTTCCCGATTTTAAATCGGCGCTCGATTTTGTGAACCAGGTCGGTGCGGTGGCGGGGGCCGAAGGGCGGCATCCGGATCCGGCGCAGCATTCATTTCTGGTCCCCGGATTCAGGAGGCGAGCCTCCGTCCTGCTGATTAGGACGGCGGCGCTGCAACTCTTCCCACTGCTGCTCAGTGAGGACGAGACGCAGCTTCAGGCTCAACTGCGTTAGTGTGCGCGTGAGATCGCTGCGCGCGTCCACCAATCGCTCGATCGCTTCATTGGTCTTGGCGGGGTCCACCGGATTGCGATTGAATTGTTCGGCGAGTGCCTGCTCGGCCTGATTCACCGCCGCCCGCACGTTCAACAAATGCGGCCGGAACTGCTGGACCGCGGCGCGAATCTGTTCCCGTTGCGCGGGCGTGAGATTCAGATTGCGGGCGATCTCCGGGCGGCTCCACCAGGCGTAGATCCCCTTCGGCATCTGGGCCAACAGGACGCCGCTAGACAGCAGCGCCAAAATCAGGAAACGGCGCATCCGCTATTCCTCGAACAAGCTGTGGATGGGCTGGATCGCCTTCGGTTCGGTGCGCTGCTCCATCGCGGAAAGATCGGAAAAGAGCTGTTCGTCGGAGATCGCGGGCGCGGCTGGACGGCGATGTTCGAGCGTGAGGCCGCCGGCGAGCACCAGCACAACCGTAGCCAGCGAGAAGGCCCAGCGCATCGAGAATTTGTGGCGCGGCTCGTCCAGTCTGCGATATATCGCGCGGCGTTGCGCGGCCAGGAACTCGGCTGAGACTTCCGGCCCGGCCGCCCGAGTTTTCTCGTGGAGCCAATTTTCAAAATCGTCTTGATTTACTTGTTTCATCGTTCTTCCCTATGGCGCAGCTCTATCTCGAAAGTACAAATCGTGCAGCTCCTCCCGAAGCTTTTCCGTCGCACGAAACAGATGTACCTTCACAGTTCCAACATCCAGATCGAGAATTTCAGCGATTTCCGCCATGCTCCGATCTTCATAATGCCTCAATGTAAACGCCGCGCGCTGCCGCAGGCTGAGCCGGGCGACCGCTCGCCCAATCCGTTCGGCGATCTGGCGCGCGAAAATCTGGTCTTCCGCATTGGGATCCGCGGAGGATGCAAGGCTGAGTATAGTCTCTTCGTCCTCTGGTTTTGGACGCTTCCGCCAGAACTGCCAGCGGCGCGATCGCAAGCGGTCCAGACAGGTATTTACGGCAATCCGGGTCAGCCATTTGCCGGGATCGTCCAGTTCTTTGGATTCAGGACGCTTCAGCGCCTGCCAGGCTTTGAGGAACGTGTCTTGGGTGGCTGAGTCCGCTTCCTCGGCATCGTCAAGCATGCGCCGGCACAGCAGAAAGACACGTTTCTGCTCCGACGTCATCCATGCGCCGAATTCCCGGGTATCGGCCAGCACGCTGACGTTGGCCTCCAGGCGATCAGCCATCGCGCCCATCATATCCCTCTGACGAGAACCAGAGGAATCGGTTGACACGGTTATGAATGGAAGTTTGACTAACCGGAATGGCCGTTTTGGACTGCGGTGGCAAGTTGGGCGGTTCCGGAGCTTCCGGCTGAAGCCACAGCTTGCTCGAGCAGCCGCGACACGGCCGCTTTGCTATCTTCCGATAGCGATTTGGTGCTGAAAATAGAGCAACCTTTGGCGATGTGCTGCACATCCGCCATGTCCTGTTCCACCACCATCTCGTGCTCCACCCAACTGGACAACGGGATGTTGCGGAAATACAGCCGCTCCTGCAGGATCATCGACTTTTGCCGCGCAGCAACTGACTTGTTTTCACGGAAGTAGTGGCGCTCTTCCACCCGGAAATCCTGCATGAATTCGTCCAGAGCCCGACGCCGCGCTTCTTGTTCCGTAGCGCGAACACGCTCTTCCATGGTGCTCTTTTGGGTGCGGACTTCAGCGCGCGTTTCGGCGATGATTTCACGCTCCTTAGAGATAGCCACTTCCATACGCGCTTGCATGATATAGAACGACAGCAGCGCGGAACCCGCGGCAATGAAGACGGGCAAGAGAATCCACAACAGTGCGTCTAGCTGCATACCGGTTTTATATCGGCAGTAGCCTGAAGGAACGTTAGGTACTGGAGACCTTAGTTAGATAGCCTACAAAATCGCAGACTGAGACCCGTCGATCTTGCCGCCAGACAGCAAAGCCGCGAACAGCGGCAGCCGGAAAGTGAAGAGCGCCTTGAGGATAGCCTTAATCCGGAAGATCAGCCCAGCCGCGAAGCCATAATGTTTTCCGAAAAAGACCGCTGCGCCATGAACCCGATCGGCCGCAAGAATGGTCCGCGCGGACTCGGCGTAGCCCGTTCCCGGTGTATAAAGCGCCGTCACCTGCGGCAGCGCCAGCGTCTTTCTCGATACGCGACGGATCTGGTAACACAGCTCGGCGTCGGCCCACGAATCGCCATAGCGTTCGTCCAAGTAGTTCAAACCTTTGACGAAGAATTTCCGGACCAGAAAAGCGTGAAACGTCGCATATTCCACTGGAAAGACGGTCGCCGTGGTATCCACCGTCACGGGCGTCAGTTCGCTGCCAGTGGCCGGCGTAGGCAAGCGGAAAAATTGCGGCGCCATCTGCGTTTCGGTGTCGATTAGCAGCGGACAAACCGCGACGGCTTCGGGATCGGCGTCGAGTTGAGCCACCAGCGACGGGATCGTGGTCGGGAGCACCTCAACCTCGGGTGTCATGAACATCAAATACTCGCCGGCGGCGGTGCGAGTGCCTATGTTGAGCGCTTTGGTGCGGCCGAAATAGCGGGGCAAGCGGAGCATGGTGACGCCACTAAACTCGGAATCCAGCTGGGCGCTTTCGTCGTGCGAGCCGCAATCCACGACCAGGATCTCAATGGAAGGGCGATCGTTGGAACCCTCCAGCGCGGTCAGGCAGCGGCGCAGCGCGGGTGCACTGTCATAGGAAAAAATCAGCGCGGTTACGCGGATTACAGGCGCAACATCGATCTCTTCGAGCCGCGGGGATGGGTCGGGAGCGAGCGGCGCGGTCTTGACTGCTTCTACTCTGCGTTTGCTGGCGATGGGCATGGGTTCGGAACTGGTCTCACTTCGATGTAGTCATCAGGCAGTTGGCGGAGAGCAGAGTTACTCTCGTGGGTGGCAATTTGAGCGGGATGGAAAATGCCTCAGGCTCAGTGCCGGTCGCGAGCCAATAGACATCGCTCTTGCTTCCTGTTTGCACTTCTACAGGGACGTATGCCGCGAAGGAGGCGTCGACATCGCGCTGGGCGAGCGTTCCAGATAACTTCATGGCGTGCCAGGCATAGGACAGCTTCACGGCCGGAATACCGGTTCCATAAACCCAATTATCAAAGAAGATTCTGAGGCCGGGATCGGGCGACGCCGGCGCATACTGGCTCGCCAGCTCACGAAACTGCTCGGTGCCGAGGGAGTGGTAATGCGTGGCGATATCCCGCAGCAAGCTCAAAAATTTCTCGTCGCCCAAGCGGCCGCGCAGCATGTGAATGATCCAAGTGCCTTTCTCATAAGTTACTGTTCGCCAGGCGTCGGGAGTGAGCGAGGATTCAAGACGAGATCCCCACACAATAGGTCCCGCGGATTCAAGCGAGTCGCCGGTCGCGGTTTTCGAGAGCAGATGAGTGCGGTAATCGTCCATCACGACGTCCAATGCTTTGGTCCCTTTTTTCTTCTCCAGCAAGAGCAAAGCCGAATAATTAGCCAGCGACTCCGTGAGCCACTCATCGTGATAGCTGGCCGGAACCACCAGATTCCCCCACCATTGATGGGCTACTTCGTGCGCTTCCAGCAGATCGGAGAAAAAGGTTGCTTCGCTGCGCTCGCGGAGCTGCGGCGGAAGCTGGCCTGGATCCAGATAGGCGAGCGTCGACAGGTAGACCAGGCCGGGGAAACCCTGGCCGAAACCACCGGGAATCGGGGTGATGGCGAGATTTTGGATGGGGGCGGGGCCGAACTGTTCGGTCATAAAGTCGACCGTATCGATTACGTTCCTGGTCAGGTTCTCGATGCGGGGCGCGGGATCGGGTGCAGGGGCTTGTGCGGCTAAATCGTCCACCCTCGCCGTGTGTCTGGAAAACCGCGAGTGATCCTCCGGCATGGCGATCGGCGCGGGCTCCTGCTTGGAAGTGGATGCGAGCGCGCTTTCCAAACGCCGGTTCGCATAGAGGTTGATGGTGTATCCGTTTCGCTCCATCACAACGGACTGGAAATTCCCAAGATTGAACCCGGCAAATCGAACGGGCGTGTCGGTCTTCAGCCGCGTGATGTGCCAGTCTCCGTCGACGCGATCCTCCAACGGCTTTCCGGTAGCAGCCAGGGTGAGCGTTTTCGGATAGCGGAAGGTCAAATCGTAGCGGGCCGGATCGCCGCCCGTGCGCGGGTACCAGGTGCCGCGCGACGCGACGTAATAAACGTCGTTGCCGGCGTTGCGAATGACCGCTCCCTCATGATGAATCTCGATCTCGTGTGGCATGGAAGGATCGAGCGGGGTATCCGAGATCAGCAGAAATTGGCGATCGTCGCGATTCGAGATGAGATTCGCGCGCATGGATTCGCGATCGAAAATCTCGGCTGGCCGTCCGTCGATGCTGGCCGAGGAGATCTGCATGTTGGGCGTGAGGCTGAAAGGAACGACGAACCTGGGCCGCGGCCCCTCACTTGGAAACTTTACCTCGCCCCGTGTGACGGCCTGCATCCCCAGATCTGGAGCGATGGTAGCCTCGATGCGGATGTTATCCAGCCCGAAGCGGACGCCGCGCGGCGGCGCGGAATTGGCGGACCCCGCAGCGCCTCGGAACGAACGCGCCTGAAAACTGGTCCAGGTATCGAAGTACGCGCGATTGTCGCGATAAGCCAGCCGGCCCGCCAGGATCTGATCCTGAGCTGTGGGATCGTACAAGACATCGAAATTATTGAGCTCGTTGCCGGAGACGGCCATATAAAACAGGCCGCTGTCGGACCGGTCCGAGAGGATATCGTACACCACGCGGGTTTCGAAACTTGCGACCAGATCCGCGAGGACGGTGGTCCAGCGCCCCGCCATCAGATTGCCCATGTCGGGACTTTTCTTGGCCGAAGAATTGCCCTCGATCTGTGCGAACAACTGGTCGCCCGTTCCATCGGTGAAGACGAAGGCAGCGGCTTTGAAATGTTCGTCCAGCGTGGGCGAGCCGGTGAACTTCGCAAGTGATGAACGCTCACTGCGCGTCGGCGGCAGTAGCAGCAGATCGGCGTCGCCCGCTTCCTCGCTGGTAACGAAAATAGCGCCCAGGTGCTTTCCGCCGATGGGCTTGGCGAAGATCAGGTATCCGGAAGCCAGGTAGATCTTGATGTCTTCCTTGGTGAAGTTGACATCGAGGACGCGGTAGCACTGATCGGGATCGAGCGCGATATGCTCCACCTGATCGCCCACCTGGGCCGCGCTGGCCGCAAGAAGGCAGCGAGTTGTCGCGGCAAGCAGGATCAGGCCGGGCAGGACACGCACATTATCAGTGTAAGCGAGCCACTGCCGGGTGAGTGAGCAGGATTGTCAATTTTGGGCGCTAATATCCGCGGGTTTGAACGCTGATGACGCGGCCGTTATCCAGGCGCACGGTCCCGAGCGGCTGGCCTTTGGCCCAATACTGGCAGATTTCGACCAGGTGGCCGTCGTCATCGGGAATGCTGACGCGGGACTCGGGGGCGCCAAGCGCGGCTTCCAGATCATGGGACGTTGCACCCACTTGGATAGCGGCGATCTCACCAACCGAAGGTTCTTTAACAACCACGGGCTCGGGGACCACTGGGGCGGGGGGCGCGATGGGAGCAAGCGGTTCAGAATCGGCAGGCAACTCGCGACGACGCGCGGAGTGATGGGTGGAAGCGGAAGCGCCACCACCGCCACCTGTTCCGCCAAAAGCGCCTCCCGTGGGGGCTGAGGCAGGCGCTACCAGCGGAGTGCTGGCTGTCTCTTCAGCTTTCGGGTCACTTTTGGGCACCACGGGCTTGACCACTTTTGTGGTTCCAGCCGCTTTCGACGTGCTCTGGTCCATACTGCCGAAGATTTTACCCAACGCGGTGCCGAGCGGCTTCCCCGCGGCTGTACCAACGGTGGCGCCGGCAGCAGCAGCGGCGTGTTCGGACAGGCTCTGAGCGGTCAGGCTGATGGATGCAATGAAACTGCCGAGCGCGATAAACGCGAGCGAGCGCATGGATATTCTCCCCCTGCTCTCATGCTAGGAGCATTGGGCGCGTTAAACCAGACTGAAAAGACCTTAGTTCTGGTGGGGAAAAGGTACCAGTGAAACTACGGTCGCGCGTAGCTTGTGGCGCTTGCTTAGATCCAAAATGTCTTTCTGGTCGAGAACCTCGCTGCCGTCGACATTGAGAAAGTACATAAACGAGTGGCTGCTCGCATTGTGTTTGAGACCGAGCATGTGACCGAATTCGTGTACGGCGGTGGCGTACATTTCGGCGCGGCTCATGGTTTTCGCCGCTCGCGGATTAATAGCGATTTTGCCGCGAAAGTTATCCCACTCCGGGATCTGCGACCGGGCCACGATAGCGTTCGTCAAAATGTCGGGACCCGCAGTGACGATCCTTACCGCGCAGGCGTCCAGGTTGTTTTCTTCGTGGAAGTTGGCAGCCAGCACGGCATTCCACAACCTGAGCGCACGCCGAAATCCCTCCGCCCAAGGCTCCCCCGCGTCGATCTTCACGCCGATATCCCCGAGAACCGGGTTTCGCAAGTCACCGTATTTGGCGCACGGCGCATCGGCACTGGTCCAGTTTGATTGCGGATGTTCCTCCGCACGAGCCGTAAACTGCGAAGCATAACCAAGACACACTGCTGCTGCGGCAGCAAGAAATTGTTTGGTCGCGTTCACGGTTAAGCTCACCATGGTACACCAGCGAGTGTGCTTCAGATTGATGAATCTTTGTAGATACTTATCGCCCGCAACGGAGCGAGGTTGAGAGATTCTGGCCGGGCGCCCTCGAATGCGGTGACCGCTCAGACCCGATAGTACTTTTGTCGGTTTCGATTCGGTAACAGAACGAAGAATATCTGGTTAGTCGTCTTGTGCCGCTCTCGCGTGTGGAATTACTATGCTAGAGCCGCTGCGACATTTGAGCACGGCGCAACCACCAACATGACCAAAATAAAAATCACTTTTGCCATGCTCAGCCTCGGAGCAGCTCTCATTCTTACCGTTCCGGCGCAGGCAGACATTATTTCTAACTTGGGGGCCTATGACAGCCCCGGCTACGACTTCGTCACTACCAATCCGCCGGCCGGCGCAACCACTATCGGGACATTCACATTTACGATTCCGGTCGGGGACGACGTCACGGGCATTACCATCTCAGGCTCATTCGGAAACGGCGACTCCCCGACGACGGCGCTGAGCGATTACTATCTGGGGATTCCCGGCGGCGACGAAATTGAAGTTCCAGTGGCCTTCTGTGACGATCCCGCGGCGAACTGCATATCCGGCCAGGAGGGACCCTATGCCTGGAGCGCGACGCTGACCCCGACCCAAATCGCCGATCTGTCGTCCGCTCTGGCTGCCGGATCGATTGACTTCACCTACACCTGGGACGCTCCTGTGTTCGCATTTGCGGGCTTTGATCAAACCGTCTATGCGGGCGCCGCGACACTCGACATAACGGCCACGCCCGAACCAAGCACAGTTCTGTTTTGCCTCAGCGGATTAGCCGGTATCGTTCTACTCCGCCGCTTCCGCAAAGCTTAATTTCCCCCCAAGAAACCGATCAAGGAGAGATCCGACAAATGAACAAAATTGAGCTCGCTCTTAGTGTGAGTATGGCTCTGTTAGCTCCCGGTCTGGTTGCAACGTCATGGGCACAGAATGCCTCGTGGACGGCGGCCAGCACACCGATTCAGGCAACCATCGCGGGAGGTCCATGGACCCTCGGCCAGGGTGGAGCGAAGACCACCGGCGGTGCGTACGACGGGCCAATCCCCTACTGCACCCCCGGAAACAGCGGCGGCGGCACGCCGTTGATGAATCCCACCAGCGTCGTCAACACCTTTAATCCTTACTATTTCCCTTGGGTAGTCGGCTCCGGGCAGAACGTGAAAGGTTACTTCGATTACCGCCCGAAGAACATCAACGAAGCCATCGTTGAAGCAGTGAGCACCAACGCCGGTCAAACCTGGACGTTCCAGCAGATGGCGGAGCAACTGACCAGCGAGTGCCCCAACAGCGATTCGAACAGCGCAAATGACACGCCGGGTGGCAATCCCGCCGGCAATGATGACGGCGAAGGCCATGCGAGCCTCATCAGCTTTAGCGGCGCGAATTTTCTCTACACACTCAACCGGTCGACTCCGCACGTGGATTCCGACGGCCTGATCGTGCACCAGATCGTTCCGAAGGGAGTCAACGCGCTGAGCCCTCTTCCGGCAAACAGCCCGTTCATGCAGCCGCCGGCTTCCAACGTAATCGCGGGCTGGAACTTTGATAACCTCACCGGAACTCAGGACACTCCCGCGGCTTCGACGAATAACAGCAGCGGCACGCCGGCCGCCAGTGCGCTTGGGATGACGAACAACTACACCTACTCGACTTCGCCCGTGACAGTAGGAAGCGTCAACACCGACGATGTCACCCCAACAACTCTGAGCTCGGACCCGCTCATTGTGCTGGCCAACAACAGCCTGGCCAACAATAACGTCGCCCCCAACGACAACAACGCGTGGCGGATTCGCGGCGCGGATGGCAAAGCTGGTAAAGCCGGCGAGGGCAACGGCTGGAACACCGCTGCTCCGCCCTGCACGCAGGGAGCGCAGTTCATGGTGAACACCAGCGGATATCACTACATCGTGCTGCAGTTCGACTGGTACACCACCAATCAAGGTGTGCGCGACCTTCAGGTACTCTACACCAGCGACGGCTCGACATGGACTCCGGTCGGACCCATCCAGGTCTCGGGCGGCGGCAGCACGTTCAACAACCAGATCACGATCAACTTCCACACGCTCGGCATCGCGAGCGTGGAGAACAATCCAAACTTCGGCGTGCGGTTGGTCTCCGTGTTCGACCCGGATTATCAGGGAACCCCGGCATATTCTATCCCCGCGGGCGGCAACGTCTGCTCTCCGACTGCCACGGGTACCTATACGGGCGCCGAGCTCGATGCCACCACCAATCAACCCGACGTGTACAACAACAACTCGGGCAACTGGCGCTTCGACGAGGTCAACTTCCTCGGCACAGCCAACAACACGAATCCCATCACCAGCGACCCGATCGTCAACACCACCGGCCTGGTGAACCCGGACGGAATCCTCGCGGTGGTGCCGAATACATACCCGATCGAAGTTCTCTACATCAGCAAGACGCTGAATTCCGACTATGTAGCTCCCACCAGCTATCCGCTCTGTCCGCCATCGATTCCGAATGGCAACCTCAATGACGACGTCGAAGTGGTGCGTATCGCGACCACCGCCAACTTCATCAACTTCACCGATATCACGCCGTTCAATACGCCGGCCTTTTCGCTGACCAGCAACCCGAACACCCCGATACAGATGGTCAACGGCCTGAGCGATCCCTCAACCACCTCCTACTCCGGTATCCGCTGGATTTCCCCCAATGGAACCCTCATCAAGCTGAGCAACGGGAACTGGGGCCTGTTCTTCGGCGGCGGCAACTGCCTGGACGGCGATTCCGACGCGTTCCACGCGATCATGTACGCTGAGTCGAATGGAACCGACCTGACAAATTGGACGGTGATCAACGGCATCAATAATCCGATCGCATCGATTGCCACGGTGTCGAACGTCACCGATCCCCAGTCCGGTCAAACAGTGACCATCCCCGCCAACGCTCCGGTAATCAGCCAATCGGTGGCCGGCGGGCCGTTTGACTGGTTCAGCGGGCGAGTCTACGGTCCACAGGCCATCGTGACCAGCCCGGGCACTGTCAGTCTCATATTCGCAGGCTACAACGCCGGCTTCCAGCTGGGAGGCAAAAGCAGAGACTACAGCAACTACCGCAACATCGGCCAGGTGAATCTCTCGGTGGGCAACGTGACCTTGCCGTAAACGTCAGGCGACTCGGTTCGATTTCGCGGCGGGGACTTCGCCTGGCTAAAGGGCGTGGTCTCCGCCGTTCGCGCATGTTGCCCCAGATCAGGGGCGCGCGTAGATGGCGGGAGAGTTATCCCGTGGGTTGGTACAATCAGCGACGCGGGATGCCGACCATCAGCACATTCTATGGGATCTTGATTCGGATGTTTTTCAATGATCACGCACCGCCACACTTCCACGCCCGATATGGTGAGTTGCCGCGAAAACGCGTCGCCGGCGAAGATTGAGCCGTTGCCTTGAGCTAAGGATTACTTATGTATTGGGACGTAGTCGAAGTGAACGCGGAGCCTGACTACAGGCTGTTTGTCCGGTTCAAAGACGGGCTGGCAGGACTTGTGCAGCTGCGTCGAGAAGAGCTAACGGGTGTGCTCGCGCCGCTGTTGGAGGTGAAGTTCTTTGAGCAGGTTTTTATTGATTCCGGCGCCGTCGCATGGCCGGGCGAGATCGATCTAGCACCGGATGCAATGTACGCTCATATCGCGAGCGA
Organism: Bryobacteraceae bacterium; assembly: GCA_035486995.1. Taxonomy (GTDB): domain Bacteria; phylum Acidobacteriota; class Terriglobia; order Bryobacterales; family Bryobacteraceae; genus Palsa-89. The sequence goes on from DATHMO010000044.1 coordinate 24,398, forward strand.
GAGTCGTGAACTGCAAGCGGGTGGAAGAAATTAACGACGAGACAACCCACGGGCGCGCGTAGAGTTCGATCCATTGCCCGCGCTGGGTCCAACGTGCACCGGGCCCCATCCGAAATGCTCGCGAAACCGCACATTGATCTAAGCGATTTCTTGG
>DATHMO010000045.1:0-6371 GCA_035486995.1 Bryobacteraceae bacterium
TTGTTGATCACTCCGTCCAGTCCCGCCATCATCATCGCCGAGAAGGCCAGGTAAGGATTGGCGCTCGGGTCGGGCGGCCGGAACTCTACCCGCTTGGCTTTGGGACTCGCCGAGTACATCGGAATACGGCACGCCGCGGACCGGTTGCGCCGCGAATAAGCCAGGTTCACCGGTGCTTCGTAGCCCGGCACCAGACGCTTGTAGCTATTCGTCGTGGGAGCGATGATCGCCGCCAAAGCCCGCGCGTGCTTCAGCAGTCCGCCGATGTACCAGAGCGCCATCTGGCTGAGCCCCGCGTACAGATCGCCCGCAAACAGCGGCTTTCCGCTCTTCCACAAACTCTGGTGCGTGTGCATCCCGCTGCCGTTATCGCCGAACAACGGCTTGGGCATGAAGGTAACGCTCTTTCCGTACTGATACGCCACATTGCGGATCACATACTTGTACGTCATCATGTTGTCGGCCGATTTCACCAGCGTGTCGAAGCGCTGATCGATCTCACACTGCCCGCCCGTGGCCACTTCATGATGATGGCACTCGATGTTAATCCCGCAGCGGATCATCGTCTCCACCATCTCGGCGCGCAGATCCTGATAGTGATCGGTGGGCGGAACCGGGAAATAGCCTTCCTTATAGCGCGGCCGGTAGCCCAGATTCTGAGTTTCGCGCCCCGAGTTCCAGCGCCCTTCCTCGGCATCGATGAAATAGAAACCCGAATGCTGGTTCTGATCGAATCGCACGTTATCGAAAATGAAAAACTCCGCCTCGGCGCCGAAATAAGCAGTGTCGGCGAGTCCGGTGTTCTTGAGATAGCTCTCGGCCTTGCGCGCGATCCAGCGCGGGTCGCGTTCGTAATGTTGGCGCGTGATCGGGTCAATCACATCGCTCGTCATCACCAGCGTACGAATCTCGCCAAATGGATCGACAAACGCCGTGCTCGGATCCGGGATCAGCAGCATGTCGCTTTCATTGATGGCCGCCCAACCGCGGATGCTCGATCCGTCGATACCGAAACCCTCTTCGAACGAGTCGTGCGTGAGTTGGCTGATGGGATACGAGACGTGTTGCTGCAGACCGGGCAGGTCCGTGAAGCGAAGATCAATCTGTCGGATTTCTTTGCTCTTTGCGAACTCCAAAACTTCCTGCGGACTCATCGTTCCTCCCTCACGTAAACTCTCATAAGCCAAACGCCAGCGCAAGCATAACATACGTTTCGCGCCGCCCGGTTGACAAACGGGTTTCGTCAAAGCAACCATATTCGTTCGAGGTTCTATGGGCGACGATTTTGGCGACGGCGGTGGTTTCGGGGATTTCGGCGACAACGGCGGCGGCGATGACGGCGGCTTCGACGATCAAAACGACGACCAGGGCGGCGATGATCAGGGCGACGACGGCGGCGATGATGATCAAGGCGATGACGATCAAGATCCCGGCGATGACGATCAAGACCCCGATCAGGATGGCGGAGACGACGACCAGAACAACGGCGACGACGATCAGAACAACGGCGATGATGACAACCTGGACGACGAGTTCGCCTCCGATGAAGATCTCCCCGATGTCGACGACGACGTCTTCGCGAGCGCGGCCGATTACCCCAACGCCGGCGAGGGCGATTTCGCGGACCCCACCGATTGGTCCGTGGACGACTATCAGCAATCCGCGGAAAACCTCTTTGGCGATCATCCGTTCTTCGGCGACACACTAGTCCAGCAGCGCATCGACGAAGGTTTCCAGCCCTATCAAGATGCCGGGTTCGCGAGCGGCTTCGATCAAATCGCGCCTGGCACATCGGAAACCGTCGAGCTCTTCGAGCGCGATGGCCGATTAGTCGCGTTCGGCTTCGTATCGCAAGCCATCCTGGAGATGTTGATGGCGCGCTACACCGGCATCGATTGGGGCAACATGGACGTGGCGGTTCCCCAAAAAGGCGATGCCGTGCCGCCGCAGCCGCTCCCGCCCGCGTTCGCGAACATCAAGGAGCAGGACGCCGTCGATCTCCGCAAATACTGCACGCCCATCGGCGATCAAGGACAAACCGGCCGCTGCTCTGCGTTCGCGTGGACGCATGCCACCGAGATGTCGCGGAATATTTTGAATCAGGAATCGCCGCGCCTATCGCCCAACTTCACTATGCTCGAATTCCAGCGCATGCAGGGCGACGCGCGCGATTACGAATACGCCTACGAAGGCGGCGATGGAACTGTCGGCGGTCCCGATCCCGGCCAGGTGCTCGCGGAACATGGGACCTGCCGTCAGGAACTTTGGCCGGATAATCAGCCTGCCCCGGCGCAGCGCGAAGACAAACTCGTAGCCGACGCCGAGCGCTATCGTTTGGATGGCGTACCTTTGCCAATCGCTTCCGAAGACGTGCGCAAAGTCCTGAGCGCCGGCTGCCCGGTTCATGTATCGATGAACACCGGAGCGGCTTTTTCGGGCGTCGGCCGCGATGGCGTCTTCAATGCCGCCGAAGGTCCATCGGGACGGCATGGCCGGCACGCAATGTTGATCGTCGGGTACGTCGGGAATTTCTTTACGCTCAAGAATTCGTGGGGTACGGACTGGGGCGACCAGGGCTATTGCTACGTTCCGGCGAACGTCCTGGCCGCCTCAGATCCGGAGTTTGTCGCAGTGCTATTGAAAAAGCCTGGACAAAGTTAGCGATCCCAATCGGCGTGGTGATCGCGGTATTCCCGCATCCGCGTCAAGTCGTCGGTCAGGATGTCGCGATCCCGCGGCGCCATCCGGTTATCGCTCACCACCCGCGATAGCACGCCAATCACGTCGTCCAAGTCGCGTTCGTCGTAGACATGATCCGCCAGCTTGGTCTGCAGCTGGTTCAGTTGATCTACGGTTCTATCCAGACGGTAGCTATCACCGCCTCCGGGCCATGTTACCGACCGGACGTGCTCTACATCCGCCCTCACGTTATCGAATAAACGGCCACGCCAGTGTTGGTCGTTAAAACGCGCGTCGCGCTCGCTGCGATAGGAATCGGGGTCGCGGTCCCGATCCTGCGCCGTCGCAGTCATCCCAAATACAAGTAATCCCGCCCCCGCCACGCTGCTCAGTAGAAGTCTTCTCATAATTCCTCCTCGCCTGTTCGACGTTGACGCGAGAAGGATCGTTCGTTCTGACGGTTAGCCAACCGTGACGGGTGGTTACCGTTAAATCCTGGGTGGGGCGGACGCCCCCGTCCGCACCGGACCACTGGTCCAGCTCAGAGCCTATCGTTACTTGCGCTCGATCCGCATTCCGTAGAACGAGCGGTACACGAAGAATAGCGAGATCGCAAGAAACACCCCAGCCAGCACATCGGTGAACATCGCGCTTTGATCGTGCGTCAGCGACACAGCCAGTTCCACGGCCAGCAGCCCGAACAGCGTCGTGAATTTGATGATCGGGTTCAGCGCCACCGACGACGTGTCCTTGAACGGATCGCCCACCGTGTCGCCCACCACCGTCGCATCGTGCAGCGGAGTGCCCTTTTGCTTCAGCTCCGTCTCCACAATCTTCTTCGCGTTATCCCAGGCTCCGCCCGCGTTCGCCATGAAGATGGCTTGATACAAGCCGAACAGCGCGATCGAAATCAGGTACCCGATAAAGAAATACGGCTCGATAAACGCAAACGCCAGCGTCGCGAAGAACACCGTCAGAAAGATGTTGAACATGCCCTTCTGCGCATACTGCGTGCAGATCTCCACCACCTTCTTGGAATCGGACACCGACGCCTTCTCGGTGCTTTCCAGGTTGATGTTGGCCTTGATGAACTCCACCGCGCGATAGGCGCCCGTCGTCACCGCTTGCATGGACGCGCCGGTGAACCAGTAAATCACCGCGCCGCCCGTGATCAAGCCGAGCAGGAACGGGTAGTAAAGAATCGACAGCTTCGCCAACTGATCCGCTTGCAATTTATTCGTCAGCGCCACGATGATCGAAAAGATCATAGTCGTCGCGCCCACCACAGCCGTCCCGATCAACACCGGCTTGGCCGTCGCCTTAAACGTATTCCCCGCGCCATCGTTCTCTTCCAGATTCTCTTTGCCCTTGTCGAAGTCAGGCTTAAATCCGAAATCCTTCTGAATCTCGCCGGAAATATTGGGAATGCTCTCGATCGTCGAAAGCTCAAATACAGATTGCGCGTTATCGGTCACCGGACCATAAGAATCCACCGCGATCGTCACCGGGCCCATGCCCAGGAACCCGAATGCCACCAATCCGAACGCGAAAACGGCCGGCGCCAGCATGAGCGATTCGAAGCCTTGGGTGCTGATCCACGCTCCCGTTGCCATCAGCGCCAGCATGGCCATGCCTAGCCAGAATGCGCTGAAGTTACCGGCCACCAAGCCAGACAAAATATTGAGCGACGCTCCGCCTTCTTCGGACGACGTCACAACCTCGCGCACGTGCCGCGAATGAACGGAGGTGAAGGCCTTCACCAACTCAGGGATAATTGCGCCCGCCAGCGTTCCGCAAGTGATCACCGACGACAGCTTCCACCACAAAGTTGTATCACCGCCCAGGCTCGGAATGATCAAGCTGGATACCAGATAAGTTGCCGCGATTGAAATCGCCGACGTCAGCCACACTAGCGACGTCAACGGCGTTTCGAAATTCATCTTCGCGACGTTCCCGTAGCGGCTCTTCTGGACCGCGTCGTTGAGGAAGTACGAAATCGCCGACGACACCACCATCATCACGCGCATCACGAAAATCCAAACCAGTAGCTGCACCTGAACCAGCGGATCTTTCACCGCCAGAAGAATAAAGGTGATCAGCGCAACACCGGTCACGCCGTAAGTCTCGAATCCATCGGCGCTCGGTCCAACCGAATCGCCCGCGTTGTCGCCCGTGCAATCGGCGATCACACCCGGGTTCCGCGCGTCGTCTTCCTTGATCTTGAACACGATCTTCATCAGGTCCGCGCCGATATCGGCGATCTTGGTGAAGATGCCGCCCGCCACGCGCAGTGCCGCCGCGCCCAGCGACTCGCCGATGGCGAATCCGATAAAGCAGGCGCCCGCGTAGTCTCCGGGCACAAACAGCAAAATGAACAGCATCAATAACAGCTCGATGCTGATCAGCATCATGCCGATGCTCATGCCGGCCTTCAGCGGAATCGAATTGCAAGGCCACGCTTTGCCCGTCAAACTGGCGAACGCGGTCCGCGAATTGGCGAACGTGTTCACGCGAATGCCGAACCAGGCCACGCCATAACTGCCCGCGATACCGATCAGGCTGAACAGCAGAATAATGGGCAGCGTCACTGCCACCGATTTGCCCGGCACAGGCGCCAGCCAGCCGAAATACGCGCTGATAATCACCGCGATGAACACCCAGAGAATCAGCAGAAACTTGCCTTGTGTGATCAGGTACGTCTTGCAGGTCTCATAAATCAGCTCGGAAATCTCCAGCATCGATTTGTGGACCGGCAGGTTTCGCAATTGGGTGAAGGTCGCCAGGCCAAACAGCAGCCCCAGCGCGCACACCACCAATCCCCACATCAACAAGGTGCGGCCACTGGTGCCGCCGAGAAAAGTCGCTTGGGCCAAGTCGGGCAATACCAGGTTGGCTTCGCCGCCTGCTTCCGATTGCGCGAACGCGGGAGCTGGTAAGCTCATCAAAATCAAAACCGCTAACAGAAGCGGCAAGATAATCAACGTGGCGTACCGACGAGCGGGCACGCAGACTTTCAGCATTCGGTCCAATCCTCCAGTAAATTTCGGAAGCCTCCCCGATAGGGAGACAAACAGACGGGTATTACGTAATCCTCAAATACCTCCGATCACCATACCGCACTGGGGACCACGGCGCAACTACTGGAACCCGCGCCGAACTGCGTCTCGCGATCAGATCACCTCTAGAATCAGGCACTTAAGATAAAGCGTCTCCGGTACTGTGAGCAGAACCGGATGATCCTGGGCCTGCATGCGCCTTTCCAGCACCCGTAGTTTTCGCCCCGTATCGAGCGACGCCGTGGCGACAATCTCCAGCAGTGCCGCCTCACTTAAATGATGCGAGCAGGAGCAGGTCACCAAAATGCCACCGGATCCGATAAGTTCCAACGCACGCCGGTTGATCTCGCGATAACCGCTGGTTGCCGCTTCTAAAGTTTGGCGCGATTTGGCGAACGCCGGAGGGTCCAGCACCACCAGGTCGAAACGGCGGTGCGCCGATGAATAACCAGCCAGAAGTTCGAAGACGTCCGCCTCGCGAAGCTCAATGTTCCCAATGCCATTGGCGTCGCAATTCATCCGCGCTGCGCGCAGGGCGGCTTCCGAGCTGTCCACCGCCTCCACACTTTCGCAGCGCGGGGCCAGATGCAGGGCGAAGCCACCCGTGGATGTGAAACAATCCAGCGCCCGGCCGCG
>DATHMO010000046.1:0-14073 GCA_035486995.1 Bryobacteraceae bacterium
GCGCTCATTACTTTGACGATCGCGTCAAAGAGCGTGGACGTGGTCACCGGCTTGGTGAGATACACAGAAATGCCCAGCTCCTCACATTGATCCGAACTCACCTGCCAGCCGACGGAGCTGAGCATCATAATGGGGGGCGGCGTGGGCGACGATTGCGACAGCATCCGCCGCACCAACTCCAGGCCATCCATGCCGGGCATCTGAAAATCCACCAGAATCAACTTGAAAGGCTGGTGATCGCGATCCGCTTCCTGCGCCAGCTTCAAGGCTTGCGCGCCGCTGGATGCCGCCACGGCGTGCATACCCCAGCGCTTGAAATTCTCGACTAGAATTTTGCGGTTGGTCGCGTTGTCATCCACCACCAGCACCGGCAACCCCGCAAGAACCGGCGGATTGCGATCGGTGTCCAGGGCTTGCGCGCCCGCCACATGGCCAAATCGCGCGGTGAAATGGAACAGGCTGCCTTTGCCGGGCTCGCTATTCACCCAGATTTTGCCGTCCATCAACTTCACCAAGCTGGCGCAAATCGCCAGGCCCAAACCCGTTCCACCATGACGGCGCGTGCTGGATCCATCCACTTGAACGAACGCATCGAAGATGCTGGCCAGTTTTCCGGCCGGAATGCCCGAACCGGTATCCGCCACGACAAAGTGAACCGACGTTCCATCTTCGTCCACCGCTTCCAGCCGCACCACCACCGTCACTTCGCCTTCGTCGGTAAACTTGATTCCGTTACCGATCAGGTTTACTAAAACCTGTCGCAGGGCAGTGGGATCGCCGATCAGCTTAGCCGGGAGATCGCGCTGCACCTGGTACGTCAGCTCCAGGCCCTTCTCGTGCGCGGGTAGCGCCAGTGCGCGCACGGTTTCTCCAACCAGGCTCTCCAGATCGAACTCGACTCGTTCCAAAGTCACCTTGCGAGCTTCCAGCTTCGAGAAATCCAGAATATCATTAATGATATTCAGCAGTGAATTCGCCGAGCCTTGCACAATTTCCAGAAATTCGCGCTGTTCCGCCTTAAGATCCGTATCCAACACGAGGGCGGTCATCCCTATAATCCCGTTCATCGGCGTGCGGATTTCGTGGCTCATATTGGCTAGAAATTCGCTTTTCAGCCGCGCCATTTCCTCGGCCTTCTCCTTAGCCAGCTGTAGCTCATCGTTCGCCGCCTTCAGTTCGGCCGTCCTCTTGGCCACTTCCTGCTCCAACTCGGCGCGATGTTGCTGAAGCTTGAGATCGCGCTCGGCGAGGCGCGCGTTTTCCTCTTCAAGCAGGGTTTTCAGGATCGCGTTGCCCATCTGCTCGCCGATGAATCGAATGGAACTGATCTCCTGGTCGGAATGATCGTGAGCCTCGCGGTGGTGGACGTTGATCACCCCGATAGTCCGGCCCTTGTTCACCAGCGGTACCGAGAGAAATGCTTCGTAGGTATCTTCCACTAGCGTGGAAAAGTTCTTGAAGCGCGGATCGGCCGATGCCTTGGAGCCGAGCGCTACCACTGACTGATGCTCGGCCACCCAACCCGTCACGCCCTCGCCCGGCTTGACCCTCACGTCGGCGAGATCCTGGGTGCGGGGAACTTGCGAAGCGCGCAAGACAAATTCGCCGGTCGCCGATTCCACCAGATACACCAGGCACGCATCGCAACCGGTTGACTGCGCGGTTAGTCCGACGATTTGCCCCAGCATCTCATCGAGCGAAAGTTCAGAAGTGACGATGCGGCTGACTCGATGCAGAAGTGTGACGTGAGAGCTGTGCCCTTGTTGTTCTTCCGACATGGGGTAATTCGAGCCTAAGAGAGAATCGGCGCGACGGTCCAATCAAAACTTTCTATCAGGTGGATGGACCAGCATACCGGCTTCTCGATTACTCACATGCGGGTGGTGCTATCCTGAAATCCTGCGGGCCTCCCTCGATCCTCTATGCCGAAGCTGACCTATCAGACGCCGGGCGGAATCACAGTTGCTCGTCAGACCTCGTCGATCCCCTATCACAAGGGGCTCGCGGCGCTGCTCGACAAGCTGGACCGCTATCGCGGCATCTACCTTTCTTCCGGCTACGAGTATCCGGAACGCTACTCGCGCTGGGACGTCGCTTCCCTCTGCCCACCCATCGAAATCATCGCTACCGGCCGCGACATCCTGTTCAACCCGCTGAATGCGCGCGGCGAGGTGTTGAACAAGATTCTGTTTCGTATTCTCGAAAGCCATCCGCATTGGGAGCAATTCGGTTTCGAAGGCGCAACCCTCCGCGGACAATTGAAGCCCCTGCCGGCTCTGTTTCCCGAAGAAGAGCGCAGCAAGCAGCCTTCGGCCTTTTCGATCCTGCGCGCTCTGACCGGTGAATTTCAGAGTGAACTCGACACCCGGCTCGCGTTGGTTGGCGCATTCGGTTACGATCTTCTGTTTCAGTTCGACCCCATCCAGGTCAAGCTCCCGCGCCACGAACATCACAAGGACCTCCATCTCTTTCTGTGCGACGACATTTACTACATGGATCGCAAGAAGGAGCAGATCGAGCGCTTTCGCTACGATTTCGCACTCGGTGACCTGACCACGGAAGGCTTGGCTCGCACCGGCGCTCCTGCCCGCCGATCGCCAAAACGTCCGGATAACGAAATCGAATCGGATCACAAGCCGGAAGAGTACATGGCCAAGGTGGAAGCGGTGCGCGAAGGCATGCGCCAGGGCGAATACTACGAAGTGGTCCTGCGGCAAACCTTCCAGGCCAATTATTCGGAAGGCGCCGCGGCGTTGTTTCGACGCATCCAGAGGGCGAGCCCCAGTCCGTATGAGTTTCTGCTGCAGTTGGGCGACGAGCAACTGATTGGCGCTTCGCCTGAAATGTTTGTGCGGGTGGAAGGCAATCGTGTGGAAACCTGCCCGATTTCGGGAACCGCGCGGCGCACGGGCGATCCGCTGCGCGATGCCGATAACATCCGCGAGCTGCTCAATTCGACCAAGGAAGAATCCGAGCTCACCATGTGCACCGATGTCGATCGCAACGACAAGTCGCGCGTGGCGGTTCCTGGATCGGTGAAAGTGATCGGGCGGCGCTTGATCGAATCCTATGCGGGCGTGTTTCATACCGTAGATCACGTGGAAGGAATTCTACAGCCGGGCTTCGATTCGCTTGACGCGTTTCTCACGCACATGTGGGCGGTCACCATCATGGGCGCCCCGAAGAAAGCAGCGGCGCAGGCCATTGAGGATCTGGAACGAGACGCGCGCGGCTGGTACGGTGGCGCGGTCGGCATGCTGTCGCTGAACGGCGATATCAATACCGGCATTTTGATCCGCACGGTTCACCTGCGCGACGGAATCGCACGCTATAGCGTCGGCGCAACGCTGCTCTACGATTCGGTTCCGGAGCTTGAGGAGCAAGAGACGCGGCTGAAGGCCACGGGATTTTTCAGGGCGCTCCGGGGCGCGAAGCAGGCCCAGGCGGTCGAGGCCGCTGCAAGCCAGAGCGGCCAGGGCTTGAAATTGTTGCTCGTCGACAACAACGACTGCTTCATTCACACGCTCTCCAACTACGCCCGCCAGACCGGCGCCGAAGTGGTGACCTATCGCGCCGGCGTTCCGCACCAGCTGATCCTGGATTTCGCGCCGCACCTGATTCTGATCTCACCCGGCCCCGGCCGCCCGTCGGATTTTGGCGTGCCCGATCTGGTGAAGTTCGCCGCGCGCACAGGCATTCCCGTGTTCGGCGTTTGTCTCGGGCTGCAAGGAATCGTGGAGGCATTCGGCGGCGAGCTTGGCGTACTGGACTACCCGATGCACGGCAAGCCTTCCACCGTGGTGCATCGCAATCTGGGAATCTTCGAAGGTCTGCCCGAGCGCATCAAGGTTGGCCGCTACCATTCGCTGTTCGCGCGCAAGGAGACTTTCCCGGCCTGCCTGGAGGTGACCGCCGAGTCCGAGGACGGCGTCATCATGGGAATCCGCCACCGGGAACTGCCGATCGAAGCGGTGCAGTTTCACCCCGAGTCGATCCTCACATTAGACGGCAATTGCGGCCTGCGGCTGATCGAAAATGTGGTCTCGCGCGCGGCCCTGGCCCGCACGGCAAGTCCGGCCTAGTACGAGTTAACCGGACGGTCTAGTGTGCTAATCTGAGAGCTGATTCCATAATCTTTTTAGGTTCGCGGGACCGCAGCAAAGGGTCCGGCGCCAGGAAACGACGCCGTGCAATTCGATTTATCCGACATCGTATTTCTCGTGGTTGTGCTGTCCATTGCAGTGCTGCTAATCAACGGCAGCGGAGGCGGGGGCGGACATCGCGCGCGAGTTCCGGTGGCTGCCTGAGATCGTGCGCGGCTTTCCCTACTAGCTCCAAATGCCATCGGCTATCGTGATCGGCGGAGGTCTGGCTGGCCTCGCCTCGGCCGCTGCGCTGGGCCAATCCGGATTCCAAGTCGATCTCTTCGAAGCGCGCGGATTCCTGGGCGGACGCGCCACTTCTTATCCCGTCGCAGGCGAAGGTACCGAAGTCATCGACAATTGCCAGCACGTATTGCTGCGTTGCTGCGTCAATTTGATGGATTTTTACCGGCGTTTGGGCGTCGCCGACCGGATTCAATTTCACAAGCGGTTTTACTTCATCGAGCCGGGCGGTCGAACGTCGATTTTGGAAGCCGGCGGCTTGCCCGCACCATTCCACTTCACCGGCAGCTTTCGAAAGCTGGCGTTTCTTGGGCTTTCCGACAAAATCGCGATCGCTCGAGCGCTGCTTGCCATCCGGCGCGAACACGGGCGGCGCCAGGATCTGGACCGCATCACGATGCTCGATTGGCTCCATGAAAAGCGCCAGACAGAGACTGCCATCGCCCGCTTTTGGAATCAGGTGCTGGTCAGCGCGGTGAACGAAACGCTGGATCGGATGGCCGCGAGCCACGGATTTCAGGTGTTCTGGCTCGGCTTTTTGGCGCGCGCAAATACCTATGAAATGGGGATCCCGGCTGTTCCATTGGGCGACTTGTATGGTCCTGACGCCTGGCGGCGCATCGGCAACGTTCGGTTGCATCCGCGCGCTGCGGTAGATCAGGTAATCGTGGAAAACGAAGCCATTCGCGGCGTAATCGCCTGCGGTCAACAACATACGGCGGACTATTACATCTCGGCTCTGCCGTTCGAGCGCGTACCCGCAGTGATTCCTGCGCTGGATTTGAACATTGCTCGCTTCGAGCACTCGCCAATTACGGGCATTCACTTGTGGTTCGACCGCAGCGTCACGCAATTGCCCCACGCCACGCTGCTCGACCGGACCATTCAGTGGATGTTCAACAAATCCGGCGGGCGATACTTGCAACTGGTGGTGAGCGCGTCGCGCAGCCTGTTGGAGATGCCGCGCGGCGAAGTGATTGCGCTGGCGGTCCGCGAATTGATGGAGTTTTTTCCGCGGATCAAGGACGCCACCATCGAAAAGGCGCATGTAGTGAAGGAGGTTCGCGCCACGTTTTCCGCGCAGGCCGGGCTGGAACAATTGCGGCCGTTAAGTGCGACCAGGTTTCCGAATCTGTTCCTGGCAGGCGACTGGACGCGATCCGGCTGGCCGGCCACCATGGAAGGCGCCGTTCGCAGCGGCTATCTGGCGGCGGAAGCTGCGGCGTGCGCTGCTGGGCAACCGGAAAAGTTCCTGCTGCCCGACATCTCTTGAGGACGTATCATTAGAGCTATGCGACCCATGCGCGCCCTGATCCTTTCTCTCGCACTGCTCGCGCCGATGTTCGGAGCGGACATGACCACGCTGACGATCTCGGTGAAGAGTCCCGGCGGCAAACCTGTGGAAGGTGCGAGCGTGATCGTCAAGTTCGTGAAAGGGCACGACCTGACAAAGCTAGGCAAGAAGATCCGCAAGGAATGGGAATTGCGCACCAACCAAGAAGGATTGGCGAAGATTCCTCCGATCCCGCAAGGCACGATACTCATCCAGATCATCGCGAAGGACTACCAGACGTTCGGGCAGAACTTCGATGTGGACGAAGAACAGAAGACGCTGGAGATCACGCTGAATCCTCCGCAGCCGCAATATTCAGCGCATTAGGTTTCGGGCGTCTGCTCCACGATCGCCGCGATTACGTCGATTTCAACGCTAACGTCGCGCGGCAGCCTGGCTGCCTGGATGGTGGATCGCGCCGGCGGATTCTTCCCGAGGTAGCGCTCGTAGGTTTGGTTCATCGGCGTGAAGTCGCCCATGTCCTTCAGGAACACCGTGGTCTTGAGGACCGAATCGAGCGACGCTCCGCAGGCTTCTAAAATCGCTTTGATATTTTCAAGCACTCGCTCAGTTTGCGCGGAAATGCCGCCTTCGATCACCTTATTATTGGCCGGATCGATCGCGATCTGCCCGCTCAGGTATGCGAGCCCGCCATACACCACCGCCTGTGAATACGGACCAATGGCCTTGGGCCCGTAGTCGGTTGAAATCGTTTGTTTCATAGTTGCAAAGTCCCCACTAGTTCTCGAACGTTGTCGATGTTCTCTTTTCTCAAGTACTCATCCAACTCACGCGCAATACGGACCGGCGCGGCCGGATCCCAAAAATTCGCGGTGCCCACCTGAACAGCCGAAGCGCCCGCGACCAGGAACTCCGCGGCATCTTCGCCGCTTCGGATACCGCCCAGCCCGATCACTGGAATTCGCACTGCTTTGGCCGCCTCGAAGACGAATCGCAGCGCGATCGGCTTGATGGCGGGTCCCGATAGTCCGCCGAAACCCGCTCCGATCCGCGGCTTGCGGGAGTGGGCGTCGATGGCAAGAGAAACGAACGTGTTCACCAGGCTGATGGCGTCGGCGCCGGCTTCTTCCGCCGCCTGCGCGAGCGGTTCGATCCGCGCCACGTTGGGAGACAGCTTCACAATCAACGGCCGCCGCGTGAGTGGGCGGACCAGATTCACCAGTTCGCTCAACAGCGCTGGATCGCTCGAAAAATAGATGCCGCCGTGCTTGGTGTTGGGGCACGAGACGTTCAACTCATAGCCGGCGATGCCTGCGGCGTCTTCGAGAACGCGGATCACTTCCGAGTAATCCTCGGGCACATAGCCGAACACATTGGCGAAAATCGCCGTTCGCAGATTGCGAAGACCCGGCAGCTTCTCGTCGACGAAGGCGCGCACGCCGATGTTCTGCAGGCCGATGGAGTTGATCATTCCGCCCTCGGCTTCCCATACCCGCGGCGGCGGATTGCCTGCGATGGGCTCACGCGAGAGCCCTTTCACCACGATGCCGCCTATGGCGTTCAGGGCGGCCAGGCTCGCGAATTCCACGCCGTACCCGTAGGTCCCCGAGGCCGCAATGACCGGATTCACGAGCGGGATGCCGCACAGATTCGTGCTGAGGCGACTCACTTGGTCCAAGAATAGCATTGGCGGCACGCCGACCTTCCCACCTGGGGTCTAAGGCAAGCGGTAAGGCTAAACCCTTATACAGCGGACCTTAGAAACGCCGATGGAGGGGTATGATGGCCGAGCCCTCGCAAGGGGAGTCTCCGAAAGCCGAGGTTACGCAAGCACGCCCGAAGCCGCTGCGCTCGCTTGCCTCGAAGTTCTCATTGCGTACCGCCACGCTGGTTTTCTGCGCGGTCGGAACCGTTTTCGCCTACGATCTTCAGCAGAACCGTTTTGACGCTGTTCGAGGCTTGCTGCTGTTCCTTGTCGTGCTGTTGGTGGCGGCGGTAATCGCGCGCTTCACCATCCGCTTGCTCGCCCGCCCGCTGGCGCTACTGCAGGCCGGTATCACGTCTGTCCGGAATGGCCGGCTGGAGCCCATCCAAGTGAGTAAAACGGGCGACGAGATCGAGTTCCTGGGCGAAAGTTTCAACCGGATGATCGAAGCCCTTTCTGCATCCGAGAAGCAGATTCGCGAACAGCAGGAGTTGCTGGAACAAAAGGTAAAGGATCGCACCGATCAGTTGGCCGCGGCCACACGCACCGCCCAGGCCGCCAACCAGGCGAAGAGCGAATTCCTGGCCAACATCTCGCACGAATTGCGGACCCCCATGAACGGCGTTATTGGGATGCTGGATATCGCACTCGATCATGACTTGAATGCGGAACTGGTGGAACAACTCCAAACGGCGCAACGTTGCGCGCATTCGCTGCTTTCTTTGTTAAACGACATTTTAGATCTCTCGAAGATCGAAGCTGGCAAAATGACACTGGAGAAAATTCCGTTCGATGTGCGCGCGCTGGTGGCGGACTGCATCAAGGCCCATCAGCCGAAGGCCCAGGAAAATTCGGTGGAGCTGGTTTCCGAAATTTCCCCCAGCGTGCCACAGCACATTCTAGGGGATCCTCTGCGCGTCCGCCAGATCCTGGCCAATCTGATCAGCAACGCGGTCAAATTCACCGAGCACGGATCGGTGGCGCTGAAGATGAGCGGGCAATTCTCTCAAGGCTCTACATTTAACCTGCGCTTCACGGTGGAGGACAGCGGAACTGGCATTCCGGCCGACAAACTGCTCTGCATCTTCGACGAATTTACGCAGGCCGACGGTAGTGTGAGCCGCAAGTATGGCGGAACCGGACTCGGGCTGGCCATTACTCGAAGATTGGTGGAGTTGCATGGCGGGGATATCAAGGTAACCAGTGAGCTCGGCCGCGGAACCGTGTTTGCCGTTACGCTTCCGTGCGAGGCCACTGTGAACGTGAGCGCGCCCGCTCTTGCGGCAACGGCACCCGCAGCATCGTCCACCGGCGCGACACCGCAGTCCGTCCGGATCCTAGTTGTCGAAGACAATCAAGTGAATCAGAAAGTGGTTACCGCGGTTCTGCGCAAGCGGGGCTTCTATATCGAACTTGCCAACGACGGCCAGGAGGCGCTGAACAAACTGGAGAAGAGCGCCGCTTTCGATCTGGTATTGATGGACGTGCAAATGCCGGTGCTGGACGGTCTGGAGGCGACTCGCATCATCCGCAAGGAGGCTCGCTGGAAGTTGCTCCCTATCATTGCCATGACCGCGCATGCCATGAATGGCGACAAAGAACGCTGCCTCGAAGCAGGAATGAGCGGCTATATCTCGAAACCGGTACATCCATCGTTGCTGCTCAGCACCGTGGACGAATTCCTGCTACAAAAGACTCCCTGACCGGTCTTCTGCCAACTTCTTCGCGACCTGCCGGAGGAGGTTCCAAGTCTCCTGCACGTCTTCCCACTGGGTTGCAATGTTGCCGATCGCAAGACGCAGCACGAACTTCCCATGGAGAACCGTATGGGACAGGAACGCTTTGCCCGACGAGTTCACGGCCTCGAGCAACGCGCGGTTTTCGTCGTCTGAGCCGCGATAGCGGAAGCAGATCAGCGAGAACGGCGTCGGCGCGGACACCTCGAAATCCGGATGTTCCCGAATCAGCCCAGCCAGGCGCTGCGCGTAGCCCATGTGTTCACGAATCCTCTGTGCGATCCCCTCACGGCCGTAGTGCCGCATGATGAACCACAGCTTGAGAGCGCGAAACCGGCGGCCCAATTGCACTCCATAATCCATGTAATTCACTGCGCGCGGGTTGTCGGCGGTACGCAGATATTCGGGAACCAGCGAAAATGCCCGGCGTAGGATTTCCGGCTTACGCGTGTAGAATGCGCTCAAGTCCACTGGCGTGAATAGCCATTTGTGCGGATTCACCACCAGCGAATGCGCTCGCGATGCTCCATTCAGCACCGACTGCAACTCGGGCACTACCGCCGCTGTGCCTCCGTAGGCGGCATCCACGTGCAGCCAGGCTCCGCACTCGTCGGCCACGTCGGCGATCGCATCCACCGGATCGATGCTCGATGTCGAGGTGGTTCCCACCGTGGGCACAATGCAGAACGGCCGCTTACCCGCGCGCTGATCCGCAGCCACGGTCTCGCGCAAAACGTCCGTGCGCATGCGAAACGCGTCGTCCACCGGAATTTTGCGAATGTTGTCCTGGCCGATGCCGAGCGTGATGCCGGCCTTCTCTACCGACGAATGCGCTTGTTCTGAGGTGTACATCACCAGGCCGCCGGAATTGCCGCGCGTGCGAGTTTCCGGATCCGCCATCTCCCGTGCGGCCGCGATCGCATGCAGCGTACTGATAGACGCGGTGTCATAGATGATGCCGAAAAATTCGTCGGGCAGCCCCATCCATTGGCGCAGCCATCCGAGAGTTACCTGTTCAAGTTCGGTTACCGCGGGGCAGCTCTTCCATAGCATCCCGTTGACGTTGAGCCCCGCCGACAGCATCTCCGCGAGGATACCCGGGTGCGACCCCGAGACCGCGAAGTAGGCAAAGAATCGCGGGTGGTTCCAATGGGTGAGCGCCGGAACGATGGAGCGCTGAAAGTCCTCCAGGATGGCGTCCATGGGCTCGCCGAAGTCGGGAGCGTGCGCGGGTAAACGGTCCACCAGATCGCCAGGCTGCATGTCTGGCAGCACCGGATATTGCCGGATGTCTTTGAGGTAGTCCGCCAGCCAGTCCACTACCTGGTGACCGTACTGCCGGAATTCTTCGTTGTCCATTGCTTCCTATCTTCGCCTAGTCGACCCGAGCCGCGATCTTAGCCCAATACGACAAGCGTCTGCTAAAATCACCATGCATGTTTGGACGGGTCCTCATCGCCAATCGTGGCGAGATCGCCGTGCGCATCATTCGGGCGTTACGCGAGCTGAATATCCACAGTATTGCGGTCTTTTCAGACGCCGACCGGGCCGCGCTGCACGTGCGCATGGCCGACGAAGCAGAGCACATTGGACCCGCGGCGTCGTCAGAAAGCTATTTGCGCCAGGATCGCATTCTGGAAGCGGCGAAGAAGCATCGAGCCGACGCGATTCATCCCGGTTACGGCTTCCTCAGCGAGAACGCGGAGTTCGCGGCGGCATGCGCGCGGGAGGGCATCGTCTTCATCGGGCCAAACGCTGAGGCGATCCGGCGTCTTGGATCAAAGACCGCCGCGCGGACGCTGGCCAAACAGGTTGGCGCTCCCGTAGTTCCTGGCAGTGAAGAACAGGCCAGTGATATCGGAAACGCCCGGGCGCTGGCGCGCAAGATCGGCTATCCGGTGCTGCTAAAGGCTGCCGCGGGCGGCGGCGGCAAGGGCATGCGGCAGGTGAATGAAGAAAACGAATTGGAAGCGGCGATTCGGGACGCAACCAGCGAAGCCGAGCACGCCTTCCACAACAGCGAGATCTACATCGAGAAGTTCGTCGAAAAGCCGCGGCACATCGAGATTCAGATCGCGGGCGATCATTATGGGAATCTGGTGCACTTGGGCGAGCGCGAATGTTCCCTGCAGCGCCGTCATCAGAAGATCCTGGAGGAATGCCCGTCGCCGTGGATCGCCCGGCATCCCGAACTGCGCGCGGCAATGGGTGAAGCGGCGCTGAAGATTGCGCGTGCGGCGAGTTACGACAATCTGGGCACCGTCGAGTTTTTGGCTGACGATAAGGGCAATTTCTTCTTCCTGGAAGTGAACACGCGCCTGCAGGTTGAGCATCCGGTGACGGAGCTGGTGACGGGGTACGATCTGGTCCATCTGCAATTGCGGATTGCGGCCGGCGAGGCGCTGCCGTTTCGGCAGCAGGATATCGCGTGGCGCGGATGGGCGATGGAGTGTCGCATCGGCGCCGAGGATCCCGAAGCAAATTTCTTTCCTTCGCCCGGTACGATCACGCAGCTTCGCGAGCCGAGTGGCCCAGGGGTGCGACTGGATTCGGGCGTCTATCCCGGATGGACGGTGCCGCTGGAATACGATCCGCTGCTCGCCAAGTTGGTAACTTGGGCGCCCGACCGAAACGCGGCCATTGAACGCATGGCGCGGGCACTCGCGGAATACGCGGTCACTGGCGTAAGAACCAGTGTCCCTTTGTTCCAGGAGATTATGGCTGACCCCGAATTTCGTGCCGGAAACTTTTCCACTGCGTTCCTGCCGGATTTCTTGGCCAAGAGAAAGCCGCGTTCCGAGCCTGAGGCCCAACTCGAGTTAGCCGTCGCGTTGGCCGCGGCAGCACACGCACAACATCACAAGCAGGGGCCGATTCAGACAGACGCATACGATTCTCGCTGGCTAACCGAAGGGCGGGGCCAACTCCTGCGATGAAGTGGCAAGTCGTGGTGGACGGCCGCTCGTTGGAGATCGATTCCGGCCAGCTCGGGAACGTGCGGCAAGTGGAACCAGGCGTTTATTCCGTGCTGCTCGATGGCGCCAGCTTTGAAGTCCGCATTCTGCCCTCCCAAGAGGGTTTAACCGCTGCCGTGGCGGGCCGTCGGTTTGCGGTCGAGGTCTGCGATCCCCGCGACGCCAGCCGAAGCTCGCGCGCCGCCATCGGATCGGGACGCCAGAATGTGACTGCGCCCATGCCTGGCAAGGTTGTCCGCGTGCTGGTGACGGCCGGAGACGTAGTAGAAACCGCGCAAGGCCTTGTAGTAGTGGAGGCCATGAAGATGCAGAACGAACTAAAGGCGTCGCGTCCGGGCCGCGTGATCGAGATTCGCGCGCGAGATGGTGAGACGGTGGCCGCTGGCGACGTGCTGCTGGTGTTGGAATGAATATCGTTTTCGAATAGATTCTGGGAAAATGGAATTTGACCCCATTTCAAGGACCCCTCCGTGAGCCGTAGCCGAATCTGGCTCGCAATTTTGCTAGTGTGTGCAGCCGCCGTCGTAGTCTGGGCGGCCATGAAAAAGGCACAGCCCCCGGACGTGAACTTTACCAAGGTCACTCGCGAAACGCTAGTCAGCACACTGAGCACCAACGGCAAGGTTGAACCCATCGAATGGATGCCTGTGCGGTCAGAACGCATGGGTGTGATTACGCGCACCTTTGCCAGCCGGGGACAGCTCGTGCGAAAAGGCGATCCGTTAGTGGAACTCGACACCCGCGTCGCCAATGCCGATCTTTCCAAAGCCCAGGCTGCAATTCAGGAGGCCCAAGCGCAGGAGCAAGTGCTGACACAAGGCGGTCGAGCGGCCGAGAGGCAACAAATTGAGTCCGACCTCGCGCGGGCGCGGCTGGATCTGGCCGCGGCGCAAAAGAATCACCAGACGTTGGAGCGATTAGTTGCGAAGCAGGCAGCCACACGCCAGGAGCTGGATTCCGCGCGCCAGTTGGTGGATCAACTCGAACTGCGAATCCAGGCGCTGGAAAAGAACAAGGCCGCGCTCGTCAGCGGAACCGACAAGGACATCGCAAAGGCTCGATTGCAGCAGGCTGAGTCCGCGGCGACGGTGGCGCAAACGAATCTCGATTTCAGCGTGATTCGCGCTCCGATGGCCGGGACCGTGTACGATTTCGATTTAAAGCAGGGCTCCTATGTGAATCCGGGCGATCCGATTGCCAAGGTGGGCCGGCTCGATCGCGTCCGTGTGACGGTCTATGTCGATGAGCCCGATCTCGGCAAAGTGCGCCAAGGCGAGTTGGTAGTCATCACTTGGGATGCGCTTCCAGGCCATCAGTGGAAGGGAACGGTGGATAAGCTTCCGTCGCAGATTGTACCGCTGGGGACGCGGCAGGTGGGCGAGGTGGGCTGCGTGATCGAGAATCCGGATCGCGATCTGCTTGCCAACGCCAACATCAACGCCGAGATTCAGGCCAGCGTGGTTGACAACGCAATCGCGATTCCGAAGGAAGCCATTCGCCGGCAAGGTTCGGACACCGGCGTCCTGCTGCTGGAAGGCGACCGCGCGATATGGCGCAAAATCGGCCTCGGGATTTCGAGTTACACGAAATCGCAGGTCGTGTCCGGATTGAACGATGGCGACGCCGTGGCGCTAGCGTCGGAAAAGCCTATCCAGAGCGGCTCGCGAGTGCAACCGGTATTTCAGTAGCGCAACCGGGTTCGTCAGGGCTCGAAAAATGGATTACGAGGAAGCTCGCAAGTACACGATCGAGACAATACGGAACTTTCTGGATGGCACCGGCGGAAAATGGGATTGGGATGATTTCATTTCCCTTCCACCTGGATACCCGGGTCTTGAAGAGGTTCAGCAGTTTTGTAATGAGCTGTCGGAAACTGACCCGCCGGTTAAGAAAAGCGGCGCTTACTGCAGCGAAGACGGTTTCCGTGAACTACGTTCCCTACTCGAGGGTTTGGAACGCAATCGGCGTTGATCCGCGT
>DATHMO010000047.1:0-23308 GCA_035486995.1 Bryobacteraceae bacterium
CCTTCTTAAGGATGGGCGCATATGTCGCGTCCGCCGGATTCTGCTTCATGGGCGTTGGATTATCGCGCAATGTCTCCACAAGAAGATCGGCACCGGCCTCGGCGAGCCGCGGTCCAAGTTCCAGGGCGTTCTCTTCCGGCCCGATCGCGGTCTCCCACTTTAGGAGCATGTCACCAGTGTCGAGCCCCGCGTCGATCTTCATCGTAGCGACGCCGGTGCGCGTTTCGCCATTGGCGATGGCCCACTGGATTGGAGCGGCCCCGCGATATTTCGGCAGCAGGGACGCATGCACGTTAATGATCCCGCGCGGCGGAATATCGATGATCGCTTGCGGAATAATTTGTCCGTAGCCCACCACCACCATGGCGTCCGGATTCATCTCCTTCAATTGTTCGACGGCACTTGCACGGCGAATTCGTTCGGGCTGATGCACCGCCAATCCCAAACGAAGAGCAGCCTCCTTCACCGGCGATTGATTGAGCTGCCCGCCGCGGCCCTTCGGACGATCCGGCTGCGTGAACACCGCAAGAACGCGATGGCCCGCGCTGACGATGCGCTCGAGTGTGGGAACCGCAAACGCTGGGGTGCCCAGAAAAATCAGCTCCATTCTCCAGCTTTCACCAATTTGCGAACTTTGCGCCGGATCAAATCGCGTTTAAGCGCGCTCACATGGCTGATGTACAGGCGGCCATTCAGGTGGTCAATCTCGTGACAAAATGCGCGCGCCAGCAGTTCCTCGCCGCTCATCTCGAACCACTCGCCCTTGATGTTTTGGGCGCGCACTTTAACGCTCTTGGGGCGTGTGACTTGTTCGCGAAATCCGGGCAAACTCAGGCAGCCCTCTTCACCGGTTTGAAACTCTTCCTTGCCGATGATCTCGGGATTGATCAGCACGATCTTCTGAGCGGGATCTTCCGCCACCGATAAATCGATCACGGCGATGCGTTGCCCGATGCCGATCTGCGGAGCGGCGAGGCCCACACCCTTGGCGGCGTACATGGACTCGAACATGTCGTCCACGAGCTTGTTCAACTCAGGGGTATCGAACTCAGTTACGGCCGCAGCTTGCTTTTCGAGGACCGGCTCGCCGAAAAGAACGATCGAATGCGTCATTAGAACTCGATTACCTGCATTAGTAATTTCTAACCTGCTCCCTGTAGCCATCGAAATTGCGGCGGGTTTCTTCCAGCGAATCGCCTCCAAACTTTTCCAGGAACGCTTGCGCCAAAACAATTGCGACCATCGCCTCGCCGATGACGCCGGCCGCTGGGACCACACACACGTCGCTTCGTTCGTAAGCGGCCAACGCGGGTTCGCGAGTGCTGAGATCCACGGATTCCAGCGGACGCCGCAGAGTGGAAATCGGCTTGAGCATCCCGCGCACCAGCAGGTCCTGGCCGTTGGTCATGCCGCCTTCCAGACCACCGGCGCGATTGGCGCCGCGAGTGAACGCGCGCTCCTTACGATTGTAGTGAATCGTGTCCTGTACGCGCGATCCAAAGGACGACGCGCCGTCGGCCGCAAATCCAATTTCCACGCCCTTTACCGCCTGCATGGAGACAATGGCTTGCGCCAGCCGGCCATCCAGCCGCGAATCCCAAGTGATGTGCGAGCCCAGCCCCGGCGGCACACCGTGCGCAACCACCTCAAAAACTCCGCCCACCGTGTCGCCCGTGCGATAGGCCTGGTCGACAACTTCCTTCATTCTGGATTCGGCCTCGGCGTCCACGCAGCCCAGCATCACTTCTTCCTTCTTGCTGAGCGCGACCAATTCATCCCAGGCCGCGAGCCGATCCAAACGCGCTTCGCCGACCCCGATGACGTGACTGAGCACGGTAATTCCAAATTGTCCGAGAAGTGCTTTGGCCAAAGCGCCCACCGCAACGCGCGCAGTGGTCTCTCTCGCGCTGGCACGTTCCAATATGTATCGGGCATCCGGAAAATTGTACTTCAGGCTGCCTGCCAGATCGGCGTGGCCGGGACGAGGCCGCGATACCGGTTTGTGCTTCTCCGGCTCGTCATCCGACCCTTCCACTGGCAGCGCTTCAGTCCAATTCTTCCAATCCTTGTTTTGAATGATGATCGCGATCGGCGCGCCGATGGTTTTGGAGTGGCGAACACCCGCGACAATTTCGGCGCGGTCTGTTTCAATCTTCATGCGCCCGCCGCGGCCGAAGCCCTGTTGCCGGCGCCAAAGCTCATGATTCACGGCATCCACGGAAATCGGAATTCCCGCGGGAAGCCCCGTAAGCGTTGCTACCAGGCACTCTCCATGCGATTCACCGGCTGTTTCGAAACGGAACATGTTTGAGGGGAAAACTTCATGTTACCGGAAACCCGGCTCTCGCTGGAAGAAGCAGTGTCGCCGCCCGGTTTGCGCGCGCATGCTGCCACGAAGGCTGCCGTAAGCCCTCGGGTCGGCAAACGGCCCAGTTTCGAAAACGCGGAGAGCAGCCATGCGATCGGAGTATCCGCACGGGGGCCCAGTACGCGGCGAAGCGCCAAGAAAATGAGGGTGGAAACAAACCGTGGATTGTGAATCAGCGCGTCTGTGGACTCGACTTCGAGTCCGGCCCGCTCGAGGATCCGCAGCAGCTTCTGCAAGGGCAGCGTCTTTCCGAACTGGAATGAAATGCCCGTCCATTTTGTCGCACCGTGCAGCAGAAAGAACAGAGGATTGCGGGGATTATCCAAGGTGACTAGCAAGATTCCGCCGGGCTTCAAGACCCGCACCAGTTCGTGCAACGAGTGCTCGATCTCGCGCTCGGTTTCAAAATGATCGAGAGTCGAATTTGATAGCACCAGGTCGACGCATTCGTCCGCCAGGGGCACGCGCCGCACGTCGGCGTTGATCCACTGGCATCCGCGGCCGCTCCTGCGATCAGCCGCTTGAATCACCGTCGGAGCGCTTACATCCATGCCGATCTTGATACCGGCATCGAAGGGCAACGAGAACAGAAGCTCGTCGCGGCCGTAGGCTTCTTCGAACAAGTCGGTCTTCAGAACGGCTGGGATCCACGACCCAGGGGCCACATTGCGCGCGATCCATGCCAGGTGCACGTCTCGCTTTTGCGCTGCCACCAGCGGGTCCAGATACCAGTTGGGCTGCTCAGGCCCTTCAGCGTACATCGCAACAACAGTAGCAGAAATGTTTGGCCTTGATCTTACCTGGGTGGCCGCCTTGCCGCTGGCCGGGATCGAATGTAATACTGCCATGTGTTGTGGTCTGAGAAAAATCTCGTGGCCGGGCGACCTGCCTCGATGGCGTGGGCGACCGCTGCTTGTGTTCTTTTTCTCCTTTGGCAATTCCTCACCGTTCATTACAACCGCGGCGGAAATTGGACCGCCTTGTTTCTCACCGGACAAAGCATGGCAATTCCGCCGGACTTAGCGGCCGGAACCTACGAGTTTCCAGGCAAAGGCTACGACGGCCAAATGTATCGTTACGAGGCGCACGATTTGTTCATGCGGCATGGGTACGTCAAGTATCTGGACGGCCCGGCGCAGCGGCTGCATCGTATTCTAGTGCCCGCGCTGGCGTATCTGCTGGTGGCTGGATATCAGCCGTGGATCGACGGATCGTACATCGCAGTGATCGCGATCTTCGTGCTCTTGGGCGCTTACTGGCTGAGCCGTTGGGCAGTGCTGGTGGGCCGCCATCCCGCGTGGGCGCTGGGATTCTTGCTGGTCCCGGCCACGCTGATTTCGATGGATCGCTTGACGATCGACGTTTCCATAGCAGCTTTCACCGTGGCCTTTGCTTACTATTGGCGCATCGGTGCGTGGACCAGGCTCTTCGTCGTGCTGGTGCTGGCTTGCCTGGCTCGCGAAACAGCAGTTCTACTGGTCGGCGGATGTTGTCTGGCCGAACTCCTGAACCGCCGGATGGTCCGCGCCGTGGTCTGGGCCTCCAGCGCGCTGCCGGCCTTCGTTTGGTTCATGTATGTCAGGCATGCCTTTCCAGAGCCGACCCATTTCGGTGTTCCCACCTGGGTCGCAAACCGGATTGACGGCGGAATCTTTATCCGCATGCTGCATCCGCTGCACTACCCACTGCCTCCGCTGCTCGACGACGTTGCTCGTTCCGGGGACGTCATCGCGTTCGCCGCAGTGCTCCTCGCCGCGCTCCTTGCGATTGTGTTGCTTCGGGCACACCCACGCAGCCCGATGGCGATCGCGGCTATCCTGTTTGTCGTCTTGGTCCTTTTGATGACGACACCTGTGTTTTGGAACGACATCAACACTCATGCGCGAGTCTTCTCACCGCTGCTGTTGCTGGTCGCCATGGGACTCCTGGACGGAGGAGGCGGGGGGCGTTTGAAAATCCTGTGGTGGACCGGCCTGGTACCGGCAATTCTCGTCGATTTGCGGCTGAGTATGCAATTTGCGTCGAACGCTGGCGGCATTATTCGCGGACTGCTGAGATAATCATTTATGCCGCAAAAAAGTCCCCGGCGGATTGGGTTGGCTTGCCTGGCGATTCTCGCATACCAGCCCGCGTCCGCCGAAGTGCAGGACAAAGTTAAGAATATCGGCGGAGTTCTCGTCCACTACGAGTTGATCCTGCCGAACGGCTACGCGCCCGCGAAAGCTTATCCGGCGGTGCTCGCTTTCCCTGGCGGGCCGCAGTCCATGGGCATCGTAAAGAACACCGTTGAGCATACCTGGCGGAATCAAGCCGAACGCCGAGGCTACATCGTCGTGGTTCCGGCGGCGCCCGATGGCGATCTGTTTTTTGAGGATGGAGCGCGCGTATTTCCCGAGTTCATCACGCAACTTCTCATGGATTTCAAGGTGGAGGGCGGCAAGTTCCACATCGCCGGCATGTCCAATGGAGGACTCAGCGCGTTTCATATCGCCGCAACCTATCCGCAGTATTTTTGGTCCGTGACCGGTTTTCCCGGCTACCTTCTGGATCCGACGACGGCGCGCGTCAAAGCCCTGGCTGGCCTGTGCATTGACATGCACGTCGGGGAACTCGATCCGGATTGGCTGGACGCGATGAAGCAGCAGTCCGAACAGTTCCGCTCCCTGGATTATAAGATCCGATTCACCGTGGAAGCGGGTCAGGCGCATCGATTGGAGACTTTGGCCGGGGATGGAGCGGCCCGTTTATTCGATCAATTCGACCTGGCGCGGCGTGGTTGCCAAGCCCCGCGAGCCCGCCGGTGAGTCAGGCCACAATTGCCGGTTCTCCTGTTCCATGCTATACTTACACTCAGTTTGATCGTCCCGCCCACGCTTGGCCGCAACGAATTTTGCTCCTCGCAAAGCCCGCAATCAAATGTGCCCCTAAGATGAAGGAACACGGTTCATGAAAAAAGTATTTGTTGGTAACTTGGATTTCGGCGCAACGGAGGATTCCATTCGCACGGCCTTTGAGGCATACGGCGCCGTGGAACGGGTAAGTTTAATGACGGACCGCGACACCGGCCGCTCCCGCGGCTTCGCGTTCGTCGAAATGGCGGATGCCCAAGAAGCCGACCAAGCCATCGCGGGCCTGAACGGAACGAACCTGGGTGGCCGCGCGATCAACGTCAACGAAGCCCGGCCCAAGACCGACAGCCGCCCAAAAGGCGATTGGGGTGGCGGTGGGGGACGGCGCGACCGCCGCTGGTAACCTTCCATTAATTCTATTATGCTGGGTGGTCCGTCTAAGACTGCCAGACTGTACAGGAGGATTTCATGGCCGGCCGGTCAGGCGATACATTCAAGAAACGTCAGAAAGAAGTCGCTCGTGCTGAAAAGCATAGGGAGAAACTCGCCAAGCGGCTGGAGCGAAAACAGCACAAGGGTGAGGGTGGCGACTTGGTGGACGAGAACGGCTTGGCCATCATGGACGACGACGATCTATCAGAGGACGCGCCGCAATCGGAGGAGAGCGGCGCATCGCAGTTAGGTTGAGCGCATTTCGCGCTCAAATTCAATCAACAAACAAAGCAACAGAACTAAGGAGAAAATGTGAAAGAGACAGGGACAGTAAAGTGGTTTAATGCAGGAAAAGGCTTTGGATTTATCCAGCGGGACAATGGCGAGGATGTTTTCGTGCATTTCTCGGCCATTGAAGCCAGCGGATACCGCACGCTCGACGAAGGCGCCCGGGTGTCCTTTATCGTCAAGCGCGGTCCGAAGGGCCTGCAAGCCGAGCAAGTCACGTTAGCGTAATCTAGTCACTCAACAACTAGGGTTCTGGCCGTTCCATAAGCGGCCAGTTGCCATTCGAAATTTCGAGCGGGTGCTCCCGCGCAGTCCGGCGCGCTGGTATCGCCGCTGGCCGAAGTGCCGCGGAAAGGTGCGGTTTCATGCAGCTCCTCTATAAAGGCTTCAACCAGCGAGCGAATATCCGCAGTTTCCGGTTCGACGGCGTGCTGCCTAACGAGCGGCCCACCAAGATCCGCAAGAACCTGGAATTCCTCCTGAGCGTGGACATGACCGTGCTGGCGGAGAACCGCATCAGCGTGCAGGACGGTCCGGCATTATGTCTGCGAATTCTTCAGTCCGCCTTGGCGATTCCGGGAGCCGATACCATTCCCTTCGTGAGCTACACCATCACTCGCGCTGAGATTGTGGCATTCGCCAGCGCCCGCAATGCCGTGGCGGAAGCCAAAGCCGGCCGGCGCAAGCATCGTCCAGCGTTCAAGCCCACCACGCCCGCGCAATGGAAGTGGCCGGGGCAATAACGCGCTACGGCAGCGCGTACACGTTCAGCGTCAACCCCGACACAATCGCCACGTATTGCTTCCCATCTTTACCCTGATACGTCATCGGAACCGCGTTCCCGGCCGAGTCCAGCTTGGCCGACCACAGTTCCTTGCCGGTCTTCGAATCGATTGCGCGGAATCGATTGTCGCTCACCGCGCCGATAAATACTAACCCGCCCGCCGTCGCCGTCGGTCCTGCAAACGCACCGGCACGCCCGGTATTCTGGCGCGCTGGACCCAGTTCCTCCGTAATGCCGAGCGGCACTTGCCAGGCAAAATCGCCCGTATTCGCATTCACCGCCGTGAGATGCCCCCATGGTGGTTTCTGGCACGGCCAGTTTTCTTTCTTCCCGTCGGCTAGCGTCACCGGAGCCGTGAAGGTGTGAAACGGGCCCGGACCATCGACGCCGGCGCGCGTGTATTCGAGCGGCGAACCGTGTTCGTCAAATGAATATTCCACACCCGGCTTCTTCTTCTCGGTCCAGCCCACTTGCCCCTGATCCTGCGTGTAAGCGAAGACGTAGCCGAGCTTTTGATCGGTGGCCATCCCGCCCCAGTTTGTCCCGCCAGTGGCCCCGGGGAAAATGATGGTCGACTTCGGCGGCTTCCCTTCCTCCTGGTAGAGGAATGGCGTGAAGGGGCCGGCGTTGTAGAATCCGCCGCTTCTTTCGACCAGGTCTTTGCAAGCCTTCGCGTGCTCCGGTGTGGTGTCTTCGGCAGTAACAAGATCTTCGGGCTTGTAGGTCATGCGCGCAAGCGGCGGCGGCTTCAGCGGAAACGGCTGCGTCGGCGAATACCACTCGCCCGGAACATCGCCGGCGGCAACTTTGCGCTCTTCCACGCCAAACACCGGCTTACCGTTGGTGCGATCCAGAATGAACATCCAGCCCGTCTTGCCGATCTCCGCAATCGCCGGGATCTTTTTCCCGTTGACCGTGATGTCCAACAGCACCGGAGCGGGCGGATTGTCGTAATCCCACAGGTCATGATGAACCGTCTGGAAATACCATTTGAGTTTGCCCGTCACCGCGTCCACCGCGACGATGCAATTGCCGAACAAATTCGCGCCCGGGCGATCACCGCCATAGTAATTCGAGGCAGGCCCGTCGACCGGCATATACAGGATGCCGCGTTCCTCATCCACCGTCATCGGCCACGCCCAAACATTCGTGCCTGAGCGGCCTTTCCAACCATCGTTCAGCCAAGTCTCATGGCCTACCTCACCGGGCTGCGGCACCGTGTGAAATTCCCAGAGTTTCGCGCCGGTGCGCGCATCGTACGCGCGGGTATCGCCAGGCTGGCCGACGGGCAGTTCCAAAACACCTGCACCCACCATCACCAGATTCTTGAAGACGGTAGGAACGCCGTTATATCCAACCACCATGTCGACGGAGCCTTCTTTTCCGAAGCCGGGATCGACCTTCCCGGTGCCGGCGTTCAGCGCCATGAGATTGCGTCCGGTGGTAAAAATAATGCGCGGCGGATTCTGCTTGTCGCCCGGCCAGTACGCCACGCCGCGTGTCGATGGACGGCCGCCGGTTACGGTGTAGCTCCACACTTCCTTGCCGCTCGATGCGTCCAATGCCACCACGCGCGCCGAGGCGGTGACGTACATGATGCCGTTGATTACGATCGGCGTTTCTTCCGAACCTCCGCCTCCAAAGCGAGGTGCTGCGGCTTCACCTTTCAACGAATAGATCCAGGCCGATTTCAACGACGCAACATTGTTGGCGTTAATCTGCGTGAGCAGCGAGTAGCGCGAGCTGGCTGGATCGTGGTCATAGGAAGGCCAGTCGCCCGCCGGCGCCTTTGCGTTCTGAGCCATTCCACCGGCAACGAACACACCGAGCAGCGCACAGCCGCTGAGAATCGTTTTTTGTGAAATTGTTCTCATCCGTTGCACATGCTATCACGTTCATTAGACATTCAAAACATATCTGCTACGATCTATTTCTGCCTAAGAGGAGGCGCCCATGGCGTGTGATCCGGGAATATTGAAAACTGTTCCGCTGTTTGCTCTGCTGGATGACGAAGAGACTGCCGTCTTGGCCGGCCAACTGGAGCACAAGAAGTTCGCGGCGCGCGAACGAGTGTATAAGATTGGCGATCCCGGCGGTCCCGCGTATGTAATGCTTTCGGGAAACGTTCGCGTGGCTACGGTGGACAAAGACCAGCAGGAAGTGGTGATCGACGAACCCGCAGCCGGCCAGTTTTTCGGATTCGCGTCCATGCTGGAGGAGACACCGCATCAAACCAACGCCCTGGCGATCGAGGAGACCGAGTGCCTGGTGGTATCCAAGGAGAACATCGCCGTCCTGCTCCAGAGAAAGCCATTAGCGGGAATGGATCTGCTGACTACACTCGGCCGCCAGTTTCACGCTTCACAGGAACTGGTGCGCATTCGAGCCAGCCGCAACCCGAACGAGATTATCGAAGCGCAAGAGACGCTGGGTGAGCGCATCGCCGATGCAGTAGCCGGGTTTGGCGGATCCTGGACCTTTATCATCCTATGTGGCGTCGCGCTTGTGATTTACACGGTGATCAATATTTTCCTCGACAAGAAAGCCTGGGATCCTTACCCGTTCATCCTGCTCAACCTCATCCTTTCCATGCTGGCCGCCATGCAAGCGCCGGTCATCATGATGAGCCAGAATCGCCAGGACACGAAGGATCGGCTGCGCGGCGAGCTCGACTTCGATGTCAATCGCCGGGCGGAAGCCGAGATCACCGCTCTGACTCGCAAACTCAATCTGCTGGACGAAAAAGTGGACGACCTCGGAGATATGCTCCGAAAAACCAAATGAACAGGGCAAATCAATTACGGAAACTGCTTGGCGGCGACGGATTGATCGCTGCGCCGGGCGCCTACGACTGCATCACCGCGCGCATCATTGAACAGGCTGGATTCAGCGCGGTCTACATGACTGGCGCCGGGACGGCCGCAATGCTCGGATATCCGGATTACGGGCTGGTGACAATGTCGGAAATGGTGGACAACGCCGGCCGGATCGCTACGGCTGTGAGCGTGCCCGTGATCGCCGACGCGGATACCGGCTATGGCAACGAGCTGAACGTAGTCCGCACGGTGCGCGAGTATGAGCAGCGAGGCGTTGCGGGCATTCATATCGAGGACCAGGGCTTCCCGAAGAAATGCGGGCATCTGGAAAACAAGGTAGTGATTCCGTTGGAACATTACCTGGCCAAAATTCGGGCGGCTGTGTCGGCCAAGCGCGATCGCGATTTCCTGATCATCGCGCGGACGGATGCGCGTGCGGTCCTTGGGTTCGAAGAGGCCATCCGGCGCGCGAATGCCGCTATTGAGGCAGGCGCGGACATGGCTTTCGTCGAAGCGCCGGAGTCGCTCGAGGAAGTAGCAGCTGTGCCCCGATTGGTGCGCGGTCCGTGCCTTTTGAATATGGTTTGGCGCGGGAAAACGCCCGACGTCGGGATGGATGATGCGCAAGCGATGGGATACAAGCTCGCGATTTTACCGGTATTGTTGTTTAACGCGGTGGTCGGCGTCTGCGACCAGATGCTCGGTGAGTTGCAGCAGAAACGGCGGCATCCGATGCCGGTGGCGGACGTGCCGCCCAGGGAATTTTTCCGCAGGATGGGCGCGGCGGATTGGGATCAGATCAGCGCGGATCGCCAGTCATCAACGAAATAGGCTTTGCCCTCGGCCGGCCCAATGTCGCACCAGCGGCCAGGCTTCCAAATAGCAGCGCCTGAGTTGCGCCAGCGGTGATCAGCGATTCCAGATAGCGGACGCTTCCGAAGCTGTCGATCATCAATTGGAAAAGCCACGGGACGTTGATCGCCGGAACCAGACCGAAGTTCCAAATCGCCAGCATGATCGCAAAAATCAGCACCGCGCCCAGCCCGCAGCTCAATCTGCATACGACCCAGCCCGACGCCGCCAGCGCCACGCATTCCAATGCCAGCTGCGCAGTGGGTATCCAGCTCGCGCCGAGAAATGGAGCGGCCACCATCAATAGCGGACGAGTCCCCAGATAAGTAATCGCGAACAGCGCGACCCAGCCCGCCAGGATCGAACGCGCTGCGATCAGGAGACGAGTACCATGAGAACGTGCGTCAATCTGCAGCTCTTGCTCGGAAGGCATCGAAAAAACCGGCCGTGAAACAGCAGTCCAGTTTCATTCTAATTCTCATCGGGCTGTTTAAACTGCTGAAAGCAGCGCTGCTCATCGCGGCCGGGATCGGCGCCATCAAACTCCTGCACAAAGACCTGGCCGAAACGGTGACGCATTGGGTTCAGGTGCTGCGAGTAGATCCAGACAACAGATACGTTCACGGATTCCTGGTGAGGATCTTTCGTGTCACGCCGAAACAGCTCAGGGAGCTCAGCGTAGGTACATTCTTTTACGCCGGACTGTTCCTTACCGAAGGCCTCGGCCTGCTGTCGCGGAAACATTGGGCCGAATATTTCACCATCGTGACAACCGGCTTGCTTATCCCGCTGGAACTCTACGAAATGGCGCGGCACTTCACGATCACGAAACTGGTTGTTACGGTGGTCAACGTCCTGATCGTTTGGTACCTGGTGGCACGTGTGCGATCGCGCTCAGGAAGATCTTTCAAGTAGTGTCGATATCATCTCGCCCCGTTCGACTATGTAGTGAAAGGAAGGCATATGGAGTACCTATTAATGATTTACGGCAACGAGGCGGACGTGGCTAAGATGACCCAATCGGATCTCGTCGCCATCTACGGAGAGTATGGCCGCTTCACTCAGAGCATTAAGGATTCGAAGAATTACATCGGGAGTGGCCAATTGCAAGATGTGGCCACCGCGACCACGTTGCGCGTGCGCGACGGCAAACGGATGGTGACCGATGGGCCGTTTGCGGAAACACGCGAGCAGCTCGGCGGATACTACCTGATCCAGGCCAAAGATCTGGACGAAGCGCTCGCAATCGCCGAACGCATTCCTTCGGCGCTCTGGGGATCGATTGAGGTACGGCCGCTGGTGACGCGCCGTCCCGGCTGAAGCGCCAATTTTGAATGAATCTGGAATCGCTCTATCGCGAGGAGTGGAGGCGCGTACTGGCCACCACTGTGCGCCTGACGGGCGATTTCGATTTGTCAGAGGAAGCGGTGCAGGACGCGTTCGTGGCGGCGTTGGAACAATGGCCGCGCGATGGCGCGCCCGCGAATCCCTACGCGTGGCTCGTATCGGCGGCTCGCAACCGCGTGGTGGATCACCTGCGGCGCCGCGCGCGCTTCCGCGATAAACAAACCGAGATCGCTCAGCTCACCGCGCTTGAAGAATCGCCGATCGATTTGTCCGAGGCCGCCATGGTGGACGATCAACTTCGTCTGATATTCACTTGTTGCCATCCCGCGATCGCGTTGGATGCCCAGGTGGCGCTCACCCTGCGCACGGTGTGCGGCCTCACCACCGAAGAAATAGCGCGCGGCTTTTTGGTCCCTGTTCCCGCCATGGCCCAGCGGCTGGTGCGGGTGAAGCGCAAAATTCGCGATGCCGGACTGCCCTTCGCCGTGCCGCCGCGCGATCGGTTGCCCGAACGGCTGGACGCCGTCATGCTCGTCGTCTACCTGGTGTTCACCGAAGGATACGCGGCCACATCAGGAAAGGTCTGGATCCGCCGGCAATTTTGCGAAGAAGCGATTCGGCTGGGCCGATTACTCTGCGAACTGATCCCACGCAATGCCGAGCTCCGCGCGCTGCTGGCTCTGATGCTGCTGCACGATTCGCGAAGGGTGGCTCGCGCCGGCCCGGACGAGGAAATCGTCACACTGGAAGAACAGAATCGCGAGCTGTGGGATCAACGGCAAATCGCCGAAGGTCTGCCGCTGCTGGAATCAGCTTTGCGCGACGGGGCCGCAGGAGTGTATGCTTTGCAAGCTGCGATCGCCGCCCTGCATGCTCGTGCCGCGCGGGTGGAAGATACGGATTGGGGGCAGATCGCGCGGTTGTACGATGTTCTGCTTCAGAAACAGCCGTCGCCGGTGGTGGAATTGAATCGCGCCGCTGCCGTGGCGATGGCCGACGGGCCGTCGCGTGGATTGGAATTGATCGCTGCGATCGAGGTCAAAGGCACTCTGGCTGGATACCATCTATTGCCGGCTGCGCGAGCCGATCTGCTACGCCGTGATGGCCGCTGGAGAGAAGCGGCCGAAGCCTACCGGCAAGCTCTCTGCTTGGTTGCCAACGATCCAGAGAGGCGCTATTTGAATCGGCGCCTGGCGGAAGTCGAGGGACTAACCTAAGTCGCGGGCTCAGTTGCTATCGCTTTTAGCCGCTGCCGCCTGGTTTCGAGGTTCGGCAAAAAGCCGGTGAGTAATCCGATAGCCGGCAAGAACGAGCACACCTTATAGACGAATGTGATGCTGGTGTGATCGGCCAAGTTGCCGAGCAAGGCCGCGCCCACGCCCGCCATGCCAAACGCCAGCCCGAAGAACATGCCGGAGACCATTCCGATCTTACCGGGCATCAGCTCCTGCGCGTAGACGAGAATGGCCGAAAAGGCGGACGCGAGAATCACGCCGATAATCACGCTCAGGACGCTGGTCCAAAACAGATTGGAGTAAGGCAGCGCCAACGTGAACGGAAGCACGCCCAGGATGGAGCACCAGATGACGTACTTACGGCCGATGCGATCGCCAATCGGTCCGCCAATAATGGTTCCCGCCGCGATAGCGCCCGCAAACAGAAATAAGTGAACCTGCGCGCTACGTACCGGCAGGTGAAACTTACTCATCAGATAGAACGTGTAGTAGCTGTTCAGGCTCGATAGATAGAAAAACTTGGAGAACATGAGCGCGATCAATACGGCGAGCGATAGATACACTTTGCGTGGCGATAAGAGCGGATGATATTCGGCGCGCCCGGCTTTCGATTTTCGCACCGGGGGCCGATTCTTCTTCGACCAGGAACCCACTCGCGCCAGCACCACGATCCCGAGGAGAGCCACGGCCGAAAACCAGGCGAGGCTGCTTTGGCCGTTGGGCAGGACGATGAAGGCCGCGAGCAACGGTCCCAATGAAGATCCCGCGTTGCCGCCAACCTGAAACAAGGCTTGCGCGAATCCATGCTGTCCGCCGGAGACCATGCGGACCACTCGTGACGACTCGGGATGGAACACCGCCGAGCCGATCCCCACCAGAGCCGCGCCGCACAGCAGCATCGGATAAGTCGACACGCGCGACAGCGCCACCAATCCAATGAGCGTAAAGCCCATGCCGATCGCGAGCGAATAGGGTCGCGGATGGCGATCGTTGAAGTGGCCGATCAGAGGCTGCAGCAGCGAAGCAGTAATCTGATAGGTCAGCGTGATCATCCCGATCTGCGAGAAGTCCAGATGGAACGAAACTTTCAGCAGTGGGTAGATCGCTGGAATCAGCGACTGAACCATGTCGTTCAGAAAATGGCAGAAGGCCGCCGCCAGAAGGATGCTAAAAACCAGTTTCTCCCCAACATGTTTGGAGGATTCCGAGGCTAATGGTTGTGCTGGCGCGGTGCTCGCAGTGGATTGCATATATCTCTAAAGAAGAAGGATTCCCCTCAATCGACCCTTCACTCTAGAGTATCGTGTTTCGCGCGAGCGCTGGCGTGCCGGACGTGGCGTTAAGCTTGGCGGGCCTGATATCGCCGGACGAAGAACACGCCGGTGCCGAACAATCCCAGGAGGACCAGGCTTGTGGACGCGGGTTCGGGTACAGGGCTGAATGGAACCGGATTCAGGTTGATCTCCGGAGTACTGATCACGGTCTGCGGTTTGGTGAACTTTGCCGCGGTTGTTTCGCCTGATGCGGTAAGCGTTGTTGTGACGTCGGGCGTAGGGGGCAGGAAAAGCGGCGTTACGTCGGCGAGCGCGGCTGCGGCCGCTTCAGCTTCAGCCCGTTGCTGCCGGAACGTGAGCCTCGGCGTCGTCACGCTGGCTGGCACGACAGGCGCGCTAACTACCGCAGGGACAGGCTCAACCACCACTGCAGCCGCGGCAGATTCAGCCCGTTGTTGCCGATACGTGAGCTTCGTCGTCGTCGCGCTGACCACCGTGGGGGGTGCAACCACCACTGCCGGCGGAGCCTCAACTGCAGCCGCTTCAGCTTGAGCCCTTTGCTGCCGATACGTAAGCTTTGTCGTCGTCGCACTGACCACCGTGGGGGGGGCAACCACCACTGCCGGAGCCTCAACTACAGCTGCAGCGTCCTCGGCTTCAGCCCGTTGCTGCCGATACGTGAGTCTCGGCGTAGTCGCGCTGGCGACAGGCGTCACCGCCGCCTGGTCTGTGGTCTCGAGTGCAGACTGCGAGCGCAGCACTTCCCCAGATGCCGTGGTTATGAAGGTGAACACTGAAGCGATAAACGCTGTTAAAGCGAGGTGTTTCACAGTATATTCCCCCAGAATCCGGTTCGCGACACAGCCCAACTATAACCGCGAATCCGTTCTCTTGGAAGGTGACAGTGCTTGTAACGGGTACCAAAGGTAACTAAAACGCGCACAGTTGAAACAATTTCATCGAACGTGGATCTCACTTGGAAGATGAGGCCGCTTGCTTGCGCGATTTTGATAATTTTAGTCGAGGCGGCGTGCGGCAGATCCGCCCACTCCTATGTGGAGCGCGGAAATAAGCTATTCAGTGCGGGCAAGTACTCGGAAGCAGAGTTTCAATACCGAGCGAGCATTTCCAAGGATCCGCGCTTTGCGGAGGCGTACTACCGGCTGGGCCTTACCGACGTTGAAATGGGCGACGGTACAGCCGCTCTGCATGCTCTCGAACAGGCTCAAGAATTCGCTCCAAATACCGATCAGTATGGCATCGCATTTGCGGATTTGTCCTTGGAAGCATACCAAGAAGACCCAACTGATAAGAAGTCATACGACCTAGCGAGCCGCGAAGCGTACGACTTGCTTCGTAAGAACCCTAATTCTTTCGACGGATTGCGGCTACACGCCAGTGTATCGATCATCGATCGCAAGTACGACGAAGCTCTAGCCGAATTGCGAAAAGCCGACGCCATCCGCCCGCTGGATCCGAAGGCCGACGTGCCGATGGTGCGAGCGCTGCTCGCTCAAAATCGAACCCAAGAAGCCGAGAGCGTGGCCGAACGGGTGCTTGCCGCGCACCCTGATAGCGCCCCAATGTACGACTTGCTGGTCAACTATTATTCAGAAGCTCATCGCACGGCGGATGCCGAGCGTCTGCTCGAAGCGGAGACGGCTGGATTGCCGAAGGATGTGCGGCCGCGGTTGAAACTGGCGGCCCTTTATAGGGACTCCGGTCGCCGCCAGCAGATGATGGCAACGCTCGATGGCATCCGCAAAGATCGCGAAGTGTTTCCGAACGCGCCCGGTTTGGTCGGCGATTTCTATGCAAGGGCTGGCGATTGGAAGGAAGCGCTCGCCCAATACCAAGACGGTGAGCGGTCGGGCTCCAAGGACCAAGCGCGTTACCAGGAAGCTGTCGCGCGAACCCTCGCCGCAATCGGGAAATCCGAGGAGTCGATCGGCCAACTCAATGAGCTGTTGAAGGCGTATCCCGATGATTTCAGCGCCCGCCTCACGCGCGCCATCCTCCTAAGAGACAGTGCGAAGCCGGCGGATCGGGAGTTGGCAGTCGGGGACTTGAAGATCCTCTCTGGCCGCGCTCCCAGCGACGCCGTTACGCGTTATAACTTAGGCCTCGCATACGTGGCCAATCGGGATTTGACGACCGGCGTGACGGTGTTGAAAGAGGCCGCAGACCTGCGAGCAGACTATGCAGCGCCCCGCATCGCACTCGCCCAGCTTGCCGAGAAGTCCGGCAACCATGCGGAAACCGTCCGGCTCACCGGGCAGATCCTGAATACGGATCCCGGCAACCGCGACGCCGCGCTGCTGCACGCCGATGGGCTGGTTGGAATCCACAATTATTCCCGCGCTCGTGCTGAACTGGAGGGCCTGCTGAAGATCAAGCAGGATTCACAGCCCGGCTCGATGGACGTCGATCTGCGTTTGGCGGCTCTCGATATAGCCGAACAAAAGTATGCCGACGCTGAAGCCCGTTACCTCCGCCTGTACAAGACAGGTTCCGACGACCTGCGGCCGCTCGCAGCGCTAGTGCGCCTTTATCTGAAAGAAGCGCGCCCCGTGAAGGCCGATGCATTGTTGCAACGGGAATTGCGCCAAGCCTCCGGTTCCGAGGAGCTGCATCGTTTGGCTGCCGCAACGGCCATCCAGGAAGGGAAGCGCGGGCTTGCGATCCAGCACTATGAATGGCTGCGCGCCAATAATCCGAGTTCAGTGGACGCTTGCAAATCGCTCGGCGAGCTGTACCAGGCCGAAGGCGATCTTGATCGGGCAGTCGCCAATTACGAAAAAGCCAGCCAACTGGCGCCATTCGACAAAGAGATCTTGTACAACCTGGGCGTTCTCGAAAATGACGCCGGCGACAAGCAAGCGGCCATCCGAACGATGAAGAAGGAACTTGCGCTCGATCCCCAAAACGCGGCGGTCATGAACAATCTGGCCTTTGATCTGGCTGAGACGGGAACGGACCTGGGCCAGGCTCTCACGCTTGCGGCCGCCGCTGCGCGGAAGCTCTCCAGCGATCCCAACGTCCTGGACACGCTGGGCTGGGTATACGCCAAGAACGGGTTGAACGAAAGCGCTATTCAGGTATTTCGAGTTTTGGTGAACAAGAATCCGGAACTTCCGGTGTATCGTTACCATCTGGGCGTGGCGTTCCTGCAAGACAACAAGCGAAACGAGGCGAAGGACGAGTTCACTATCGCACTCTCGAAAAAGCCTCCCAAGGAACTCGCGCGGAAGATTCGCGAGCTCAGCGCCAAGCTCTAAATTCCCAACCGCTCTTTGAGCGCCCGCACGCGATCGCGCGACACCGAAAGCTCAGTGTGCTTGGGATCTTTCAACCGCAACATCATCTTCCCGGCAAACCAGGAATGCAGTTCCTGCACGTGCTCCACATTGACGAGCGAGGCGCGGTGGATGCGAACGAATTTCGCCGGGTCGAGCTTTTGCTCTAATTCCTGAATCGTGTAATCCACCGCGTAGTTCTTCGCGCCAGTGGCCGCGAAGGTCAGTTTATCGGCCGCGAAAAAATGCGTCACGTGTACGAGGTCAATGAACTCGATTCGTTCGCCGACTCGCGACGCCACGCGGTCCGGGTACGAAGGCGAACGCACCGCGCCGGCCACCGTGGCAAGCCGTGCTATCAACTCACGCAGTTCGGGAGGTGCGGCGGAGCTTCCATGCAAGCGCTCAATCTTGTCCAGCGCACGATCCAACGGCGCGGCTTCGATCGGCTTGAGCAGGTAGTCCACCGAATTCACGCCAAAAGCTTCCAGCGCGTAGCGATCGTACGCCGTTGTGAACACCACCCACGGTTGCGGCTGAAGGTGAGCGAGCATCTCAAAGCCAGTCATCCCGGGCATTTCGATATCCAGGAACAGAACGTCTGGTTTGGCTTCCAGAATCGCGGCCACGGCTTCCACCGGATCGGTACTGGTTCCGACCACGTCCACTCGCTTGGTTGCCGCGAGCATCCGCTGCAGGCGCTTCACTGCGAGCGCTTCGTCGTCAACCAGAAATGCTCGCATGTCCGTTTACAGTTTGCGGGACCGACAGGATCAAATGATTGCGTCCGCCCTCCCGCTGCAATACCAAGGCCGCCTGATCTCCGAATAATGCCGTCAATCGATCCTTGAGGTTGTCTAGCCCATGGCCGGCAGGCGCGGATTCCAATTGGAACGCCGGACCCGAATCGGAAACCTCGACGCAAAACGTGCCGTTCGATTCAGTACCGCTGATTCGAACCTCGCCTCCGGCGCGGTCCGGCGCGATGGCGTGTTTGACGCTATTCTCCACCATCGTCTGCAGCGCGAGCGGCGGGATGCGGGATTCACCCAATTCGGCTGGCACGTCGATGTGATAGCGTAGCCGGTCGCCGAAACGCGCACGCTCAATCTCGAGATAATCCCCGACGATTTTCAGCTCGCTCGCAAGCGGCACCAGGCCCGATTGATTGGCGTCCAGAGAGAAGCGCAGCAGAGCCGCCATCCGCTCCACCAACCGCTCGGCGCGCGCCGGGTCCTCGGGAATCAACGAGGAAATCGAATTCAGCGTGTTAAACAGGAAATGCGGATGTATCCGCGATTCTAGCGACGCCAGTTGCGCTTCCGTCGCCAGTTTGAGAGCCCGTTCGCGTTCCAATTCCTTGGTACGGAGTTGCAAGGTGGTCTCTTCCAGGCGCTCGCGCAACGTACTGTAGATGCCGATCGTGAGTCCGGCGCCAATGGTCAAGAATGCGGCCAGCTTCAGTGTTCCGAAAAACTGCGGCCAATAATCGCTGAAGAGCTGCCAACGCAGCGCGACGAAGAACACGCCGGCGATCAAGGATCCGGTCACACACGCGACATACATCGCTGCCACGCGAGTGCTCCAGCGAATCCATTGCGGCAGCCCGCAACCTACCATCCATACCTTCGGGACGAAGTAGAACGCGATGGCTCCGATGCAGTTGGAATAGATGAAAGAGAATTTGAAATCGTCCAGCAGCCGGCCCCACGTGATGCTGGGATTCAGCACGAACAACAGAATCGGCGGAATGAACGCGAATGCCGAATCCCACATCACGACTTTGACGATGTTCGTGCGATAACCCTGCGCGTTCATAGCTGGCTGCCCTTATCTTACTTCCGCGCTTACTTCCGCCGTGTCCGTATGACAACTCAGACAGCCGGCCTGCCGGGGTGTGAGAGTCTTGGTCTCGAGCCACGTCGCCGCGGAGTTTGCATAGGGCGTATTGGGCAGATCCTTCTCAATACGCTCGAACCACTGCTGCGCCTTGTCTTGTTGGCCGAGCCGGGCGTATGCATCCGCCATGCCGATCATCAGCTCTCCCGCTTTGTGCGTGCCAAGATGTTTCAGATCCGGGCCCTGGATCGAATATGCCTTCTCATAATCACTGAGGCCCTTCACTATTAAAGGGTGGGCCACCTCTGGATCGGGCAAGTATTGCGACGCAACCAGGAGCACGGCGCCACGAACGATGCGGACGCCAAGTGAATCCGGAGCAATCTGCGCGCCTTGATCCATTTCGTCCATCCCGCGCTGCCATAGGGCCGCGCCGTTTTGCTGATCGCCTTTCTGGAACGCCTCGCGCGATTCGCTGACCAGGCCCATGCCGTGCCAAACCAGCGCTTCGGGCTGCTTCGGATCGGCTGCCAGAATATCTTCGCAGATCTTCATTCCTTTTTGGAGCGAAGCGGCGTCGCCCGCGAGGCCGGCGAAGAAATAGTTGCGGACTTTCATGTCGAAACGGTCCTGACTCAGAAGGACGCCGGCTGTGAGGATGATCACGGCCGCGATGGTTGTCTTTTGCATTTTCATGTGAAGCTCCTTGCAAGTACAGAATAGGCGGGAAGCCCCGAATTCAAGGTCGAAATCGGATGAACCGTCAAAAAACCGGATGAACCGTAGAGATGGCCGGACCAGGCGCCATCGTGAAAAACTGCGGCAGACTCCGTGAAATCCGCGTCATAATACAGGATCATGGAACCGTCCGCCGAGAGGCTGGCCCCGGGCACACAACTCGGCCAATATAAAATCGAGGCGGAAATCGGCGAAGGCGGGATGGGCGTGGTATTTCGCGCTCACGATACCAAGCTTCAGCGGCCGGTCGCGATCAAGTTGCTTTCCGACGATCTGGCGGACGCTGCCGCTCGCCGCCGCTTCCAGCGAGAAGCGCAGATGGCTTCGTCGCTCAATCATCCGCATATCCTTACCGTTTATGACATCGGCGAGTTCGAAGGCCGGCAATATCTGGTGACGGAATTTGTCGACGGCGGTACGCTCAAGAACTGGCTTCAGCGCCAGCCGCGAACGTGGGAAGATGTGGCCGAATTGTTAACCGGTGTTGCGGACGGTCTGGCCGCTGCCCACCAAGCCGGCATCCTGCACCGCGATATCAAGCCCGATAACATTTTGGTTACCTCGAGCGGC
The DNA here is from genome assembly GCA_035486995.1 of Bryobacteraceae bacterium. Lineage (GTDB taxonomy): Bacteria > Acidobacteriota > Terriglobia > Bryobacterales > Bryobacteraceae > Palsa-89. Next base: position 20,689 of record DATHMO010000047.1, read on the forward strand.
TACGCCAAACTAGCGGATTTTGGTTTGGCCAAGCTCGAAGACGTCGTGCAGCCAGGGGACCTGACCCGGACGCTCAGCGCGGATCAAACACGACCGGGGATCATCGTCGGCACCATCGCATATATGTCGCCGGAACAGGCTTCCGGCAAGAAATTGGACGCGCGCAGCGATATCTTTTCGTTCGGCGTAGTGCTTTACGAGGCGCTGGCCGGCCAACGCGCATTCGCCGCGGCCACCAATCTGGAATTGCTCCAACGCGTGATTCACAGCCCACCAGCGCCATTGAGCGACGATATCCCCGATCCGCTGCGGCTGCTTGTTACCAAGGCCATTGAAAAGGATCCGGCGGATCGGTATTCGTCCATGCGCGACATGGTAACGGCTTTGCGCCGTGCCCAACGATCGAGCCGGCAGGAACTGGCTGCGCCCTCGAGAGGCTTCAGAAAGTGGTCAGCGGTGGGCGGCATTGCCGCCATTGCAATTGCGGCTGCAGCCGGAGCGTTCTGGTTTTCCACCCGGCATTCCACAGCGCGATTGGAATACACACAGCTCACCAACTTCACCGATTCCGCCGTATCTCCCACTCTGTCCCCCGACGGCCGCGTGCTGTCTTTTATTAGAGGGTCGAGCACGTTCGACGGTCCCGGCGACGTCTATGTGAAGCTGCTTCCCGATGGCGAGCCAGTGCAGTTGACCCACGATGGCGGCGTAAAGATGGGACCCGTCAATTTCTCCGCCGACGGTTCGCGAATCGCCTACACCGTCGGAGGCTGGCACACGTGGACGGTTCCGTTGCTGGGCGGCGAGCCGGCCCTTTTATTAGCGAAAGCAGAAGGCCTGAGCTGGATTGGCCGCGCACAGCCACCGCGCGTGTTGTATTCGGCGCTCACCGGCGAAGGCATCCACATGGGAGTCTTTAGCGCCTCCCAAAGCCGCCAGGACCAACGCACCGTCTACATGCCGGCGGACGTGAACGGCATGGCTCACCGTTCGTCTCTTTCGCCCGATGGCAAATCGATGCTGGTAGTGGAAATGAACGCCAGCGGCTGGTTGCCCTGTCGCGTCGTGCCGTTTGATGGAGGCTCATCCGGCCGCCGTGTAGGACCCCAACCCGCCCAATGCACCGACGCGGCATGGTCGCCCGACGGAAAGTGGATGTATCTCGCCGCCAATACGGGAAGCGGCTATCACATCTGGCGGCAACGTTTCCCCAATGGCGCGCCCGAGCAAGTTACGTCGGGTGCTACCGAAGAGCAGGGGATCTCAGTTGCCCCCGATGGAAAGTCGTTTGTGACATCGGTCGGCGAAAGTCAGAGCACATTGTGGGTTCACGATTCCGGGCGCGAGCGTCAAATCACCTACGAAGGATATTCGTATCTCCCCTCGTTCTCGTCCGACCGGAAGCGCCTTTACTATTTGCAGCGCTCGAAAACGAACAGCCGCTTTGTGAGCGGCGAATTGTGGGAAACGGAACTGGAAACCGGCAAGCAGCAACGTCTGTTGCCGGATTTTCTCATGGAGCACTACGACATATCGCCGGACGGCAAACAGGCGATTTTCATTACCGCCGATGGCTCCGGGCATGCGCCGCTCTGGATCGGAGCCACCGACGGCAGTTCTTCCCCGCGCCGTTTGTCCGATCAGGACTGCATTCGAGCCCTGTTCGCTCCCGATGGGGACGTGTTCTTCGTTGGAGGCCAAGCCGGAGCTATGTATCTGCAGACGATCAAAGCAGACGGAACGGGTCTGCACAAGGTCATGCCGAACCGGGCGGTCTTCGTTTACGATATTTCGCCCGACGGCAAATGGGTGGCTGCGTGGGTAGGGATGAATGTCAACGTCTATTCCACGGCCGGAGGATCATCCATGCCTGTATGTACCGGTTGCGCTTCCGGCGGCGCTGAGGACCGAGGAGTGACCCCGCCATTAATCAGTTGGTCGCGCGACGGAAAGCTAATCTATCTATTTTCCGAACGGATCTTGCGCACCTACTCGATCCCACTCCCCTCCGGCGCTGTTCTGCCGCCCTTCCCAACCGGAGGACTTCAGTTGAGCGACGTCGAAGGTTCTCTTCCAGCCGCGCACGCTATCGGGCCTCCGAGAGCTTTCATGAGCTCCGATCCGTCGGTGTTCGCCTATCCGATTGTGACCACGCACCGGAATATTTATCGCATTCCGGTCCCGTAAGACTAACGGTGGTCGTTGACCCGTTATACGTCGATGCCGTATAGCGGGCTGAGAAGTGATTGCCGAGATCGTGAGCTTGTCCGGTTACGAAGCTCAAGTATCAGCGCTTCTGGACGACGATGAGCGGATAGCGATGGTGTTTTTCATCGCTTGCATGCCGGAAGATCATCCGGTCATTCCCGGCTCCGGCGGCTTTCGCAAAGCTTGCTGGGCTCGAAGAGGCAGAGGAAAGAGCGGTGGATTTCGCGTGGTTATTCTTCCTCGCCGAACCTGGCAGGATTTACATAGCCGCAATTTATGCGAAGTCGCGAAAGGAAACGCTCTCGAAGGCGGATCAGAACGTTCTCGCAAAACTCGCATCGCAAATCAAGAAGGCCGCAAAAAAATGATTGCACCCAAACCCAATACCCGAGGCAACAAGCGAACCAAGCTG
>DATHMO010000048.1:0-19613 GCA_035486995.1 Bryobacteraceae bacterium
AACAAAGCCACGCCAGTTTCGAAAACCTGGCAGCGGTTGACTACTCGGCTCGCGATTTTGGTGTGGAAGAAAATGGCGTGGGTGCGGAGAGGATCGAGGGTGAAGCGTTCAATCCCGCGGTGTTTCAAATTTTGGGTGTTAAGCCGATCATGGGGCGGACGTTCACCGAAGAGGAAGATCCGATTGGCGCTCCAGCGCCAGTGATGCTGATCAGCCAACGGCTTTGGCAGCGGCGCTATGCAAGCGATCCGAATATCGTCGGCAAGACCATCCGCACGGGCCACGATTCGGTCACCATCATCGGGGTGATGCCCGCGGATTTTCATTTCTGGGACGAGAACGCACAATACTGGGAGCCGCTGCTCATCAATCGTTTTCAGTTGCAGGGTTCGGCGCCGTACCTCGGCGTGGTTGCCAGGCTGAAGCTTGGCGTGTCGATCCCTCAGGCGCAGGGCGAGATGAAGAGCATCGCCGATCAGCTGGCGCGGAATTTCCCAACTCGCAATAAGGATCGGGGAATTCGCGTGGAGCCGCTGCACGACGCGTTGTTCGGATGGATGAAGCAACCGCTGTGGACGCTGGAAGGCGTGGTCGGGTTCGTACTCTTGATCGCGTGCGCCAACGTGGCGGGGTTGCTGCTGGCACGTGGAGCTACGCGGCAAACTGAAGTTGCGGTGCGGGCGGCGTTGGGGGCGGGCCGCTGGCGAATCGTCCGGCAATTCCTGGTGGAGAGCGTCATGTTGTCGCTGTTCGGGGGCGCGCTGGGCGCGATGCTGGCATGGGCCGGTTTAAAGATGCTGATCGCGATCAGCCCTCCCTGGTTTCCACTGCTGCCGCACATCGGAATCGATGGCAAAGTGCTGGTGTTTACGGCTCTGTTATCCATACTAACGGGTGTCGCATTCGGCGCCGTTCCCGCGTTGCAGGCTTCGCGGCCGAATCTTGTGGAGTCGCTCAAAGAGGCGGGGCGAGCGGCGATGACTGGACTGGCACGGCATCGTTTTCGTGGGGCATTGGTGGCCGGACAAATCGCGCTGGCTCTCATTTTGCTGGCGGGTGCGGGGCTGATGATCAACAGCTTCTTCCGGCTTACCGGAGCCGATCTGGGATGCAATCCGTCCGGCGTGATCACCTTCGATTATGATTTTCAAGTGTCGCAATACGTCAAACCCATCGGGTCGTACCATAACTATCCGTTGGTGAATGTGAGCCCGATTCCGGCGCAGAATTTCGATCGCTTATACGAGCGATTTCGAGAAATGCCGGGCGTGCAATCGGTGGCGGGCAGCGTCTATCCGCCGATGCAAGGGGGCGAGGACAAGATGACGTTCACGATTCAAGGCCGGCCGATTCCGCAAACCGAGGCGCAGCGCAACGCGATGAGCGCAGTCTACTATCCCGTCACGCCGGGTATGTTCGCGACGCTGCATTCTCCCTTACTGCGCGGCCGCGATTTTACGGCGCGCGATTCCGCGACTGCGCCCTGGGTGGCGATCATCAATCAGACCATGGCGCGTACGTACTGGCCGAATGAAGATCCCATCGGCAAACATTTGACTTTGGATCTGGTGCCCGATGAGCAGCCGCGCGAGATCATCGGAATCGCGGGCGACGTAAAAGTGAGCCGCATTCAAACCACGCCCGAGCCCGTGATGTACGTGCCGCACGCACAAAGGCCGGCGCACTATCGCGGACCCTATCAATGGACGCGAATCTACATGTCGTTTCTGGTCCGGCCGTCGGGCGATACGAGCAGCCTGATCCCGCAGCTTCGCAAAGCGATGACCGAGATCGACCCCTCGCGGCCTATCGGAAAGATTCGCACTATGGACGATGTGCTGGGCGATCAAGTGCAAGAGCCGCGCTACTACACGCTGCTGTTGAGCATCTTCGCGGGCGTCGCCACGTTGCTTGCGACGGTCGGGATTTATGGCGTGATGGCACAGTCGGTGGCGCAGCGAACGCGCGAGATCGGCATCCGCATGGCGCTGGGCGCGCATTGGCGCGATGTGCTGAAACTGGTGATGTGGAATGCGCTCGCATTGATCGGCGCCGGAGTCGCGGTGGGGCTTGGCGGTTCGCTCGCTTTGACGAGATTGATTTCGACGCGGCTTTGGGGAGTGACCGCCACCGATCCGGCGACTTTCGCGAGCGTGGCGATACTATTGGCCCTTGTTGCGGTGCTCGCGACGCTGATTCCTGCGCGGCGTGCGGTGCGGGTGGATCCGACGGTGGCGCTGCGCTACGAATAATCTGCTGCAGTGCTATCATACCGGCGAGTCCGAGCGGCGGAGGATCCCAATGCCCGACGAACCCGAAAGCCCTAGCCAGCAGTTCCTGGAGCGCAAACTTGCGACCATTCTTTCGGCCGATGTAGCAGAATTCAGCCGTCTGATGGGTGAGGATGAGGAGCAGACGCTGCGGACGTTTCGCGGCCACAAGGAAGTTTTCGAATCACTGGTCGGGATGCACCGCGGGCGCATTTTCAATACGGCTGGCGATGCGATCCTGGCAGAATTTTCGAGCGCTGTTGAAGCGGTGCGGTGCGCCACCGACATCCAGGCCGCCTTGAGGACTCGCAACGATCAACTGCCGCCGTCGCGTCAAGTGCGATTCCGGATCGGGATCAATCTGGGCGACGTGATGTTGCATGGCCAGGATCTGCTAGGCGATGGCGTCAACGTCGCGGCGCGGCTGCAGACGGCCGCCGAGCCCGGTGGAATCTGCATCTCTGGAAGCGTTCACGATCAAATCAGCAATAAGCTCTCGCTGACCTTTCAGCCGCTCGGCGAGATGACTTTCAAGAACATCCAACAGCCGGTGCGAACGTTTTCCATCGCGGAAGCTGAGGGTGGCGGGGCGCTTCCGGTGCGCAAGCTTGAGCCAGTCCGGAACGATTCGAGAAAATGGATTGCGGCCGCTGGTATGCTGTGTCTGCTGTTACTCGCCGGCGGCGGTTATTGGATCTATGCGCTCAACCGCCAGACGAAAGTACAGCCCGCACCCACGCCAACAATCGCAGTGGCGACGGCTCAGCCACCAGTGGCGCGCATAGAACCTGCGCCGATCCCCGAACCGGAAACCAAGAAGACGCGATCGGCAATCCACCACGAGGGGAGGAACGACGGCACCTATTCCGGTCAAATTTGTTACGGCAAAACGAAGAAGGAACCCGAGCGCTGCTATCACGCCGAGGGAACCATCAGTGGAAGTAAGATCACGAGCCGCTGGGTGATGGGCCGCGAGAAGAAAGTCGACATGTTTCTGGACGGCCAGGTCGCCAAGTCGGGCGAAGTTACCATGGAGATCGAGATGCGCAATAAGGACGATGGCTCGCGGCAAGCCCGGATCGATCTCACCGGCTCATTACGCGGTGGGCTGCTCAACGCGAGCGGCAGTTTTATCAAAGGTCGTCCGGCGACGCTGAACTGGCATAAAGAAACGGGTGCCAGCCATTGAAGAGCGCCGCCTGTGTTTGTGTAGCGATGGTGTTCGCACAGGCGCAGACCGGAAATCCGACGATTCAAATTTCCCCGACCAAAACCTCCGTGACGATTGAAAACCAGCCGGTGCAAATCAGCATCTCGGGCACAGCGTCCGCGATAAGCTCGGGAGTCACCGCACTGGAACTCACGATCGACTTGGGAGATCTTCAGGAACATCTCACTGCGGTGTTGAGCGCCACGGTCAACCGGAGCGACCGATGCGGCGAACGGCTCTCGTTGGAGCGCGCAACTCTGGCTCCCGATGCCCCAGCAAGCCTGCTGGCCGCTAACGTCAACTTCGAACGCTACGCGTGCGTCAAGGCGCTGGGCAAGCAGATCGTCAAGAGATTGATAGGCGGTCACGGCGTGATCGAAGTCAGCCTGATTCCGTCGGTCGCCGACAACAACATTTCACTCGACGCGAAGGTCCGAAAGATCGACGCCGATGGGTCGCTGGGCGACGTGCTGCGCTCCGGCGACGTGGGCGATTCGATTCGTGAGCAGATATCGGACAGCATCGAGTCGGCAATACAAAAGGTGACCGATCTCAAAGCGGCGCTACCAGCCTCAATTGAAAATGCCGTATCCATCAAAACTGTTCAGTTCGCCGACGGCGGCGCCGGCCGGTTGGGGCTCAAGATCACGGGTGAGGTTCGTCTCCCGGCGGATCAACTGCGGCGCGCGGTGGGACAATAGTACTGTTATGCCACTACCCACCGACGAAAAACTCTTAAAGCTGGCTCAGGATCTGGTTCAGCAATTCGATACGATTTTCGGTCTGCATCCCGGCTTCCGGCCTGCCCACGCCAAGGGCGTCCTGGTAGCCGGAACGTTCACTCCTTCACCCAGCGCCGCATCGCTCACACGCGCGCCTCACATGAATTCGGCGTCCACCCCGGTGTCGGTTCGTTTTTCCGACGCGACCGGCGTTCCCATGATCCCCGACACCGATCCCAATGCCCATCCGCACGGGTGCGCGATTCGGTTTCATCTGGGCGAACGCGCTCACACCGATATCATCAGCCATTCCGTGGATTCATTCCCAGTCAGGAACGGCCAGGAGTTCTTGGAGTTCTTGCGCGCGGTGGCTTCAAGCGATCCTGCTAAGATCTCCGGATCTCCTCTGGAAGCCTTCCTCGGCGGGCATCCCAAGACACTCGCTTTCGTGCAGACGCCGAAGCCTGCCCCGTCCAGCTTCGCACGGGAAGCCTATTTCGGCATTACCGCGATGCACTTCACGAACAAGGCTGGCCAAAGCCGCTACGGACGTTATCGAATCATCCCGGATGCGGGCGTCGAACATCTGAGCGATGCCGCGGTGGCCGCCAAGAGCGCGAATTTCTTGTTCGATGAACTCGCCGAGAGAATTGGAAAAGGCCCGATCAAGTTCCGCATCTTGGCTCAACTCGCGAACGACGGAGATATCGTGAACGACGCGACGGAGCATTGGCCCGAAAGCCGAACGTTGCTCGATCTCGGAACGCTCGCGGTAACATCTACCGTGGCAAACAACGCCCACGAACAACAGCAAACCATCTTCGATCCGATCCCGCGCGTGGATGGAATCGATCCCTCCGATGATCCGTTGCTGGAGTTGCGCGCGGCGGTCTATCTGATCAGCGGACGGCGGCGCCGGGCGGCGCAAGAAACTGCTTCGGCGAAAAGCGGCGGATAGAATCGGCTCAATCGCGTAACCGAATTCACCGGCTAATGCAGGCCGGCAAGAAAGGCGCGCATTTCCCGCAGCACGTCGCTCTCATTGGACAGGAAGACAAAATGATGCGCGCCTGGGATGGTGACCACATGCGCAGTGGGCACACCATCTTTGACGGCCTTCTCTTGCTTTTCCGTGAAAGCAGTTAACGCGTCGGAATATGCCTTGGCTGCCGAGCGGACCGCAGGATCAGTACTCGCGTCAATCAGCGGCCCCTGGCTATGCGGGTTCGCAAAAATGACGAGCGCAGGAACCGGAATATTGCTGTACTTCTTCGAGCCGGCCATCACCATCGTTTGCATCATTTGATTACCGGGCGCGTCGAGTTGTTTTCCGACTCCTCCGCCGGGAGTCGGTTCGTTTTGCTGGCGCAGCTCCGCTTCGGGGTATCGGAATCCGTTCACGCGCTCATAGTATTTCTGAAGTGCGGGAAAGCTCACGAAATCCGCGGCGCTCGGTGGCGGGAGTTGCGGTCCATGGAGCTCTTGAATTTCTCTGACGCTTGCCCCTTTGCCGTTGTCGAAGGCGTAGGAATACGCGGCATCGAGGTAGATTAGACCGGCGACCTGGTCCGGGCGCTTGTTGGCAACCGAACTCAACTCGGTCCCGCCAAGGGAGTGCCCCACCAGGATGGGTCTCGATAGTTTCAATGCGTCCATCACAGCCAGCACGTCGTCGCCAAGGCGATCAGCCCAATTGTCCGACGCTGAAAACCCGGAGGCGCCAAAACCGCGGCGCGTAATTCCGTAAACATGGTAATTGGCCGTGAACTTCGGCGCGAAGTCGTCGTATACATGCGCCGTAAATCCGCCGCCGGGCAGCAGGATCATGGGCCGGCCAGAACCGCCCCAATCGAGCACTTCCAACCGCACGTCTTTATCGACGCCTACGAACTGCACGGTGTGGGGCGAGGGATCCTTCCAAGCGGCGGAGTTTTGGGAATGGAGAGGACCAACGAACAATATGAGCACAATAAGACCGGTTACCGGACTGCGGCGCATGGATTCTCGACCTCCTTGGTACGTTACGCGGTACGGGCGCGCCAGGTTCCCAGTTCCTGGTCGATCGATGATTCAATTATTCGGTTTAGTTGCGATTCCCATGATATGAGCGCTCGCTCCGATCAACGTAGCCTCGTTCTCGATCGCGCGCACCGTCGCCATTAGCTGATCTTGCTGCTCCGCCGCCCATTCTGGCACGGTCCAGATGGGGCCCTCTATCGCGCACAGCTTGGGACTCGGGAATCCTCCCGCGTTCAGCTCCATCTTCAACTCATCCGGATGATGAAAGAAAGCGGTCGTGAAATAGTCGGGATTCGCGGTGTCGTTGCGATGCTGGCCGGTTTTCAGATCCTGTTCCAGGATTCGAACAAAGGCGGGATCGCGGATCAATCCGCGTCCGATACCGTCGAGCGCCGAGGCGAAACGCGAGATTGCCACCGCCAGCAGAACCCCTCCGGCACGCAACACGCGGTGGGCTTCACGAATCGCGTTGAGCCGCTCGCTGGAATCGGTCAAGTGGTAGAGCGGCCCGAAGAACAGCACAGCGTCGGCGGCTCCGTCGTTACAGGGGATTGCGCGGGCATCCCCTACTAGGAAATTTCGCGGAGCGCGCTGGACGCTTGCGGCTCTTTGTTTCGCCTGCTCGATATGCAACGCGACCGGATCGATGAGATCAACAGTGTAACCCTGCTCGGCCAACGGAAACGCGTATGCCCCGGCGGCGCCGCCAACATCTAGAATTAGTGCCGGCGCGGGTGGCAGAAAGCGATCCAAAATATCCAGTGTCCGAGCTTTCTCCCAACGGAAGAATGGGCTCTCCAACCGATCGGCTTCTTGACCGGCTTGATAATAGCCGGCAACTTGTTGTTCGAGCGAAAAGCGCGCAGCGGGCATCCCTCTATTTTGTCTCGTCGAAAGGTTGCGGCGGGCGGGTCAGGCGAAGGCGTGGCTAATTCTCAGAAGGCTTTTCCAGCTTGTCGACGACCATGACATCGACAGGCGCCTTGGTCGATTCCAGCTTCAATCCCAATTGCTGCTGGAAGGCGGCGAACACATCCGGAGCGGCATCGGGATTATCGGGCGCGCTCGTTGGAGCGCCACCAAGACGCACCGCCTGCGCCGCATCGAGTGTGAACGACACCGTGAAGTCGTACCTTTCGGCCAGGCCTGATTGGTCCACCACTGGTTTATCCAAGAAGTTTTGCAATATGGCGGTGACTTGCGACATTGGCGAGTTCCTGAAGGTGAGCGTCGTTCCGGATGCAGCTCTTCCGAAATAAAATCCGGGCAGGCCCTTCGGATCGTCCTGGCTCTTGATAATTTTCGCTCCGCCTTTGGTGATCGAGACCGCGTAAGCCGAGAGATCTCTCTTTTCGAAATGGAATTTGAGCTGAAAGCGATCGGCCAGTAATTTCTGAATCATCATCTTCATCTGGTCGACGTTCGGCTGGCCTGGCGCATCGGGCTTACCCGCCATATCGTACTTCTCGGATTCCATCCAGGCAGGTCCACCGGTAACCTGCTTCGGATGGAGCCAGTAAGCCAGGTTGATCAGATCGCGCACCGTCACGTTCGTGGTGATCACCTCGGCGCCTCGCAACGTAACGATCTGGCCCTGGCTGGCAGGATCGCTGGGCTTGATGGTGGCGACTTCGAATGCGGGATTCGCGTTTGCGGGCATCCGTGCAGGCGGAGGAGGAGGTTCCGGAATCGCCCAGGCGGTCTCGGGAGTAGCGCGTGCCAGGTTCAAGGCCTGCGGCGTGCCTAAGGTCAACGTCCCCACGATCGAGTTTCCGTCCCCGCTCAGCTTCCCTTCATAGTTGGCGTTTATGGAAGGAACCGTGATTTTTACAGTCGAACCGTCCCGTGTGATCGTAGCAGCGATTGGCGGCGATGGCCGGTCGACGATGTTGAGCGTAGCCTTCAGCTGGTCATTTTCCAGCGCGATCTTAAACACGACGCGCACTTTTTCCGGGCCGGCCTGCAAGGTGCCCTGCCAATTGCCTGTTATATTCTGGGAATACAACGTGCTTCCCTGCAACGCCGCGAGGGCCGTTATCAGCAATGTGAGCTTTTTCATCGGCGGCCTCCTGGTCCTTCGCTGATTAAACACCGATGATGTCACGGAGTCAACGTGGATCGTCGCGATACCCAAAGCATGCTCTGCGCGGTATGATGCGGACGAATGCTCGATCGCATCGCCCAATTCGTCGCGCGACATGGCATGTTCGAACCGGGGCAGCGTGTGGGCGTGGCTGTGTCGGGCGGGGCCGATTCCGTGTTCCTGTTGTATGCTCTGCGCGAGCTGGCGCCCAGATGGGATTTGCACCTCAGCGTGATTCACATAGAGCATGGGATTCGCGGCGCGGCATCGCTCGCCGATGCCGAGTTCGTGGGGCGCCTGGCTTGCGATCTCACGCTTCCCTTCCATCTGCACGACGCCGACGTCCCGGCCCTGGAAGGCAATTTGGAACAAGACGCCCGCAATGTTCGCCAGGCATTTTATGGAGACCTGATCGCATCAGGAAGAGTCGACCGCGTGGCCACCGGTCACACGCGCACCGACCAAGCCGAGACCGTACTGTTCCGGATTCTGCGCGGCTCAGGGCTCGCAGGACTAGTAGGGATTCTGCCAGTCACCCACGAAGGTCTTGTTCGCCCTCTGCTCGAGATCGATCGCAACGAGATTGAAGCCTGGCTCCGCGAACGCGGGATCGCCTGGAGAGAGGACGAAACGAATCGCGATCCCGCATTCGCCCGCAACCGGCTGCGCCACGAAATCCTGCCGTTGTTACGTGCGGGCTTCAATCCGCAACTCGACCAGGCTTTGGCAAACCTGGCTGCGCTCGCCCGCGACGAAGAAGCGTACTGGGACACCGAAATCGCCCACCTGATCCAGCCACCAGCCACCAGTCACCAGCCACTCATACTTCCCCTCTCCCTATTGACCCAGGCGCCCCCCGCGCTCGCCCGCCGCCTGGTTCGCCGTGCTGTGGAAATCATCAAAGGGGACCTGCGCGGGATCGATTTCCGGCACATCGAACGTGTGATCGAGATGGCGCGCTCCACTGACGGAAGCGACCGGATGCAGGCGCCTGGATTAGACGTCTGCCGGTCCTTCGATTGGCTTCGTTTTGCGCCGCCTGGCTCATGGGCCCCGCAAGAGGGCTTTGCCGTTTCGCTCAACGTTCCAGGATCGGTGGAACTGCCCCGCTCAGGCGCTCGTATTGTATTGCAGGTGCTAGAGAAAGATGCAGCCACGCGGCCCTGTGCTACAGTGGTGAATGAGTTGGACTGGCAGCGTTTGCGCACGGGCGAAGGCGCGCCTAGCCTGGAGTTGCGCAACTGGAGACCTGGTGACCAGTACCGAAGAGTGGGGCGGACCAATCCGGAAAAGGTCAAGTTCTTCTTCCAGGAAGCCCGGGTACCCTTGTGGGAACGGCGTTACTGGCCGATTATCACCTTTCATGGGCAAATCGTGTGGTCCAGGCGTTTCGGAGCAGCCGCCGAGTTCGCCAGAGGTCCCGAAACCGGTTCCGTTCTTCAGGTGGCGGAAACCGGCCCGTAACTTCAGAATCCATTTGAGTAGCCCAAACGTCCAAGGATTGAGTCTCGCGATCGCCCCACGTGTAGGGAGAAGGCATGAATAATTCTAATATCAAGACCGCCGTATTTTGGGTGGTCATCATCATGGTGGTGGTGTTGTTTTGGACGGTAGTCCACAGCACCAAGTCCCGCCCCGACGCCCAATTGTCGTTCACCAATCTGATGAACGATGTGAACGCGGGCAAGATCAAGTCGGTGACCATCAGCGGCAACGATCTGCACGGGGTGTATAAGGATGATAACCAGGAACTGCATGCGGTTATCCCGAACGTCCATCAGAGCCTCGACGACGCCATGCTCGCCAAAGGCGTGGACATCAAATACAACAAGGAAGCCGGCGGCGGCTGGGTTTCCATTCTGATCAACGCGATTCCGTTCGTGCTGTTGCTGGCGTTCTGGATTTTCATGATGCGGCAGATGCAGAGCGGCGGGAACAAGGCGCTGAGTTTCGGTAAGAGCCGCGCGCGGCTGCATTCCTCCCAGCAGAAAAAGGTGACGTTCAAGGACGTCGCGGGCGTGGAAGAAGCCAAGGAAGAGCTGCAGGAAATCATCGAGTTCCTGCGTGAGCCGCAGAAGTTCCAGAAGCTCGGCGGGCGCATTCCCAAGGGAGTGCTGCTGATCGGGCCTCCGGGAACCGGCAAGACTTTGCTCGCGCGCGCCATTGCAGGCGAGGCGAACGTCCCGTTTTTCTCGATCTCTGGATCGGATTTCGTTGAGATGTTCGTGGGCGTGGGCGCGAGCCGCGTACGCGATCTGTTCGAACAAGGTAAAAAGAACGCTCCGTGCATCGTGTTTATCGATGAAATCGACGCTGTTGGACGGCATCGCGGCGCGGGTCTCGGCGGCGGGCATGATGAGCGCGAGCAGACCCTGAATCAATTGCTCGTGGAGATGGACGGGTTTGAATCGAACGAAGGCGTGATCCTGGTGGCGGCGACGAACCGCCCAGACGTGTTGGATCCCGCGCTGCTCCGGCCGGGCCGTTTTGACCGCCGCGTAGTGGTTGGGCGTCCCGACGTGAAGGGCCGCGAGATGATTCTCCGCGTCCATACCAAGAAGTCGCCGCTGGCCGACGACGTGGATCTGTCGGTTGTCGCGCGCGGCACGCCTGGATTCGCAGGCGCCGATCTGGCGAACCTGGTGAACGAAGCCGCGCTAGTGGCGGCACGTCAGAATCGCAAAGTTGTCACGCAGTTCGATTTCGAACTGGCCAAGGACAAGGTGATGATGGGTGTGGAGCGCAAGTCGCTCATCATTAGTGACGAGGAAAAGCGCAATACGGCCTATCACGAAGCCGGGCACGCGGTGGTGGCGGCAATGCTTCCCGAGGCCGATCCGCTGCACAAGGTGACCATCATCCCGCGCGGGATGGCGTTGGGTCTGACGATGCAGCTGCCGCTCGACGACAAGCATTCCTATAACAAGGGCTATCTCGAGGCGCAGATTACGATCTTGATGGCGGGCCGGATCGCCGAAGAGATTTTCATGCATCACATTACTACTGGTGCAGGTAACGACATCGAGCGCGCCACTGACCTGGCCCGCAAGATGGTCTGCGAGTGGGGCATGAGCGATCTGGGGCCGATGAGCTTCGGCAAGAAGGAAGAGCAGATCTTCCTGGGCCGCGAGATCGCCCAGCATCGCGATTATAGTGAAGCCACCGCGATCCTGATCGACGAGCAGGTTCGCAAGATGGTGGATCAAGGCTACGATCGCGCCCGCAAGATCATCGAAGAACGGTCCGACGGACTCGCGCGCGTCGCTGAAGCCCTGCTCGAACGCGAAGTGCTGGACGGCGCTGAGGTGAAGTTGCTCATCGACGGTCAGGCGCTGACCACTCCCGCACGCCCGAAGGTGATGCCACCCAGCGGCGGAGAAACACAGCAGGTGATTCGTCCCGAAGGCGGTAAGCCTCCGATGACTGGATTGCTCGGCGGCGAACGGCCGCAGCCCGCATAATTTGATTCCGCGATTTCCCGTCTACCTGTTCGACGTGGACGGGACACTTGTGGACTCGGCTACTGATATTTGCGGCGCCATCCAGGGCGTTCTGCAGGATACTACTGAGTGCAGGGTTACCGACGAGTTCCTGCGCCTGTATATCGGACGCCATCTCTACGATCTGTTCCAGGATCTTTTCCCTGACCGGACGCGCGTCCAAATGGACGAGATGATCGCGGACTATCGGACGCGGTATCTGGCGCGGAGTCATTCTTCGACGCGGGCGTTTCCAGGCATCTCGGAAGCACTGGCTGCGCTGCCCGGCAGAAAATCCACGGCTACTACCAAGGGAACGCCGACCACACGCGCAGTCCTCGAAATGTTTGGGCTGCTTCCCTACTTCGACCATGTCCAAGGCACCGACGGTTTTCCCGCCAAGCCGGAACCGGATGTGATCCTGGCGTCGCTCAAGGTCTTCGGCACAAAGCCCGAGGATTGCTTGTTCGTCGGCGATTCACCAACCGACATGGAGGCTGGCCGTCGTGCTGGCGTCAAGACCTGTGCCGTGCTGTGGGGCTACGGGCGTCGCGAAGACATGGCGCGCTGGGAACCCGACTACTGGGTGGAGCATCCGAGCGAGTTACAAGTTTAAGAGCGCGAGTTCGTTGAGGTCAAAGCGGCCGGTGTAGATGGCCATCCCGAGCGCGGCGTGGATGCCAAGCTTGTGTAGTTCCTGAATCTCTTCGATGGTTGTGATTCCGCCGGCCGCCGTGAGTTCGTGCTTGGTAGCACGGCGCAGGCGGCGAAACCAGTCGAGATCGGTGCCTTGCATCATCCCTTCTTTGTCGACGTAAGTGCATAGGAAGCCCGAACAGAATGGCTCCAGGTGCGGGATTATTTCTTCGGCCGTGACGCCGGTAGCTTCGGTCCAGCCGTGCGTGACGATTTTGCCGCCTTTTGAATCCAGCGCGATAATCAAACGCTCGGGCGTGGCTGCGTCGGCGATCTCGGTGAGTTTCTCGCGATCGAATGCGGCCGTTCCAACGATCACACGGAACGCTCCTTGTTGGATCAACGCGCGGGCGCGTTCGGGAGTTCGGACCCCGCCGCCCACGCGGGTCACAGCTCGCGACGCTAGCAGTTCTACCAAAGCGTCATTGAAACCCTTACCCATCGCCGCGTCGAGATCGATCACTTGAATTTGCGGGAAGCCGCCGAACTTATCCAGCATCTCAAGCGGCGATCCGCCCTCGAGCGCTTTCTCGCGGCCCTGAATCAGTTGGACAACTTTGCCACCCATCAGATCAATGCATGGGATGATCATGGCGCCGGCCTGACGGGAACGTCATGTAGTTGCAAGTAGTCTTTCAAATCCTTCACCGTGTACGTGCCGTAGTGGAAGATCGACGCTGCAAGAGCCGCGTCGGCGCAGCCTTCGGTGAGTACGCGTTCGAAGTCTTCGGGCTTCCCCGCCCCGCCCGAAGCAATGATCGGGATATGCGTGGTTTGCGAAACGGCGTGAGTGAGTGGGCAGTCGAAGCCGGTCTGCACGCCATCGGTATCCATGGAAGTGAGCAGGATTTCGCCCGCGCCGAGCAGTTCACCTTCAAGAGCCCATGCGACGGCGTCCATCCCTTCGTCATCGCGCCCGCCGCGCGTGAAAACATTCCAGACGCCGTTTGCATTTCTGCGAGCATCGATCGCTAAGACCACTGCTTGCGCACCAAACTCTTCGCTCAGCTCCGTAATAAGTTTGGGGCGTCGCACAGCCGCCGTGTTCACGCTGACCTTGTCGGCGCCCGACATCAGAATCTTGCGTGCGTCGGCGACAGACCGAATGCCTCCACCGACCGTCAGCGGGATGAAAACCTTGCGCGCGGTGCGTGCCACGACATCGGCCATGATCTCGCGGGCGTCGCTGGATGCGGTTATGTCGAGAAATACCAACTCGTCGGCGCCTTGCGAGTTGTAGCGCTCGGCAAGTTCGACGGGGTCGCCCGCGTCGCGCAGACCGACAAAGTTCACCCCTTTAACGACGCGCCCGCCCGTAACGTCCAGGCAGGGAATAATACGTTTAGCAAGCATCGACGAAATTCTTCACAATCCTCAATCCCACCGGCCCGGATTTCTCCGGATGAAATTGAACGCCGAAAATGTTTTTCGTTTCAAGCACCGCTGTATAGGGAACGTTGTACTGGCACGTTGCGGCTGTGGCGTCGGTGAGCGGCGCGTAGTAGCTGTGCGCGAAATAAAGATATGGATGGGGGGCGAGATTCGCCAGGAGTTTTGCTCCGTTCCGTGGTTCGATTTCATTCCAACCCATGTGGGGAACGCGCGCCGTAGCTGGGAAGCGGCGGATCTCGCCTGGAAACAGGCCGAGGCCGCGCTCTTGGGGCGCCTCTTCGCTCGATTCGAATAGTGCCTGCAGCCCTAGACAGATCCCCAAAAACGGGACGCCCGCGCGAATCCGTTCCGCCAGCGCATCGCGCACCTGCATTTGATCGAGGGCTCGCATCATCTGTCCAAAGTGGCCGACACCCGGGAGGATGATCTTGGTCGCGCGGCCGAGTCCCGCTGAATCGCGAACCAGCTCATAGTCGGCGCCGAGTTCGCCGAGAGTATTTTGTACCGAACGAAGATTTCCAGCGCCGTAATCGAGAATCGTGATCATAGGAGCCCTTTCGTTGACGGGAGCTGCTCTTTCAGGCGCGCGTCTTTCGAACAGGCGTAACGCAGAGCGCGCGCGAAACACTTGAAGATGGCTTCGATTTTGTGATGATTGGAGCGTCCATAGCGAACGTCGACATGCAAATTCGCGCCGGCATGATTGACGAAGCCGCCGAAGAAGTCCTCAACCAGTTCTGTTTGCAAATCGCCCACCAGCCGAACCTTCACCTTATCGTTGTAGACGAGGGCAGGCCGGCCGCCGAGATCGAGTGCAACCACCGCGAGCGTTTCGTCCATAGTCATTACGAAGTAGCCCGCGCGATTAATGCCTTTGCGGTCGCCGAGCGCTTTCGAAACCAACTGGCCGAGCACGATGCCGACGTCCTCTACCGTGTGGTGTTGGTCGACGTCCAGGTCGCCAGTCGCCTTCAACTTCAAATCGAAGCCGCCATGTTTTGTGAAAAGCTCCAGCATGTGATCGAAGAATCGAATGCCGGTGGAGATCTCGTAGCGGCCGCGGCCATCGATCTTGAGCGAGCCGCGAATCTGCGTCTCCTTCGTGATCCTTTCGACGCTAGCCGATCTCATTGATCTCCTCGATCACCTGAATGGCGCCTTCCAGCCGCAATAAGTCCACGAGTTCGTCGCGGCGTGGGCTATTCTTCGCCGCGATGCCGATGAAGGGAACGTAGGCCGCCTTGGCGCAACGCGCGTCGTCCACCGTGTCGCCGATATAGAGCAGCTTTTTGCCAGGATGCATGGCCGCGATCTTCAGCAGGCCATCGGGCGCGGGCTTTTCGCACTCTACATCGTTCGCCGAAACCAGAAGGAAGCGATCGCGTACGCCCTCCCGATTCAGCGTGATCTCGGCTTCCTCAGTTGTGCGACCGGTAAAGATGGCGAACTCGAAGCGTTCGGCCAAGCGATCGAGCAGCCCGTCGCGCGGAAGCCAGCGCTCGCGATGGATCATCCCCTGCTCCAGGAACAAATAGTTGAAATATTCGACGATGGTTGCGTAGGGGATCTCGATCCCCAGATCGCTGCAGATCTTTTGCGATAGCAGCCAGTCGTTGTTCCAGCCGCCTTGATTCTTGTAGTCCTGGATGGAATCGCGCGAAATCGTTTTGCCCGTGAAATGTTCCACGGTTTTGACGACGGTTTCCCGATACGATTCCGTAACGTCTACCAGAACGCCATCCATGTCGAACACTAGCATTTGAGACAAGCTCACCAGATTTGCTCCAATTCGGCCAGAAACCGCCGGATCTGATCGCGCGTGCCGACAGTGACCCGCACACAGCCGGCTATTTCATAACTGCGATCGCGCACCAGAACGCCTCGCCGCCGCAACTCGTCGCGCACCAGGATGGCGCGCTTGCCGGCTTCGAACAACACGAAGTTCGCTTTGCTTTCGTAATAGGGGATGCCGAGTTTTTCGAGGCCCACGTATAGCAGTTCGCGCGCGGCCAGCACCTCGGTCACGTACTTTTCGATGTAGGTCGTGTCTTGAATCGCCGCGTGCGCGGCCAACGTCGCGACTGTATTCACGCTATAGGGTGACTGCGCTTTGTGGAGAAACTCAACGTTGCCGGATTGCGAAAACAGGCAGCCCAGACGCATCGCCGCCATGCCATAGACTTTCGAAAACGTCCGGCTGACGAACAAATTCGGATAGTCGTTCAGCAGCGGAAGAGCAGTGATGCCCGAGAACTCGTAATAGGCTTCATCGATCAAAACAGCGGCGTTGATGGCTTTCTCGAGAATTCGCTCGATGCCCGCGCGCGACGTGCCGGTTCCGGTCGGATTGTTCGGATTCGCGATTAGCACGGCACGTGTTGTCGGCCGGATCGCATCCAGTAGTTCCTCCAGCGGAAACGCCAGTTTCTGCGCGCGATAGGGGATCTCGCGAATACTCGCGCCTGCCACTTCGGCGTAGAAGCGATACATTGCGTACGACGGTTGCAGCAAAAGCACGTCGGCGTCGTCGTCCACATATGTATTGATGAGCACCTGGATCGCTTCGTCCGTTCCATTGGTGAGGATGAAATCGTCGGTCTCGACGCCGAAGAATTCCGCCAGCTCCTGTTTGATCTCGGCGTATTCGGGATAGACCGCGAGTCCCGCTTCGCTCAGATGCTCACGCAGATATTCGATCACCTTGGGCGACGCCCCGACGGTGTTCTCGTTGAAATCGAGGCGAAGTTTACCCGCGCGTCCGCCTGTTGGCGGCGAGTACGGCGCCATCTTGAGCACCGCCTCGCGCGGTTGCAATACGCCGGGCGGCAGATCGATCTTTTTACTTGCCAAGACGCACCTCTACGGATCTAGCATGTGCTTCCAGACCTTCAGCACGCGCGAGAGTTGTGATCGCAGGTGCGAGCCGGGTCAGCGCGCCAGCGGTTAGTTTCTGAACCGAGATCACCTTCACAAAGTCCGCCGCTGAAAGGCCCCCGCGAATTCGCGCCGCTCCCGACGTCGGCAGTACGTGATTGGGACCCGTGGCGTAATCGCCCGCGGCCTCCGGACTGTTCGGGCCAACGAAGATGCTGCCCGCGTGTTCGATCTTTGGAAGCAGGCCGTCGTCATAAATAGCGAGATGTTCGGGCGCGAGCCGGTTCGATGCTTCCACCGCCGCGTCCATCGACGGACACAAGATGACAGCGCTATTGTTGCGTATCGCTTCGCAAGCCACCGGCGCGGTAGGCAGCGTTTCGAGCTGGCGCGAGACTTCCTTTACAACGCGTTCAGCCAAGGATCGCGATGTGGTCAACAAAATTGAAGAAGCCTCCACGTCGTGCTCGGCCTGCGCCAGCATATCGGAGGCGATGTAGCGCGGATCGGCGTCGTTGGCAATAATTACGATCTCTGTGGGTCCCGCAATAAAGTCGATTCCAACTTCGCCCGCGAGCAGTTTCTTCGCCGCGGCTACATAAATGTTTCCTGGGCCTACAATACGATCGACTTTCGGAATGGTCTCCGTACCGAATGCCAAAGCCGCGATGGCTTGCGCGCCGCCGATGCGAAAAATAGTCTCGATTCCCAGGAAACCCGCACACGCGAGAAGTTCGGGACTCGGATGTGGCGACGTAACACAGATGCTGCGAACTCCTGCCGCCTGCGCGGGGATCACGGTCATCAGTAGTGTTGATGGCAGCGGATACCGGCCAGCGGGAATGTACGCGCCCATCGAGTCCAGCGGCCGCACGATGGAACCAAGGCTCCGGCCGTCGGGAAAGTCGGTCCACGTGTCGCGCGGCAGTTGAGTCTTCGCGTATTCGCGAATGTTCTTGGATGCCGTTTCGAGCGCGGCAAGGAATTCCACTGACACATGCGATCCCGCAGTGGGAACGCTCAGGCTCGTCCCATCGAAGCCGTCGAACTTGCGCGCGTATTCGAAAACCGCCGCGTCGCCACGGGTACGGACAGCGTGCAGGATAGGCGCTACCGTTTGCTCAGCCTCGGCCAAGCGCACGGCCTTTCTGGTGATGAAGCTCTGTGCTTCGCTGAGTGGGATGATTCGAAGCATCAAATTATAATCTTATTCAACGGATACTCGACGATCCCCTGCCCACCCGCTTCCTTCAAGCGCGGAATGATGTTGCGGACGGTGACCTCTTCGAGAATGGTGTGAACCGCCACCCACTCGTCGTCGCTGAGATTTGAGATGGTCGGTTTTTTCAACGCGGGGAGAATTCCGAGGATCGCCGGCAGGCACTCCTTGCGAACGTTGAGCATCAAGCCGACGCGGCCCAGCGCGGCGATTGCGCCGTCCAACAGCAAGTGAATATCCTCCATTTTGCGCCGTTTCGCGGCGTCTTTCCAGGACTCGACATTGGCGATGAGCTGTGTGTTCGATTCGAGCACCGTCTCGACAATGCGAAGCTTGTTGGCGCGCAGCGACGAACCGGTCTCGGTCACTTCCACGATCGCGTCGGCCAGGACCGGCGGCTTCACTTCTGTAGCGCCCCAGCTGAATTCCACCTTGGCGGTCACGCCGTTGCGCGCGAGATAACGCCGCGTAGTGGCCACCAACTCGGTCGCGATAATCTTGCCCTCCAGATCCTTCACGCTCTGGAACGGCGACGCTTCGGGAACAGCCAGCACCCAGCGCACTTTTCCGAAGCTCTGCTTGGCGTAGATCAGATCGGCGACCGCGTGCACATTGGCTTCGCCTTCCTCGATCCAGTCGCGCCCGGTGAGTCCAGCATCGAGCACGCCGTCTTCCACGTAGCGTGCCATCTCTTGCGCGCGGATCATCATGCATTCGATCTCGGGATCGTCAATGGCCGGGAAATACGATCGCGAGCTGGTGGTGATGTTGAATCCGGCGCGGCGGAAGAGATCGATGGTCGCGTTCTCGAGGCTGCCTTTGGGAATGCCGAGCTTGAGTTTCACGATTTGCTCCCAGGCTTGCTGCCATAGACTGCGTCCGGATCGTAGGCGCGCGGTTCGGATTCTTTCCATTCGCCCCCGTCGAGCTTGCGAAAGAAGCAGCTTTGGTAGCCTTCGTGGCAAACGCCGGGACCGAGCGCTTCCACTTGAATGAGGAGCGCGTCGAGATCGCAATCGGTGGCGATGTTCTTGACCACGAGCTTGTGTCCGGACGATTCGCCCTTGAGCCAAAGCTTGTTCCGCGAGCGGCTGAAGAATGTGGCATAACCGGTTTCGACGGTCTTGTGGAAAGCCTCTTCGTTCATGAAGCCGACCATGAGGACGCGGCCGGTGGCGTGATCTTGGATGACGGCCGTGATCAGGCCGTTGAGCTTGCTGAAATCGAGTTTGAGGGAATCGAGATTCATGTGTCCATACCAATAAAAAAGCCCGCCAGATTGTCGGCGGGCAGCGGGTTCACTTCAGAAATTCGTTAAATTGCCGCCGGTCGCCAGAGGTGCCGATGATGGTGGTGATGGGCGGGATGCATGAAACGCCAGTATAGCAGGTTATGAGGGCGGTGCAAAAAGGTTGCCTCGGTTCAGTAGCCACCGCGGGTCGAGGCGCCGCTTCACGGCCTTCATCGCTTCCATTTGATCCGGCGTGTATTGCAGGGCGAGCAGATGAGCCTTGCGTTTCCCGAGTCCGTGTTCGGCTGAGACTGTGCCGCCTAGTTCCACAGCGTGACGTGCAAAATCAAGCATGAGCTGCTGGCCGGTTTCGAATTCGGTTTTCGATTTCGGCAGGATGTTGACGTGGACGTGGGCG
>DATHMO010000049.1:0-20792 GCA_035486995.1 Bryobacteraceae bacterium
GAAGTAAGCTCTCTAAAGGAGCGCGCACCCGGCGCGCTTCCACCTGGAGGATAGATTTGGCAAACGTCGGTTCGGTGGGGTTGGATTGGCAGGAGCGCATTAATTGGGACCGGTTGCGTAAATACCGGCTGGAACGCGCGCGCGAGAAGATGAAAGCGCACGGGCTGGGAGCCATGCTGTTGATGTACGACGAGAACGTTCGCTACGTCACCAGCACCTTGACGCCCGGTTGGAATCGCCTGAAACCCGGCCTGCGCTATGCGCTGCTGTGCGGCGACGATGCCCCCGTGCTGTTCGAGCAGGGCGACATCGGAATGCATATCGAGAAGCATTCGCCGTGGATTCCGAAAGACAACATTCGATACTCCTACGCTTGGATTAAGGGTGCGGCGGGTCCGGCCTCCACGCAGCAGGTCGGAAAGTTCACCAACGCCATCAAGCAGGAGATGAAGAAGCGCGGCGTAGACGGGATGAAGCTGGGTGTCGATTTCATCGACATCAACATGATCAAGATTTTCCAGGAATCTAAGATCGATTGGGCCGACGGTATGACCCCCATGATGGAGGCGCGCGCCGTCAAGAATCAGGACGAGCATGAATGTATGCGCATCGTCGGAGCGATCGGCGACGCCGCGCACTGGGAATTTATGAAATTCCTGAAGCCGGGCCTCACCGAAAACCAGCTCACCGCGCACATCATGCAGTTCCTCTACAACATTCCGGGCATGGAAGACGTGGAGGACGTGATCGTTTCTTCGGGCCTCAACACCTGGCCGAACTGGCGCAATTTTTCGGATCGCATTATCAAGCCGGGCGACATGGTGTTCATGGATCTTGCCGCGCTCACGTGGAACGGTTACAAGTCGTGTTACTACCGGACCTACATGGTGGGCCGCGAGCCGAATCAGGAACAGAAGGATTATTACGCGACGGCACTGAAGTGGCTGTATGATTCCATCAAAGCGGTGAAGGTGGGCGCCACCACACGCGACATCGCGTCGAAATGGCCGTCGGCGAAGGAAGCTTGGGGCTACGCAGAGGAAGATCAGGCGGCGGCGAATTTGTGGGGCCACGGTCTTGGTCTGGCGCAGTACGATCAGCCGGTGATCTCGCGCATCTGGTCGCTCGATCATCCCATCGAGATCAAGGAAGGCATGGTCTTCGCGCTTGAAACGCAGCATGGCAAACCGTATCAATGGGGCGTTCGCATTGAGGAAATGCTGATCGTCCACAAAGACAGCGTGGAGATCGTTTCCAACTTCCCGGTGGAGCAAATCACCGTTGTGGATCCCATGCCGGGCTACTCCGACTACGGCAAGCGCCCCGGCAATTAGCGGACGAAACATGCAGCAAATCGTATTTCCGCTCAGCGCGCCCGAGGCTACGGACTCGAACCGATTCGGCCCGAAGGCGGCGAATCTCGCACGGATGGGCCAAGCCGGGCTGCCGATTCCCGATGGCTTCTGCGTCGATGCGGAAGCGTATCGCGCGCAGATCCGGGCGTTGCGGCTTGAGCCGGACGCGCGGGGCGTTTTCTCGGCGGTCGAGAGTCCGCAAGCTCGGCGCCATGCGTTGATGATGAAGCTCGGATTGCTCGATCAACCGATCACGCCCGAGCTTCTCGATCCGCTGCTCGACGCGTGGCGGAGATTGCAAACCGAAACCGGCGCCCCTATCGTAGTACGATCCTCCGCGCTAGTTGAGGATCGTTTCGGATCGAGTTTCGCCGGCCAATTCGAGAGCTTCCTTGGCATCGAGAACGAGGCGGATTTCATCACAGCGATCCGTTCCTGTTGGGGCGCGCTGTGGGCCACACGCGCGCTGCGCTACATGGCGACGCATGATATCGATCCGGCCGATACAGCCATGGGCATCCTGGTACAGCCGCTGGTTTCGGCGCGAGCATCGGGCGGGGGACTAAGCGAATCCGCAGAAGGAAACATGATCCTGAGCGCCACCTGGGGACTCGGTTCTGCAATCGCGCAAGGCGAAGTGACACCTGATCGCTATGAACTATCCCGCGACGGTGCGCTCGTGAGCATCACGCCTGGTCGCAAAGATCACCAAGTCGGATGCATTCACACCCACGCGGTTCCGGTCGCGATGGTCTCAGAGCCGTGTCTCACCGAATCGCAGGCTATCGAATTAGGCGCTCTCTTGCGGCGCGTCGAAGAACTCATGAAACTTCCAGTCGAAATCGAATGGGCGATGGACGATTCCGGATTCCAGCTCCTGCAAGCCCGTCCTCTCCACATGCAGCCCGCCGCAACTCCCGATGCCGTCTGGTTGAATCGTCCTCGATTGAACGGCCACGCCGCGGGCGTTGGTTGGGGCGAAGGCCGCGCGTGTGTGATCCAATGCGAGTGCGAACTCTCGCGCGTCGCGCCCGGAGATGTTTTGGTGACCAAGGTCGCCGGACCCGCGCTGAGCCACATCTTGACCCGCGTTGCTGGTGTTGTGGCCGAACGCGGAGGCAGCACGTCGCACATGGCTTCGCTCGCGCGCGAACGTGGAATCCCGATGGTTCTGGGCGTGCTCGATGCGACATCGCGCATTCCTCATGGCTCAACCGTCGCCGTCGATGGTGTCGCTGGTGTAGTGAGGTGGATGAACTAACGTGGCAAAGCTCGTCGCCGTTACCGATTCTGTCTTTCCCAACTTGGATCCTGCAGCCGCCGTCTTGGCTAAGATCGGCGCGGAATTACGCCTGGCCGCGGCACCCACGCCCGAAGCGATCCTGGAGGCCGCCCGCGACGCCGACGCCGTCCTCGCAACGTTCGCGAAAGTGCCGGCTGAGGTTATTTCGCGGCTCACGCGCTGCCGTATAATTTCGCGTTTCGGAATTGGCGTGGATAATGTCGATATTCCAGCAGCAACGGCCGCTGGCATTGTCGTAACCCGGGTTCCCGATTACTGCTTGGACGAAGTTTCCGACCACGCCATGGCTCTGCTGCTGGCGCTGGTGCGCAAGATCCCATCGTCCAATGCGCGCACTCAAGCCGGCCGGTGGGAGATGCGCGCAGTCGCGCCAATTCATCGATTGCGAGGAACGGTTCTCGGTTTAGTCGCATTCGGGCAGATTCCGCAGCTAGTCGCGCCCAAAGCGCAGTCGTTCGGTATTCGCGTGGTGGCCCACGATCCCTACGTTTCAAAACAAGTGGCCGAGCGCGCGGGTGTGGAGCTGGTTGATTTCGACGAATTAGTGAAGATTTCCGATTATATTTCCATCCACACGCCGCTGATGCCTGCCACGCATCACTTGTTTAACGCCGAAGTTTTCCGTCGGATGAAGCCGACCGCTTACCTGATCAACACCGCTCGCGGACCCATCATCGATGAGGCTGCGCTGGCAGGCGCGCTGGATCAGGGCCACTTGGCGGGCGCCGCCCTGGACGTCATGGAGCAGGAGCCGCCAACAGGCTCGCCGTTGTTCGGACGCGACAACGTGATCATCACGCCGCACACTAGTTTCTATTCCGAAGAGTCATTAGTCGATTTGCAAACCAAAGCCGCCGACGAGGTGGTTCGTGTCTTGACAGGTCAGGCGCCTCGCAATCCAGTGAACCCTGAAGCGCTGAAAGCCGCTCAGGCAATTTGAAATTTTAGTTTGGAGGAATTCATCATGTCGCAAGAACCGTGGAAGACAGATCAGTGGTTCGTTAGTCCCTGGAACTTTGAGAGCGCGGTGCGCGATCAGCTCCATTTTGCGAAGCAGATCAAGTTTCACGACATCACCCTGCGCGATGGCGAACAGCAGACCGGTGTCATCTTCACCAAGGACGACAAGATCCGCATCGCCGAAGCTCTCGCCGAAGCCGGTGTTCATCGCATCGAAGCCGGCATGCCCGTGGTGTCGCCGAGCGACAATGCCGCCATCAAGGAAATCGTCAAGCGCAACCTCGGCCCGCAGATTTTTGCTTTCTCCCGATGCATGGTGGACGACGTCAAGCGCGCCGTCGATTGTGGCGTCTCCGGCATCGTGATGGAAGTACCGTCCAGCACGCACATCATCGAATATGCCTATAAATGGCCACTCGAGAAGGCCATTGATCTTTCCATCGAATCGACGGCGTACGCGCATTCGCAGGGTCTCGAGATCGTGTTCTTCCCCATCGACTTCAGCCGCGCCGAAATGAAGTGGGTGCTCGATCTGATCCTGCGTGTCGCCACCGAAGGGCACATGGATGCCCTCGCTTTGGTAGATACCTTCGGCGTTGTCTCTCCGCACGCCATGCAATATCTGGTTCGCGAAGTGAAGAAGCGAGTCAACAAGCGCCTCGAAGCCCACTTCCACATGGATTTCGGAATGGGAATCGCCAACACCATCATGGCGCTGGCCGAAGGCGTCGAAGTGGTGCACTCTACCGTACTCGGTTTGGGCGAACGCGCCGGAAACGTCCCGATCGAAGAAACCGCTATGGCGCTGCTCACGCTCTATGGAATCGATACCGGTTTGAAGTACGACAAGTTTTACGGGCTCGCGCGGCTCGTCGAGCAGCTGTCGGGACACAAAGTGGCGAGCAACCGTCCGGTGGTCGGCGAGCAACTGTTCCAGATCGAATCCGGCATCATCGCCAGCTGGTGGCAGAACTGCGGCCAGGATCATCCGACGGAACTGTTCCCGTTCCATTGGGACGTTGTCGGCCAGCCGCCCGCGAAAGTTGTGCTCGGCAAGGGCAGCGGCATCGACTCCGTGAAGGCCGCGCTCAAAGCCATCGGCGTGGAGGCTACCGAAGAAGAAGCAATGCAGGTTGTCGCGGGCGTCAAGCAATTTTCGCTCGATCACAAGCGGCTGCTGACCGATGCGGAATTCCGCTCCGTAGTCGCGAAGGTGCTCCCGAACAAAATCGGCGTACAAGCAGTCCCTGCGTAAGGAGGGGTTCCATGTCGAAATATCTCGCGCTGGCTGTTCTGGCCGCGGCATTCACGCTAAGCGCGCAGACTAGTCGCCCCGATTGGGCCTTCCTCACACCAGACAAACAGCAGCCGCCGGCGAGTGAAGAGACCGGACCGATCCACATTCCCGGCAGCTCCAAAGAATACACAGCCGCGCAAATCGACGATCTTTTGAATCCGCCGGTTTGGTTCCCTGACGAAGCTGCATCCGCGCCGCCGATTGTTCAACACGGCAAGGGCCCTGTGCTGGCCTGCGGCTCTTGCCATCTGATGTCTGGGCACGGCCATCAAGAATCAGCGGATCTCGCCGGACTCAACGCCGAATACATCACCCGCACTATGGCCGATTTCAAAAGCGGCACGCGCATCGACCCCGCCCGCATGAACGCGATCGCGAAGCCCATGTCTGATGACGACATCAAGCAGGCGGCGGATTATTTCGCGTCTCTCAAGCCGGGTGGCTGGGTCAAGGTTGTTGAAACCGACAGCGTGCCCAAGAGCTACGTCAGCGTCAAAGGCCGGCAGCGTCTTCCATTGCCGGGCGGCGGCGCCGAGCCACTAGGCAATCGCATCATTGAACTTCCACAGGACGCCGCACGCGCCACTAGCCGCGATCCGCACTCGGGATTCGTGGCGTATGTCCCAACCGGAAGCCTTTTCAAAGGCGAGGCTCTGGTGAAGAATGGCGCTGGAGGCAAAACCATTCCTTGCGCAATTTGTCATGGGGACAAACTCGAAGGCTTGGGCGGCGTTCCGCGCATCGCCGGCCTCCACCCCGCATATGTAGGGCGACAGCTCTACGCATTCCAGACCGGCACCAACCACAGCGTGTCATCGGCGCTGATGAAGAAGGTGGTCGCGAATCTCACCGCTGATGACATCCTCGCGATCGCCGCTTACGCAGCAGCACAGTAATTCAGAAAAGAGGAGAACATCATGAGGCAGATGCAAATGTTTGCGATAACGCTGGTCGTATTGGCCGGCGCCGCTTCGGCACAGAATATCGAGAAATTCGTGATCTCGGGCGACGCCGCCAAAAAGACCATGACGAGAGAGATCTCGGCCGACACGGCTGAAAAGATCACCCAGGCCTGCGTGGCCTTCGCCAAGGAGAAGAACATTGCGGTGACCGTGTTCATCCTCAATCCCACTGGACAGATCGTCCACGCGCATCGCATGGATGGGCAGGTTCCTATCAACGTGGAGACGGCGCTGCTCAAGGCCAAGAGTGTGCTCTACACCCGTGATTCCACGCACGCGCGAGCCAACATGGTGGCGAATAATCTGTCGCTGCAACTCCGCTGGTCCGATATTGGCGTGTTCCCAACCTCCGGCGGACTTCCGATTGTCGTCGACGATCAGATGATCGGCGCCATTGGTGTCGGCGGATCGAATCAGGATGAAGAATGCGCCTACGCTGCGCTGACCAGCGTCGTCGGGCCGCAACCTCCGCTCGCTCCCAAACTTCCTCCCGCCCCCGCTCCCGCACGCCCGTAGCAGGTGATCTCATGGCAACAGAATTCAGCCGTCGATCTCTGTTGAGCGCGGCAGCCGCCGGTCTGGCTGGTTCCATCGCTGCGCGGGCGCAGGTCACCGGACTCGTGCCTGGCGGTGGCACGCCGCCGTTTCCGCTCGCTCTCGGCGCACTCGATTTTCTCGATCGCAAACAGTACATCCACAACATGGAGCTCCACGCGACGCTGCCCGGTTCCACCATCAGCGGTGGTGAGCCATTGATGGCCATGTGGGCCAAGGGCAAACGGCGGTTGCTTCCAGCTAATGGCGGTTTTGTAGACGTCACCGAACCCACGAAACCGGTCGTGATCAACAAAGGGGTCGTCAAGGGCAGTGGCGCCGTGGTGTTCAATAGTGACCTGAAGAAGTGGATCATGATGTGCACTGCCGCTGCGCCGCTCACATCGGCTACCCCTGAGTTCCCGCACGGCGCTTATGACAAAGAGCTGCGCGATCGCTCCGTCAACTTCAAAGGCCTGCGCGGCATTCGCAATTACGACATCACCGACCCCACCAAGCCCGAGCTGCTCGAAGAGTTCAACACCGGCGAAAAGGGCAACGGCACGCACCACAATTTTTACGACGGCGGCAAGTATGCCTACCTCGATTGCGGCTGGGACGATCAGTTGCGTCTCGAAAATCACCAGCGGCCGTACAGCAACGCGATCATGATCGTCGACATGTCCGACCCCGCCAAGGTGAAAGAAATTTCGCGCTGGTGGGTTCCGGGCCAGCGGCTTGGCGAAGAAGCCGAGTACAAGAAGTACATCTTCGCGGGCGACAAGACTTCGTGGACCGGCAATCACGGCGCGCTCAGCGTTCCCAAACGCGTTGAAGATGGCGGCAAATACGGCTACGGTGGATTCGGCGCCTTCGGGATGTACGTGATGGATTTGAGCGACATCACCAAGCCCAAGCCCGCCGGCAAAGTGCAGTACGAATTCAACGCGCTCGGCACCATTCCATTTCATACCTGCTATCCGGTGATTTCAGATGCCGCTCACCCGCGCTTACAAAACCTGATCGTCGCTACGCACGAGGCTCTCGAAGCGGATTGCCGCGAGGTGTATCACACGCCCTACGTGGTTGACGTGAAGGATCCGCACAATCCGAAGATCATCGGATTCTTTCCGCGCCCCGCCGCACCGCCCGACGCTCCTTACTCCGATTTTTGTTTGGCGCGTGGCCGCTTCGGCTCGCACAACACCCAGTGCTGGCTCGCGCCCGGAGTTTCACGGCCCGAGATTATCGCGATCACATGGTTCAACGCCGGCATCCGCGTCTTTGACCTGTCGAATCCGACGGCCCCCAAAGAAGTCGGGTATTTCGTTCCGCCGCATGAGGGCGAGATCGATAACTACGAAAGCTGGTGGCGCGGTTCCACGGAAAACGTTTTTGTCGAGTGGGATCGCAACCTCATTTGGATCGGTACTCACGCAGCTACGTATTGTCTTTCGTGCCCCGCGCTCGGCAAGCCAGTACTGGAACCGCGCAAGGTGGAACGATGGTCAGTGCCGCACTGCAATGTCGGATGGGACGGCTAGACGCCCGCGAGCGCCGCATTTTTGCGGCGTGATTTCGGCACCGATGGCTGAGCGGCAGGCGCATCGTCCATCGGCAAACTAAAGCGGCGAATCCCGTCGTACGAGTACAGCGCGCCCGCCACCGCGCCGGCCGTCGGCACCAATCCGATTTCGCCCGCGCCCTTCGCTCCATAGCCGCCAACTTCATCGGGAACTTCGATCAGGATCACGTCGATCCGCGGCGTGTCCTTGGCCTTCAAGATTCCGCAATCGCGCAGCAGTAGAGAATCCGGCTTGGCGTTCGTGCTGACAAAATTCTCCGAAAGCGCGTACCCCAGCCCCATGTGAACTCCGCCTTCCACTTGTCCCGCGCAGCCTTTCGGGTTGATCGCGCGGCCAACATCATGCGCCGCGACGACACGCTCGATCCTGCCGTCGTCATTTAAAATCACCACCTGAGTCGCATAGCTGAACGTCATATGCGTAGTCGGATTCGTCAGCGCCTCAGGCGTCCCGGGTCGAGTAGTGAAGTTGCAAACATAATCTCCGGTGTATTCACGACCTACCAACTGATCCAGAGTCGAATGCTTCAAGTCCTCCCCAAGCTGGACCGCCGCCCGCTGTGCCGCCGCGCAACTCAGCGTAGTCGCGCGTGATGCCCACGTCTCGCCGCACTTCGCGCCCAGCGCCTTGTCCCAACGAACGTCCATGATCTCCGGCGAGAGGCCCGTTTCTTCGCACACCGCCTGTCGAATGGTGGTGAACAGCCCCTGGCCCATCTCGGTGTAACCAGTTTGGACATCCAGACGACCGCCCTCCAACACCCGGATCGCCGCGTGCCCGCTATCGATAGTGCCGTTACCAATGCCGGTGCTCTTGATGCCGCAGCCGATGCCCGCGTACTTGGCGTTCCTATAGATGTCCTTGACCGCTTCCAAACTGCGCCGCAGTCCCGCCACGCTCTCCCGCATGATCTGGCCCGTGGCGAACGCATCCCCCGGATTCAGAATGTTGCGCTCGCGAATGTCCCAGCCATCCACGCCCACACGTTCGGCGAGCATGTCCATGATGCCTTCCATCGCGAAGTGCGCCTGGTTGGTCCCAAATCCTCGCATCGCGCCGCTGGTCGGATTATTCGTGAATACGGGCTTGGCCTCCGCATCCACATTCGGCACGCGATACGGGCCGCAAGAGTGACAGGCCGCGCGCAGCAGGCATTTCGCGCTGGTCCCGGCGTAACCACCAACATCGCCCACAATGCGAACGCGTACCGCCAGTAAATGACCTTCGGCATCGGCGCCCACGGTATAACTCAGCGTCATCGGATGGCGCTTGGGATGGAGTTGCGTGGATTGCTTTCGCGTCAGCACTGTCTTCACCGGCCGTCCCAGCAAATGCGCTGCCAGCGCCGTTTGCACTTGGATGGACAGCTCCTCTTTCGCGCCAAACGATCCGCCGCTGGACGCGAGCGAAATCTCCACGTCTTCAGGCGCGATATTCAACGACCGGGCGATCTGCGCTTGATCGAACGTCGACCCCTGGCTCTGCGAAAATACCTTCACGCCATTGCCCTGTGGAATCGCCAGACAGGCTTCGGGCTCGAGGAACGCCGGTTCCACCGGTTGCGTTGCGAAGGTCTGCTCAATCACGTGGGCCGAAGCCGCCAACGCCGCGTCCACATCGCCTCGCGAGAACGCGGTCACGTCGAGCAAATTCGGATGCACGTGCAAATTCCCAGGAGCATGCACCTGCGGTGCGCCGGGCAGCATCGCCGCGAACGGATCCGTCACCGGTTCGTAAACTTCGTAATCCACCTTGATCTTGTCCGCAGCCTGTCGCGCATGGAATGCCGTATCCGCCACCACGAGCGCGAGAATATCGCCAACACAGCAGGTGGTCTCGCCGACCGCCAAGAAAATCGGCAAATCGGCAATCGCAAGGCCCGTGCCGCGCTGTCCGGGAACATCGGTCGCAGTGAAGATTCGTTCCACGCCCGCCATCGCCCGCGCAGCAGAAGTGTCGATCCCGAGAACCTTCGCCCGCGGGTGGGGACTCAACAGCGTCGCACCGTGCAGCACCCCGGCCGCGCTCATGTCGTCCACGAACGGCTTCTCGCCCAGCGCCTGCTCGATTCCGAGATATCGCGAAGGTGACCTTCCGATCCCATTCGCGTGCTTCCCGAACGCCGTGTTCCGGCTCATTCCGTACTCTTCGCCGAAATAGCAATGCCGCCGAGGTTCATCGCGAGGCAATTGCTTATGGTCATTCCAGGCCTCGCCTGCCGTTTGAATAGCGTCGATGATCCGCGCATATCCAGTACAACGGCAAAGATGCGCGTCCAACGACTTCGCGACTGCCTCGCGATCCTCAGTACGGTTGTGTTCCAGCAGCCCCGCCGCACGCACCACGATTCCCGGAATACAAAACCCGCACTGCACCGCACCTTCCATCAAGAAGGCCTCGCTCAGTACGCGGCGCATCTCCTCAGGCAAGCCTTCCAGCGTGACCACGTCGCGGCCCGCCATGTGTTCCGGCTTGCGCAAGCACGCGAGCACCGGCTGTCCATCCACCAAAACCGCGCAGCATCCACAAGCGCCTTCCGGTGCGCAGCCATTCTTCGCCGAAACAACTCCACACCCCGCGCGCAGAACTTCGAGAAAGTCCATGCCCGGTTCGTACGACACCGTGGTCGGATTGCCGTTCAGTGTGAAAGTGGTCTCCGGCATAGTTGACACCCGCGCGCCAAGCCGCTCCTTCCAGGCTATCAGAATCACTCGGTAGATCAATAGGATGCGGGTCCTGGAACGATGGCTATTTGGAGCTAGTCTGGCCCCAGTGAGTCCCTACTTACCTACTAAATGAGCCTGGTCTTTCTCATTTTCCTGGCAGAAATATTCCACCAGCTCCGTATTCAGCACAATAAACTGATTCAGCTTCACCGTCCAGGGCGCCGTATACGCTTTGGGATCGTCCATCGTGATTTCGATCTCCAAATTCCCGTAGTTGACGCGCCGGAAGCGCTCGGTCATGGTCGCCGCGTCCGTCATGGGACTGCCGCTCCGATCCATCCACATCCCGTCGCGAAAACCGGTGGTCTGTACCACCAGCGTGTCGCCTTCCCAATGCCCCGTTGAGTAACCGGTGAACGACGGGTTGGGATCTTTCGGCAACGGACGCCCATCCGTGAAAATCTGCCGAAACGTCATGTCGCGCTCCGAAAGAATCACCATCAGCCCCGGCACCTGCGTGATCTTCCGATACGGCGGATACGTGAGCAATCGCAGCGCGCCCGCCGGCTGGCAGTGCGAAACCGGATCGTCTTTTCCGTTGTCGGCCATCCGTTTATTGCGCAATTCCGCGGCCCACGGCTGGTACGGCAGACCACCTGGCAGCCCGGCTCCAATGTTCAGGAATTCCCTCGACATCCGCATGTCGGCGCATCCGTACGACGGGCAGGGGCTGGTATTGTCGGCCTCCCAGATTCCCGAAAAATCCGGCTTGCCGTCGGCGGTTCTCGGCGTGGGCGCACCTAAGTTCGGCACACCGCTTGGGGTCTTCGGAACGCCTGCGGTTGGATATTGCAGCCATTGGGCCGATAGCATTACCGGCATCGCGAAAAGGACCGCAGCGCGCATGGTCACGTATGATCCAGGATAATCTTCAACCGCCGCTCGCCGCCATCTTCCACCATGCCGAGCGCCGCTCCCAGTTCGTCCAAAGCCATGCGATGCGTCACCAGTGGCTCCAGGCGAACCACGCCCCGATTCACCAGGTCGATCATCACCGGGAAATCCTGCGCCGTGGCCGCGCGATTATTGATGAGCGTTAGTTCCTTGAAATAAAGATCGTAGAACGGCAATGCACCGCTCGTCGCGTTGGTGATGCCGAACATCTGGATGCGCCCCCCGAATCGCGCCATCCGAATCGCGTCCGCGATCGACGGCATCACGCCCGTACACTCGATCACCACATCCGCGCCGCGCCCTTCGGTCTCGTCCAAAATCTTCGCCACGGTACCAGGACCGGATTCGATCGCGACATCCGCGCCCAGTTGCATCGCGAGATCATTCTTGAATTTGCTGCGGCTGATCCCGATCACCTTCGCCGCGCCGCGCGCTTTCGCGATTTGCACATGCAGTTGGCCCGATACGCCGAGGCCGATCACCGCCACCGATTCACCCAGCGACACGTTCGCCAGCCGTTGCGCGTGCAAACAAGTGGTCGCCACCTGGATCAGCGGTGCAATGCGAAGGTCGAGAGAATCCGGGAGCCGAAAGACCTGGGCCGCGGGGACAACCGCATATTCGGCGAATCCGCCATCGGTCTCGCGCCCGATCAAGCCGCCTGCGGGACAAAGATTGGTTTGGCCGATCCGGCAATGAAAACACGTTCCGCACGAAAGCACCGGGTCAATGATCACGCGCTCGCCGCTCACCAGTTCGCCCACCATTTCGTGCCCCATGATGAGCGGATACTGCGCCGGAATCGCGCCTTTGTAAATCTTCAAATCTGTTCCGCACAGTCCGCTGTGCGTGATCCGCACCAACACGTGGCCGGCGGGAACTTCCGGCCGCGCGACGTCACTGAGCGCGAGATCGCCCGGCGCTCTGAGGACCATCGCCTTCATGCCGGCAGCGTCTTCCCTCGAGTCTCCGCTCCGAACGGCAGCAGCAACAGCCCAACAATGAATGCCACCGACGTCAGCGCCACCGGCGTCCCAAGAGTTCCATAATGCCGGATCATCGCGCCCACCAGAAACGTTAGTCCCGCACCAGCAAACCGGCCGACATTGGTTGTGAACGCAAACGCACTCACCCGGCAGTCCGTGGCATATTGTTCCGGCAGCCAGAACGAGTACACCACGAAGTTCGCGCCGCCCACGCCCAGGAAAAACGTGCAGATCAGAAACCACATAATCGCATTGCTGCCCGGCATGTAGAACACGTAGCCGAACGCGAGCCACAGAAACACCAGCATAAACGCGAAAAAGATCCCTAGCACAACGCGCCGGTCCAGGCGCTTGGCAAGGACGGGTGTTAACAAAGCTCCAATCACTGTCCCGATGCCGAGAATGCCTGTCGAATACGAAGCCAGCCGGGCGCCGGTGAGCGCCGGCTCGTGAGCGCGCTCCGACAAGTAAGTGATGGCCGACGGCACATACACCGAACCAGCCCACAAACCCACAATTGAAGCCACCAGGTACAACGAGTTCAGAATCGTCCGCCTGCGATACTGCGATGTGAACAGCTTCAGAAACGCGTGGTGCATCGCGATGATACCGCCCTCTTCGCGCCGGTTCTTCCAGCGTGCCGGCTCGTGCAGCCGGTTAAAGAAGAAGGCCACGAGAATCGCGGGTGCGCCGCCCACCACAAACATCCAGCGCCAGCCGTATTGGCTTCCGATAAAGTAGTTCGCCAGCGCCGCGATTACAAAACCTATGTAGTAACCGGTGTGCATCAAACACACGCCCCACGTCCGGCGCTTCTCCGGCCATTCTTCCGACACCAGGGATGCGCCGATCGACCATTCGCCGCCAATGCCAACACCCGCCAGAAATCGCACAATCGCGAGAGACCACACGTTGTGACACAACGCCGCCAGCAGCGTGAACAATGAAAACCACAGGATCGAAAACATCAAAGTGCGCGCACGCCCGAACCGGTCGGCGATGGGTCCCCACACCAGCGCCACGCCCCAGCCCACCATAAATAGTGCGAACAGCAGGCCGCTGTAGTAACCCACGTTGGCCGTCGTCGCCGCAATTCCGGAACTCGGCAGCACGTCGCGCAGCGCTGGCACCAGAACGAGTGAAAAGATGAACGAGTCCATCCCGTCCATGGTCCATCCGCCCCAGGCGGCCCAGAATGCTCGCTTCTGGCTGGATGTCAGCGGAACAACGGCCGCGGGAGTTTCTACAACGGGTTTGATCATGAGAAGGTGCTGGTAAGAAATTAGATCATCCGTGGCTCAAGAAATCAAGACCAACTTGCCACACCGTCCGCGCCGGCGGCCGCCACGTGATGGCGCTTCTCATAGCCCTTTAGACGCATTGACACTTTCAAGACGCCAGTGATATAGTCACCCCCAAATGCGCTCTAACATTGTGCGGAATGCGGCAAAATTAGTCGCGGGGCTCTCTGGGTTGCTGCTGATTTCCATTTCTCTTTCGGCGCACCATGGCCAAGCGGGTTACAACACCACGGAAACCGTCACCGTGAACGGAACCGTCTCGGATTTCCAATTCGTCAATCCGCATTCCATCGTCAGTCTCGACGTCAAAGACGACAAGGGCGAAAAGCAAAGCTGGCAGGGCGAACTTACCAGTCCCAATCATTTGATTCGCGCCGGATGGACCGCCACTTCGCTGAAGCCCGGCGACCAGGTCACCATGGCGGGCTTTCGAGCCAAGAGCGGCGCCAATTCCATGTGGATCACGAAAATCTCCGTCAATGGCGACGAGATGAAAATGGGTGCGGGGAACTAAATGCGAACTCGCTGGTTGGCAACGCTGATTCTTCCATCACTAGCCTTCGCACAAGCTCCCAGCACGGTGAAGCCACCCGATCTTTCCGGCGTCTGGAGCGTCAAAGGCTCCCCGGCCACTCGTTATTTGTCGTGGAGCTTTAGCAAAGACGAACCGCCCATGACCCCCTGGGCCGAGGAAAGGTTCAAGCTCACCAAACCCTCCTTCGGGCCGCGCGCGGTAGAGGACTCTAACGATCCCGTGAATCCAACCACGCTCAGCGCCGTCGGCTGCTTTCCTCCCGGAATGCCCCGGCTTTATCTGCAGCCCTTCCCCCTCGAAATCATTCAAACACCCGGCCGCGTGATTATGCTGTTCGAGTTTTCGCACTTTGTCCGGCAAATCTATACCGACGGCCGTAAGCACAATACCGATCTCGGCCCCACCTGGTTAGGCGACGCCATCGGACATTGGGACGGCGACACACTCGTCGTCGACACCATCGGCTTTAACGACAAGACCTGGGTCGATCGTGCGGGTCATCCCCATAGCACCGACATGCATCTCACCGAACGCTTCCGCCGGGTGGACGATAAGACTTTGACCGACGACATCACCATCGAGGACCCCAAAGCGTACACCAAGCCCTGGGGCGGCCAAATCACGTTTGCGTTGCATCCCACGTGGAACGTCATGGAGATGGTCTGCGAGGACAACGTCAACTTCGATCAGTTCCTGAAGAACGAAGCCAAGTCCAAGAAGTAGGCTGTGCCGCACCGAAGAGGCTTTTTGAAAGCTGTAGCGGGCGCGACTGGTGTTGTCGCAGCCGGTTGCAGCCTCCTCCGAGCGGCCCAATCTGGCTCCGCCGTGCGCCGGCGAAAAGTCACTCTAGGCGGGCGCCTGGTCAAAACCGTCGATATTCACGCTCACTGCGCCATCCCCGAAGCACTCGCGATGATGAAGCTGCCGTCGGGATCCTCGGCCCGCTGGGACAGCCCGCGGCTCATGATCGGTCAAGAGCGTCTGCGCATCATGGACCAGCAGGGCGTCGATGTCGAAGCCCTCAGCATCAACCCTTTCTGGTATGCCGCCGAGCGCGATCTCGCCAGCAAGATCATCCAGCTTCAGAACCAGAAACTGTCGGATTTGTGCGCCGCCTATCCCGATCGCTTTGTCGCCTTCGCCACCGTGGCTTTGCAGCATCCCGACCTCGCCGCCCAGCAGTTGGAAGACGGCAAGAAACTCGGGCTGCGCGGCGCTGCCATCGGCGGCAATGTCAACGGAGAAGAAATATCCTCCCCGCGTTTCGATCCATTTTGGGCCAAAGCCGAACAACTCGGCGCGCTTATTTTTATCCATCCGCAAGGAATCCCCGAACTTCAAAAGCGTCTCCAAGGCAACGGCTACTTGAACAACGTGATCGGCAATCCGCTGGAGACTACCATCGCGCTGTCTCATCTGATTTTTGATGGCACGCTCGATCGCTTCCCTGGTCTCAAGATCTGCGCGGCGCATGGGGGCGGATATCTGCCTTCCTACTCGGCGCGTTCCGATCACGGCTGCGCCACTTCGCCCGCGGACTGCAATCCTACGCCTCTCAAGAAACACCCCAGCGAATATTTGCGCCAGCTTTATTTCGATTCTTTGGTCTTTACTCCCGAAGCCCTGCGTCATCTGGTTGCCGAATGCGGCGCCAGCCAAATTATGATGGGCACCGATTGGCCCTTTCCTTGGACTACAACGGCTGTCGATCACATCCTGAATACACCCGGCTTGACCATCGAACAACGCCGCGCCATGTTGGGATCGACCGCTCGGAAATTGCTTGGAATCACCGCACAGCACAGCTAACTCGGGCTTGCTCAACTAGCTCCATTGAGCTATCAGTTTTCCCTTGCACGCCCTGCACGCTGGTGATATCGTTGTTTCCCAAGTGCGTACCTGATGACGGCTCCGCGATCGAGGACGTCTCTATTTCGTAAGCCAATAACGGCCCGCCCGAATCTTGCGCAGCACTTCACCTGTTGTCCCAGCAAGCTTTTCCGGAGAGAAATCTGTGCGTAGATATTTCGCATTCATGATTGCCGTCGTCGTAGTATTCGCGGCCGGTTTCTTGGCGGGCACCAAATTGTCTCCAGTGCAGGCCAAGGACACGCCCGGCACTGGATTCGCCGCCAAGCCTGGCGAGATGGGCCAGCAGGATATCTTCGGCCCCTACGAAGTGGTGAAAAGTTGGCCGAAAAACATAAGCACCATTCCGGGAAATGAGAAATGGACTTGGGGCGCTGGTCAGAGCGTCTATGCCGAAAACCCGAACCGCATCTTTCTTCTGTTCCGCGGCGAGTTGCCGAACATTCCGCGGCCCGAAACGAAATTGCTTCCCGAGTTCGGCCCCAGTCTGACGTTCCCCATCGGCCGTCTTCCCTGGCGTGATGCAACCGTCGCAGCGCTTCCTGGTGCGGGCGGCAGCGGCCAGGATCCCGACGACGGACCGAAACTGTGGAAGGGCACCGTCGGCGTGGATGCCAAGTGGGAACATTGCCTCACGGTTGTCGATGCCAACGGCAACATCGTCGAGCAGTGGACCCAATGGGACAAAATTTTCAAACGCCCGCATTTCGTCACCATCAACCCCTACGATCCTGAAAAGCACGTTTGGGTCGTGGACGATCACATGCACGCCATCTACAAATTCAGCCATGATGGCAAAACGCTGGTGCAGACCATTGGCACTCCCACCGTGAAGGGCGCCGACGGAACGCACTTCAATCGGCCGACGTTCCTCAACTGGCTACCGGACAGCACGTTGTTCGTCTCCGATGGCTACAACGGAACGCGCGTCGCCAAGTTCGACAAGGACGGAAAGTTTTTGCTCGATTGGGGCATGAAGGGCACGCCTCCCAATGAAACGCGTCCCTACTACATGAACAACGTTCACGGCATGGCGCTCGACCCGCAGACGCGGCACGTCTTCGTGAACGATCGCGCCAATCATCGCATACAAGTCTTTGATGAGAACGGAAAGTTTCTCTACGCTTTCAGCATGGGTCCGGAGCCGTCGGATATCCACTTGATCTACATCGGCGCCGACCGCAGCTTGTGGGCCTTCGATCGCGGAACATCAAAGATGCTCAAGTACGATCTCGAAGGACACTTCCTCTACTCCTTCGGCACTTGGGGCGATTTCCCGGGCGGTTTCTGGGGTGTGCATGGATTTAGCGTCGACCAGGAAGGCAACTTCTATGTCGCCGAAGTCGATAACGGAAGGGTTCAAAAATTCACGCCGCGGCAAGGTGTGAACTCGGCGTTCTTGGTAAGCAAGCCAGTTTATTCGGCTTGGAAATAGGGTGGTCGAAGCGGTGAACGGAGAGTAGACCGCTTCTGCCGGATCACTGACGCGTTGCGCGTTTTATCGCGAGCATCAGTGGCTCGTGTGCACCAAAAAGAACCTGAAAATCACCTGAAAATGTTCGCTAATTGATGTAATATCTTGACTTTGTATTCGGGTAATGTTATACCCGCTTAGACGTAATTTCGGGGCTGGTGTTTTCAAAAGTAGTCCTACACGAGGGGGTCTCCATGTTGAGCTGTCGAATTCACGGGGTGCTTAGACGGATTGGCGCTACTAAGACTCGTTCTGTTCTTGGCGCGGGCCTATTGTTGCTCGCCGCGTCCATCCCGCTCTTCTCCCAAGGCAGCGAAGGACGCATCTCGGGAACCGTCACGGATCAAACCGGCGCCGCTATCCCCGGTGCCAAGGTCACAATCACGGACGTGCAGCGAAATGACTCCCGTACGTTGACGACGGATAACGCGGGAGCATACGCCGCCCCCAACCTGATTCCCGGCACTTACACCGTCCACGTAGAATTCCAGGGTTTTAAGAATGCGGATCGCAGAGACGTTATGCTCGAAGTCGCCCAGGATCTCCGTGTCGATGTTCCCATGCAGACCGGCGATCAAACCGAAACCGTCACCGTCACCGAAGAAGCCGCCGCCCTCAACACCACCAACGCCGAACTCGGCGGAACCCTCGAAAACAAGGTCATCAACGATCTGCCTCTGAACGGGCGCAACTTCGAAAATCTTCTCGATTTGCGGCCCGGCGTTGTAAAGTATCCAGGCAATGCTGGCTGGACCCAGGCCACCAACGGCCTGCGCCCCCACGACAATTTCTTCATGGTGGACGGCATCGACGCCAACGACCCGTGGATGGCCCAGAGCATGATGAATGCGGTGATGGCCGCTGGCGACGCCGGAACCATGTTGCCCATCGATGCGATCAACGAATTTCAGACCCAGCAGAACCCGCGCGCCGAATACGGCTGGAAGCCTGGAGCCGTCGTGAACGTGGGCGTCAAGTCCGGCAGCAACGCCTTTCACGGAACAGCGTACGCCTATGGCCGAACATCGTCATGGGATGCCAACAACTTCTTCAGCAACGAAGTGGGACAGCCTCTTCCGCCCCTCGCCTTGGAACAATACGGCGGCAGCGTGGGCGGCCCCATCATCCGCGACAAGCTCTTCTTCTTCGGTAATTTCGAATCTCAGCAATATAATGTCGGCAGCCCGTTTGTCCACAGCGTTCCTTCAACAAGCAGCCTGATCAGCTCTTGCCAGTCTGCTTTGGCTGGCGGCAACCTCAGCGCGCTCAGCGCCCAACTAGCCGGCTTGAGCAGCACCTGCAACCCGCTTTCAAACTTTCCCGGGCTCTTCCCCAACAGTGCAACCGGAAACTACGCCACGGCGCTCAACAGCACCAATTCCATCTTCTCCGGCGTCGGCCGGCTCGACTACCGCCTCAACGAAAAGAACTCGATCAACGGGCTGTTCTTCATGAGCCCGGGCAACGGCACCTTCGTCGACGACGCCATTCACGAAATCGCTCCGCAGTGGCTGACCACGCAATACGCGCGTTCCCAAGTCATTTCTGGAAACTGGGTTTATGTCGCCACTCCCACCGTCGTAAACTCCCTGCGCATCGGCCTATCCCGCTACCATCAGGTCTTCGGCACGCCCGATGTCGGCGAGAATCCCGACGACTACTCGTACAATGGCTCTACCTACCATTTCTACACTGGACAGACGGATCCAACTTTCGGCGGTTTTCCTCGAATTCAAATCAATGGATATCCGAGCTTCCAATTGGGCGGCCCCGTGAGTTGGCCCAAGTCGGTTGGGCCCGACAGCGTATATCAGTTCAACGATTCCGTTTCCATGCAAAGGGGCAAACACGCCATCAAATTCGGCGGCGAGATTCTCCTGAATCGCAGCGACGATAACGTCACCAGCAACAACAAAGGTCCCGTTGCATTTAGAAGTCTCGATGACTTCTTCACTGGAACCCTAAAGACCGCGCGAATCACCAGCGGAGACACCGCCCGAAGCTTGAACGACGAGGGCTATGCCTTGTTCATTCAGGACGACTGGCGCATGACGTCGAGGTTCACAATGAATCTCGGGTTGCGTTATGAACTAACCACCGTCGTGCAGGCCAATCAGGATTTGCTTGGCAACTTTCTTCCGGGGCAGGGAATATTCCAGGCGGGAACACCCCAACTCCCCAACGTCATGAATGGCGATCACAAAGACTTCGCGCCTCGCGTCGGCTTCGCCTGGGATATATTCGGCAACGGCAGAACGGTGCTCCGCGGTGGAGCGGGTGTCTATTATTCGCAGGCCAGCTTCGACGCCTTCATGGCCGTCGCCAATCTTTACGGGCTCCGCACCATCCCCACCGGCGTTCCGCTTTACGCCAACGGTAATCCCACCCCCACCACCGCAGGCGGAAAAATCAACGTCGCCACCATCACCTACTCCGGCTCGTCGCTCGGATCGCCCACCACTCCGGGAAGCATCGAGTATGGATGGGCCAACAATAGTTCCACTACGCCGCTTTATTCCCTCAGTTCTGCTTGCGGTGATGGAACAGTCACGCTGCCCACCGGATTTACACCCCAGCCCTGTTCCATTCTCGGCGTCAATCCGAATCTCAAGACTCCCTACGTCGCTACCTTTAACCTGGGCATTCAACACGCGCTCACCCGCACCCTCTCGCTCGAAACCACCTACGTCGCCAACGACGCTCAGCGCTTATTCGGAGTAACGGATTTAAATCAGCCCCAAACCGTTGGTGGATTCAGTGCCGGGTGGGGCAATCCGGCCAACCCCAACAGCGCCGCCGGACAATGTCTCGCGAGCGCTTCCTCCGGTTACAACAACTGCGCACCGAACGGCGCGGCCGAAGTCGCAGCGCAGCCGTACAATACGAAGTTCCCGTATCTCAACTACATCGATTACCTGCAGAACAGCAATATCTCCAACTACAATGCCCTTCAAGTTTCCTTGACGCAGCGT
The DNA here is from genome assembly GCA_035486995.1 of Bryobacteraceae bacterium. GTDB lineage: Bacteria > Acidobacteriota > Terriglobia > Bryobacterales > Bryobacteraceae > Palsa-89. Next base: position 20,755 of record DATHMO010000049.1, read on the forward strand.
CAGTCGCACGGCCTCTCGTTCGTCCTCGGTTACACCTA
>DATHMO010000050.1:0-32333 GCA_035486995.1 Bryobacteraceae bacterium
CCGCGGCGCTGCAGCAGCGGCGATATGTGATTTGTTGCCGACCGGTGCATTCGTATCACGTGCTGGCGGTACGGGCGCTGCGTCCGCCCTCGGTGAAGGCGGCGGAGTAGACTTCGGCTGAGACGGCGTTGTAGCCGCCGCAGGAGTCCTTGTGGCTTGTGTCTTGTTTTCTGAGTTTGTGATCACCGGTGTGACAGCGCGACCCGGCTGGCTCAATGAGACTTCTTTCTGTGATGGAACCGGTGCCTGTAATTTCGAAACCGATGCTTGCACTCGCACTGCCGGCGCCTGTACCGGCGAAGCAGGTGTGTGTGCGCGCAAAACCAGCGCCTGTGCTGGCAAGGCCGGCGTCTGTACTGGCGAAACCGATGTCCGCACTTGCGGTGCGTGCGCCGGCGATTTCTCCTCCGCGGCGGAACTAGTGGATAACTTCGCACCCTGCTCGCTCACCGCGAATCGCGCCGTGGACGGTGCTGTTACACGGCTCGAAACCGGCACTGTTGAGCCCTTCACCTCTAGCCGCTGCACGTTTCCGGTCGGCCTCAATCCTGCTTTATCCGGCTCCACCATTTCTGCCGACGGATGCGCGACCACTCTCGACGCGGGTTCCAGCGTCGTCGAGTTTTCTGGAGCCGGCGCGTCCTGCTGGGTCTTTGCCGTTTCCTCGGTTGGCTGCCCGACTTCAATCACTACCTTTGCGGGGCGCAAGATCGAGAGCGGAACTTGTGGCACGCTTTCCTGCGGTGCGCTGTACTGCGAAGCGTTGAATTGTGATGTGTTGTGCTGCGGGGCGCGAAATGGCTCGGGCGTCGCATCCGGCAGCGCCTTCTTGGACGCCGTGCCTTGAGGATTTGCCTTCTGCTCTCCGGAGTCCGGAACATTTTCATCGTCCTGTGTCTCGAAGCCATCCAGTACATTCTTGAATGGAATTGTCTTTGCTGAGCTCGGGCTTCGCAGCCCTGCAAGCGGTGCTAGAGAAACTGCCGACGCATTCGTGCTGACATGCGCCGGCATCGAAACAGTCATTGCGCCGGATTATGCAGGTTCAAGACCACAGCGCCCGCCACCAGTTATCAGTGCGTTAGCGCATCAATGCGTCGAGAACTCGGCGATTACCGACTTGGATTCGGCGGCGCGGCCCAGAGCGCCCGCTCCTCTTATCGCGATTGTTGAACAAAGTTCTAGAGTTTCTTCATTCCTCCGTTTTGGCCGTGCACTTGCAATGTGCCTTGTCGCTCTATGGACCAGATCAGTGTACTAGCGGCGGGCGGCATTCGTTCGCGCATGCAGTCGCTCGACGTGGTTGCCAACAATCTTGCCAATTCCTCAACAGCCGGCTACAAAAGCGACGGTGAGTTCTATTCCGTTTTCGCATCCGAGGCCGCCAGTGACGATGGATCGGGTCCGTCCGCCGTTCCCACCATCGATCATCAGTGGACCGACTTTGCTCAGGGCCTCCTGGAGCCAACCAACAACCCACTCGACTTAGGTATTTCCGGCAAAGGCTTCTTTGTAGTGCAGGGTCCCTCGGGACCGCTGTACACGCGCAACGGAAACTTCCGCTTCGATGTGCAGGGACAAATGGTAACGAATGATGGTTATCCGCTGCTCCAACAAAATGGTCAGCCATTCAAGGTGAATCCTTCGCGGCCACTCGAAGTTTCTCGCGATGGAGAAATCAGCCAGAACGGCACCTCGCTCGGGCGGATTAAATTAGCCGGATTCGCGGGTACGGCCGGACTGAACAAGCAAGGCAATAACTATTTTCAAAACAACACCGCGCAGGACCCGGAGGATGCTACCGGCACGCAGGTCTTTCAGGGAAAGCTAGAGGCCTCCAACGTCAGCGCATCGCACGGAGCAGTGCGCATCGTGGGCCTGTCGCGCCAGTTCGAAATGATGCAGAAGGCCATTTCGATTTCCAACGACATGGGTAAGAAGGCCATTGAAGAAGTGGCGAAGGTGTAGCCGAGGGAAAGGTAACGAAACATGATACGAGCACTGTTTAGCGCCGCCAGCGGCATGAATGCGCAACAAACCAACGTGGAGAACATCGCGAACAACATCGCGAATGCCAACACGGCCGGATTCAAATCCAGGCGCGCGCAGTTTCAGGACCTTTTGTATCAGAACCTGATTCAGCCGGGTGCTGCCGCAACCCAGCAGACCGTCGTGCCTACCGGGCTACAGTTGGGTTTGGGAACCCGCGCCGTCTCCAACGAAGTCATCTTCACGCAAGGCGACTTTTCCGAGACCGACAATCCGCTCGACTTAGTAATTCAAGGTAACGGATTCTTCCAGGTTCTTCAAGCATCCGGACAGGTGGCTTATACCAAAGCCGGAACGTTCCACTTGAATAATACCGGTCAGATAGTAGATCCAAACGGCAACTTACTTGACCCGCCAATTACGATTCCGCCCAACGCTCTCTCTCTTACGATAGGAAGCGACGGAACTGTGAGTTACACGCTCCCGGGGCAATCCGCGGCGCAACAAGCCGGCCAGATTCAGCTTGCTAACTTCGTGAACCCCTCGGGATTGAACAGCATCGGACAGAGCCTCTTCCAGCAAACTGATGCGTCTGGCGCTCCCGTAATTGGCGCGCCCGGCGGTCAGGACGGAGTCGGCACATTGATGCAAGGGTACATCGAACAATCCAACGTCAGCATCGTTCAGGAATTCGTGAACCTGATCGTCAGCCAGCGCGCCTACGAAGCAAATTCGAAGGTCGTCAAAGCCGCCGACGACATGTATCAACAAGTGAACAACCTCAAGCAATGAGCGTATGGTTTCTCATTTTCAGCTTGATTACTCACTCAGGACCTTGTGAAATGATCGCTAACGATCGCATTCTCGGTGAGGACCTGGCGAAAACGCTGCCGGTCTTTATGAACAAGATTCCTGGCGATACGGTCATCGGTTTTTCCCCCACACCAGGCGCCCGCCGCGTTTTCAAGTCGCTCGAGCTCCAGCGAATCGGTGCTCCCTACGGCGTGGCAGTCGATAAAGACACCGAGGTGTGTTTCGAATGGAAACTCCAGACTCTGACAGACGATTCCGTCGGTGCTGCGATCCGTGAATCATTGCAATCTCCCGGCGCACGCATCGATGTGCTTGCCATCAGCAGAAATCAGGCGCCCGCGGGCAAAATAAACTTTCCAATCTCGGGACTGTTGGCCTCCACGCTCACGGGTCCCGATACGCCTGTCACCTGGCGCGGCGAAGTGCTCTATCACGGGTCGCGCACTTTCTCGGTTTGGGCGCGCGTCAAAATTTCCTCAACCATGACGCGAGTCGTGGCCACGCAGTTGATTCAGCCAGGGCAGACCGTATCGCCCGAGCAAGTGAGAATCGAAACGTACGATGACTTTCCGCTGCGCAACGACATCGCGCGCAATCTCGAAGACGTTGTCGGACGCATGCCGCGCCGCGCCATCCGCATGGGACTCCCCATTTTCCGCTCCGACTTGATAGAGCCGCTCCAAGTCAAACGCGGCGACTTGGTCGACGTGACAGCCATCTCCGGCGCAGCCCAACTGCACCTGCCCGCCCTCGCTGAGACCCCCGGACGGCAAGGCGACATGATCTCGCTGAAGAATCCTCATAGCGGAAAAATCTTTCGTGGGCGAGTGGAAGGAAAAGACAAAGCATTGGTGATGGCCTGGCCGCCACAAGACCAAATTAACCCCTGGCCAAAGGGTGCCCAATGAAACTGCGTATCGCTGCTCTACTATTCATCTGTGCCGCTCTCTGTGCCGCTTCCGATCCGAAAAAGAAAAAGGCACAGACTCCGCCGGAGCCCTCGCCGCTCGATAAATACATCACCGACGCTTATCGCGACTATAAGTCGCCCGAGGCCGCACCGCCGCCGGGATCTACTTGGTCGCAGAATGCTCTGTTCTCCAATCTGGGCATGGATCTGAGGGCCAGCCGCGTCGACGACTTAGTAACTATCGTTGTAAGTGAGACTTTCTCGGCCGTCGCCACAGGAGATGTAAAAACCCAGCGCCAATCCACGGCACAAAGTAACATCGCTCAGCTCGCGGGTGTTACAAAAACCACCGGACCTCTCGCCAATCTCCTCAACACCAATACACAGAACCAGCTCCAAGGAACCGGCGAGACTAGCCGCGGCGCCGTTCTCAATGCCAACCTGAGTGCCCGCGTCACTCACGTGCTGCCGAACGGTTACCTGGTAATTGAGGGAACGAAGCGTGTCCAGGTAAGCTCGGAAAATCAAGTTGTCACCGTGCGAGGCGTCATCCGGCCGGTGGACCTCACTCCGACCAATAGCATCTCCTCCAACCAGATCGCACAAATGGAAATTCAGGTGAGCGGCAAGGGTGTCATCGGCGATTCCGTCCGGCGCCCCAATATTCTGTACCGTATTTTGCTCGGGATTCTACCGTTCTAGGTTTCACGAATCATGCGCTCCTCACCACTTTTCCTGATCGCTGGACTGCTTACGCAACTGTCCGCCGCCGAGGCCCCTGCCACCCGGCTTAAGGAACTGGTCTCGCTCGAAGGCGTCCGCGAGAATCAGTTGATTGGTTACGGCATCGTCGTTGGCTTGAAGGGCACTGGTGATCGCCAGCAAACATTGTTCACCGCGCAGAGCCTCGCCAACATGCTTCAGGAAATGGGAGTCACCGTTAATCCGACGCTCATCCTGGTGAAAAACACCGCGGCCGTCATGGTCACCGCCACGCTTCCGGCATTCGCGCAATCGGGAATGCAGATCGATGCCACCGTCGCGGCCATGGGCGATTCCGCCAGCCTGCAAGGCGGACTGCTACTGATGACCAGCCTGCGCGGCATCGACGGCAAAGTTTATTCCGTTGCGCAAGGCCCCGTCGTTACCGGTGGATTCATCGCCGGCGGCGCTGGCAACACGCAAGTGGTCAACCACCCCACTGTAGGTCGCGTGCCGGGAGGCGCCATCGTCGAACGCCCGTCGCCCGCCATTGAGCCGACCAGCCTGGTCCGGCTCCAGCTTCACGATGCCGATTTCACCACGGCCTCCCGCATCGCCGAAGTCGTTAATCATCACTTCACGCCGGATACGCCGGCGATCGCGCATGCCGATAACTCGGGACTGGTCAGCGTCGCGATCCCCGCCGGTTTTTCCACGCACACCGCCGAATTCATAGCGCAGCTTGAAGTGTTGACCGTTGAGACCGATCGTCCATCCAAAGTCGTGATCAACGAACGCACGGGTACCATCGTGATGGGCAAGCAGGTTCGCGTTTCGCCCGTCGCCGTCATGCATGGCGATCTCACGGTGGAGATTCAGACCATCTTCGACGTTTCTCAACCCGGCCCTCTGTCGAATGGCACAACCGCGGTGACGCCCCAAGTTTCCGTCGGAGTGAAAGAAGAGAAGGCGCGCAATGTGGTGCTGAAGGAAGGCGCCACGGTCGAAGAACTTGTGCGCGCACTTAGCTCTATCGGTTCCACGCCGCGCGACATTATCGCGATTCTGCAAAGCCTGCGGGCCGCTGGAGCGCTGGAATCGGAGATCGAAGTCATCTAATAAAGGGCATGGGTATTCCTCTTCTAAACCCGGCGGCGCTACTGGGCAGTCAAACCTTGCAGCCCCTGAAAACGGGCCCGGCGTTGCAGCCCTTGAAAACCGCTACAGGCGCCGACGCCGAGACATTTCATCAGGTGCTGGCTGGCGAATCGTCCCATAAACCCGACAAGGTCGCTGAAGTCTCGAAACAATTCGAGGCCCTCATGATCGGACAGATGTTGAGGTCCGCCCGCGAATCCTCCGGCGGCGGATGGCTGGGCGAGGATGATAAGGACGATCAGAGCGGATCGCTCGTCATGGACATGGCCGAGCAAGGATTCTCCCAAGCCATGGCGGCTCGCGGCGGACTCGGCATCGCGAAAATGGTGACGGCCAATCTAGAGCGCGGCCACGCTAAAACTGCCAGCTCCGATTCTGAGACGTCTCCGGCTCCGGTGAATAAGGATTTGAAGCGTTGACCGTTGACGAGTTGGAACCAGCACCTTCCGCGGCTTTCTCTGGCTCCCCGCCCTGCTTGCCTTCGACGTTATCGATCGCTCCGACCCACCCATCCAGCAGAGTCTGGATCAGTGCCTGCACTTCCCGCAGCATGCTCTCCGATTTTTCCGCATGCGCCTGAATCAATCGGCGTTGCAAGTAACCGTACAGCCCCGCCAAGGTATCGCAGTATTGCGGATTCACCTCGCGCCGGAGCGAGAATCGGAGTTCGCCCAGGATCTCCACGGCTTTGGTCACCGCGTTGCCACGTGCGATCAAGTCTCCCAACCGATGCGCCGCAACCGCCTCCTGCACCGATTGAATCGCACCTTCGTACAGCATGCGAGTCAGTTCCATCGGGGTGGCTGCCGACACGCGGCTCGAAATGTACTCTTTCCGAATGTCCGAAGGCGTCATTGCAATTTCCTGCCGACTTACGTATCGCTCATCCGGTAGGGTTGTTTACATATTCTGTCACCCCCATTTGCGGGTACCGGCGTTACCCGCATAATAAATGTTAAAGAATCACGGAAACTGCTAAAGAAAGCCCTCGCGCACCTCAAGTCTTCTCTCTGAACCTCCGATCTTGTAACCACAAGGCTAAGTCAGATGACTAACTCAGTTTGGGAGTGGAGCGTTTAGTGTGAACACTGTACTTTGGATTGACGAAAGCGCAACTGGTACGCAGCACGTATTCGTCAAGGATGGTCCTGAGAAGCTCCAGGTACTGTTTGCAGCGAACCTTCCGGACGCCTTTCATTCGCTGAAGGCCAATCCCATCGAAGCCGTGCTCGTGCATTTACCGATCGCCGGATATTCCGGTCCTGAAGTGCTTCGCCAGATTCACGAACAGGGTTGTAAAGTGCCCATTGTTATTTATGAACCGACCGGCGCGGTTTCGCGGGCCCACGACTTAACCCAGCGTGGCGCTTTCCAGTATGTAGGGCATCCGGTCAAACCGGAAGAGCTTTGTGAACTCCTGGCCGTCGCCATACGCCACCACGGGGTCAAATCGAATGCAGTGAGTCCCCAACAAACTCGCAGTTGGCGCGACTTACTCGTCGGATCCAGCAGTGGCATGCGCGAAGTAATTGAAATTGTCGAGTTAGTCGGTAACCGGCGCTCCACCGTACTGATTACCGGAGAAACCGGCACGGGCAAGGAAGTGGCCGCGCGCGCTCTGCACATGGCCAGCAACCGATCCGCGTCCAGAATGGTCGCTGTGAATTGCGCCGCTCTTCCGGACCATCTGCTCGAAGCCGAGCTCTTTGGCCACACCAAAGGAGCCTTCACGGGCGCGGTCAATGCACGTGTCGGATTATTCGAGCAAGCCCATCGCGGCACCATCTTTCTCGACGAAATTGGCGAAATGCCGCTGCCGCTGCAAGCCAAGCTGCTGCGCGTTTTGCAGGAACGCGAGATCCAGCGCATCGGCAGTTCCGAACCGATTCCCATCGACGTACGAGTCATCGCTGCATCCAACGTGAACCTGCTCGAAGCGGTTGCGAACCGGCGTTTTCGCGAGGATCTGTACTACCGCCTGAACGTGGTTGCTCTCCGTATGCCGGCGCTTCGTGAGCATCCATCCGATATTCCCGAGCTCGCCGCGCACTTCCTCGATAAAGTCGCCGAGCACGAACCTGCCTGGAAGAAACATATTTCAGCGCAGGCCATGGAAATGTTCTTGAAATATTCGTGGCCCGGCAACGTGCGCCAACTGGAACATGCTCTGGAGTCGGCGGCCGCCCTCAGCGGGGCTCGTTCCATTCTCTATCCAGGCGACTTCGATCTTCCCGCGGAGATTCGGCCATCCGAATTCGGCTCGCTCTCGTCACTCGATGTGCCGGAGTCCGGGATCAACTTTGAAGAACTCATGACCGGCATCGAGCGGCGGCTGCTCGAACGGGCGCTGGCGAAATCAGGCGGTAACAAAGCGCGCGCCGCCAGCATGCTTCATATGAAACGTACCACGCTGCTCTCGAAGTTCAAGTCTTTGGAAGTGTGTGCATAGCAGTCCATGGCTCAAGCGCGTGCCAACAGAAGTCCGGCGCCGGCCTCCAATCCTGTAGGCGCAGCTAAAGTTGCCGCCGTTGGCCTGTCCAGCGTGGGCGAACTCGGCGTCCCCATCGCGGTTCTCCTCATCGTCATCGCGCTCATCACGCCGCTACCTAGATTTCTGCTGGATGTCTTGATCGTGCTGGATCTCATGATGTCGGTCATCGTGATGATGGTGGCCATGTACATCGGTCGGCCTGTCGAGTTCAGCGTCTTTCCCACCGTGCTGCTGCTGCTCACCCTGTTCCGTCTCGCGCTTAACGTGTCTTCGTCGCGCCTCATTCTGCTCAATGGAAATACCGGAACTTCCGCGGCGGGCCACGTCATCGAAGCCTTCGGAAGCTTCGTCGTGGGCGGCAACTACATCATCGGCGCCGTCATCTTTTGCGTCCTCATTGCGATTCAATACGTCGTCATCAACCACGGTTCGGTGCGCATTTCCGAAGTCACCGCCCGTTTCACGTTGGATGCGATGCCCGGCAAGCAGATGTCCATCGATGCCGATCTGAACGGTGGACTTATCGATGAGACCGAGGCGCGCCGCCGCCGCCGCGAGCTAAGCAGTGAAGCCGAATTCTACGGAGCCATGGACGGTGCGTCACGCTTCACGCAACGCGATGCCATCGCCAGCATCATCATCACCGGCGTGAACATCATCGCCGGGTTCCTGATCGGCGTCCTGCAGCACAAGATGGATCTCGGCGCCGCGATTCAAACCTACACCGTTCTCACCATCGGCGACGGCTTGGTCACTGTGATTCCCGCGCTCATGATTTCCATTTCGGGCGGCTTGATCGTCACCCGCGCCAGTTCCGACTCGCGGCTCGGCGCGCAGGTCCAAGCGCAGGTCTTCGGCAAATCGGAGCCGTTGCTGCTTGCAGCTGGCGTGCTGGTCGCGCTATCGCTCTTCCCCGGATTGCCTACCATTCCATTTCTCGCTTTGGGCGGCGGACTCGGTTTCATCGCATGGAATATGCGTCGGAAAAATGACGCTTCCGTCAAAACCTCGACGGAAGCCGACGAAAAACCGGCAAAGGAAAATGTCGAAGCTCTGCTCCAAGTGGATCCGCTGACGGTGGAAGTCGGGCTCGGCCTCGTGAAGCTCGTCGAAGGCGGCCCGAACTCGCGTCTGTTGCAACGCATCTCCGGCATCCGCAAAAACCTTGCTTCGCAGCTCGGTTACTTCATGCCGCCCGTGAAGGTCAACGACAACGTATCGCTGCGCGCGCGCGAATACACACTGTTCATCAAAGGCGTGGAAATGGGCCGCTTCGAGATGCCGCCGGGCCAGGAACTGGCCATTCCAAGCGCTGGTGTAGATGGCAGCGTTCAAGGCACGCCTACCAAGGACCCGGCTTTTCATCTCGCGGCGTTATGGATTCCCGCCGATCGCGCTTCGTTCGCCCGCAGCCGCGGCTACACCGTGGTCGACGACGTCAGCGTCATGGGAACGCATCTTTCCGAGGTTGTGCGACGGCACGCCCACGAATTGTTCAGCCGGCAGGACACCAAAAACTTCTGCGATCGCGTTGCCCAGTCCAATCCCAAGGTCGTCGAGGATTTGGTTCCAAAAATGCTATCGCTTTCGGTGATCCAGAGAGTGCTTCAAAATCTCCTCCGGGAACGGGTCCCGATTCGTGACTCCGTAACTATCCTGGAGGCTTTGAGCGAAGGAGCCCAAATGACGAAGAACCCGGTGCTGCTCACGGAGTACGTGCGGCAAGGAATTCGCCGGGCCATTATCAGCTCGCACGTGAATCAGCAGAGCGAGTTGGCCGCCTATTTGGTTGAGCCCGCCGCCGAGCACGCCGTCGAAGCGGTAGTCGAACACAGCGAGCACAACAGCGTCCTCGGCCTCGCGCCGCAAGCCGCCCGCGATATGGTGGGACGCATCACCCGCAAACTCGAGCGGCCCGATTCGTCGGCCGTGGTGCTGGTGAACCCATCCATTCGCTACTTTGTCAAGCAACTGCTCGAAACCGCGTTCCCCGATGTCACCGTCCTCTCGCACAGTGAGGTGCCTCCGGAAATCAAAGTGAAATCGTTAGGTTGGATTGGATAATGACGGAAAACACCACAGCTTCCATGCGAATTAAATCGTTCTTCGCCGCGTCCGTCGAACAGGCCATTCAAGAGGCTCGGCAGGAGCTTGGCCCGGATGCCATGCTGATCACCTCGCGCCGCTCGTCACCTGAGGCGCGCAATCTGGGCGCTTACGAAGTCGTGTTCGGTCTCCAGTCCACCAGCGCGAAGGGCAGCAAACCTCGCGCAGCCGCGCCCTCCGCGGATCTTTCCGGCGAACTGCAAAACCTGCGCGCGCAATTACAGGAAATCAAGAGTACGCTGCAAGGGCCCCGATCCCCAGAGCAAGCCACGCCCGATGCCGAGGAGCTATTCAGCCAACTCGTCTCGCTCGACCTGTCTCGTAACGTCGCCCGCGATGTAGTCGCGGCCGCTGTTCAGGTGCGCGATCAACTTTCGCTCGGTTCGTCGTCCCCGGCGCTGTCTTTGCAATCCTACGCCGCCGAGCTGGTCGCGAAAAGACTGCGCTTCGCCCCGAATCTTCCCGAGCAAACGCTCGAAACCGGTAAGGTGATCGTCTTCATCGGCCCAGCCGGAGCTGGCAAAACCACCACGCTCATCAAACTCGCGATTCGCGAAGGCTTGGCCAATCGGCTGTCTCTTCGAATCCTCTCGATAGATCCCTACCGCGTTGCCGCGCACGAGAAACTGCGGAGCTTCGCCGGAATCATCGGCGTCGGATTCACGGCGGTCAATTCCGTACAAGAATTCGCCGGCGCGGTGGAAGAATCCCGCATCAAGAGTGTCGTCTTGGTTGACACCCCCGGTTACAGTCCGTCGGAAATCGCGCAGGTGAAGGAAATCGCAGGCTGTCTTGAACGCACTCCAAATAAGCAAGTGCACCTGGTGCTGCCCGCCTCCATGAAACGCGAGAGCATGGCGCGCGCCATTCGCGACTACGCTGCGTTCCAGCCCGACTATCTGCTTTTCACCAAGCTTGATGAAACGGATTCGCAGGGCGCCATCGTCTCCACGGCACTAGAAGCGGACAAGCCGCTTTCGTTTTTCGCGAGTGGCCAGAATATTCCTGAAGATCTGGAACCGGCGAGCGCACCCGCGCTGCTCGCGTCCGTGTTCCGGCGGGAAACCGAGGAGGCCGTTTCAGCGGCATAAATGGCTTCCAATCTATTAGCGAACGCGTCCTATTACGCATCCTCTCCTGCCCTGGAGCCGGATGAGCGCGAGCGCCTGATCCTGGAAAATCTGCCTCACGTGCGCTGGGTCGCCATGCGTATTCACGAAAAAATCGGCGGCGCCGTCGGTCTGGATGACCTCGTCTCGGCCGGCGTCATCGGTTTGATCAACGCCGTCGACAGCTACGACGCCAAGTTCAACGTGAAGCTCAAGACCTACGCCGAACACCGTATCCGCGGCGCGATTCTCGATAGTATTCGCGGCCTGGACGGCGTGCCCGTACACAAGCGCAAACGGTTGAAGGAAATCGAAGCTGCCATCGCGGCCGCCGAACAACGCCTGCAGCGCGTGCCTGGCGAAGAAGAGATCGCGGTTGAGCTGAACATTCCTCTGGCCGAGTATCAGGACCTGCTGGCCGAATTGCGTGGCATCAGTCTGGGCAGCCTCGACGAAATCGCCGACGGATTCACCGAAAGCAAACTGCTTCGCTACGTCGCCCAGGACGAGGAAAATCTTCCAGCCCGCATTCTCGAACGCGCCGAGCTTGAGAAACTTCTGGCCGACGCTGTCAACAAAATGCCGCGGCTCGAGCGCACCATTCTCACGCTGTACTTCAAGGAAGAACAGAACCTGCACGAAATCGCGGAAATCCTGGGCATCCATACCACGCGCGTCTGCCAACTCAAATCGCAAGCAGTATTGCGGCTGCGCGCATACGTCATCAAGAAGTGGCCGGCCACGCGAGGAATCCTCTAATGAGCGACCAGGAACAAAGCACACAAGACCCTCTGGCTACGGGTGAAGATCAGGAGCAGATCAACGCCGGTACGTCCGCGGCGCGCCCGTCTTCGGTCCAAGCTTCGAACCAGGCCAGCGCTGCCCCATTACTCATGGGCGTGAAGTTGCCCATCCGCGTGCTATTAGGCCGCACCCAACTCTGTCTGCGCGATATCGCCGAGCTTGGAAACGGAGCCGTTGTTGAACTCGACTGCTCGCCGGACGACCCGGTAGAGATCATGGTCAACGATCGCGTCATCGCCCACGGCGAAGTGGTCGTAGTGTCCGGAAATTATGGCGTGCGCATCACCAAGATTGCGTCGCGCGGCGAAAAGTCGGAGGCCGAAGAGGGAGCATCCGATCTGCTCAGCCTCTCCGACAAACTGAGGTAACAATGTTGCTAACTTTGCTTCCCTATCTCACCGTTGTCGCGAATCTGACTCTCGTGTTGGGAATTCTCTTCACCCTGAGCCAGCGCGTACGCGAGCTCCATGGAGGCGCCCGCAAGCAGGAGTTCATTCTGCAATCGGAAACCGCCCGGCTCGCGGCCGAAATCGCGGAACTGAAAAACAAACTGCAGGATATCGAGGAGCCAAGTCAATCCCTTCTTCCCGGTACGGCCCCAGCCAACGCCAGCGGAGTGAACAGTACGTTACGCAGCAAGGTTTTGAAAATGCATCGCCTGGGTCAGTCGCCCGAGCGAATCGCAGGATCTCTCCGGCTCCCGCAGGGCGAAGTAGATTTGCTGGTGAAGGTCCACCGTATCGTCATGCGGCACTATCAGGATGTCCAATTGTCGCCGGCCGATGCCGACGCGCTGGAAAAAGTTTAAATATGCCGGGAAAATGTTCGATACAGAACCCCGACAAGGGAGGAAGCCATGATCGTCAATAACAATGAAGCCCCGGGCGCTTCCCGCTTAAACCTCGACCAGACCACCGCTTCGGCGCGTACTACAGACGTCGCAGGGTCCCAAGCCTCCGGTGCCAGTGGCGCCACTTCCGGTGCCGACTCTATTTCGCTCACCAGTTCATCAAGCCTCGTCCAACAGGCGCTCAGCGCCGGATCGGATGCCCGTGCCGCTCGCGTCCAGCAGTTGAAAGCGCTGGTCCAGAGTAATCAATACAACCCCTCCGCTCAAGAAGTCAGCAGCGCCTTGATCAGCGCCCACATCGCTGGAGACTAACCCGCCGGCGTTCAGGACCGCTATGGAGACGACAATCGAATATGGCGGCGATGCCCGTGAGTGCCTCCAAGCCGCGCGGCAACGCATGCGCCAAGTCAAACGACTGCTCTCTAAGCCGTCCATGGAAGCGGCCGATGAATCCGCCGCGCTGCTCCGCGACGTCGAAGTGCAGTTGGGTTGCGTGGCGGCGATCTTGCGGCAAAACGGTTCTAAACCGGATCAGGAATTTCGCTCTGGTGTCGAAGAGCTGCAAGACGAAGTGGCCGTTCTCGCGCGCTATTTCGCCGAAGCTGACAAAATGTTTTCCGGCTGGCTGCTGGCGGTCCGTTCCCGTCGCGGTGGATACACCAATCGCGGCCAGGCAGCGCCTTTGGTGCTGGTCAAGAAATTGAGCGTGGAAGGATAACCATGGGCAGCCTCTTCACCGCATTGACTTCGGCTGGACAGTCGCTTTTGGCGTTCGAGCAAGCCATGGACGTCACAGAGAACAATGTCACCAACGCCAACAGTCCTGGCTATGCCGACCAGCTGCCCCAGATGCTCTCGCAGCCCTTTCAGACTGGCACCGGGCTTGCGGGCGGCGTCAAGGAAGTCACCCAGGATACGCGCGATTCCTACGCCGATACAGCGGTCCAGCAGCAACTCTCGCTGCAAGGCATGTATCAGCAGCTCCAGACCACGCTGGCGCCCCTGCAGAACGTCTTCGATGTGTCCTCCAGCAGCCCGATTCCTTCCGCGTTGAATCAGCTGTTCCAGAGCTTTTCTCAATGGAGCACCCAGCCGAATAATGCGAATTACCAAACGGCCGTGATCGACGCCGCCCAGCAAACCGCCACTGCCTTCCAGCAAGCCGCGGTTCAGCTTGGCCAAATCCAGACCGATGCCACCAACGATATCCAAACCACCGTTACCCAGATCAACCAGGATGCCGCCGCGGTCCAGTCGTATAACGAGTCCATGGCGCAGAACTCCACGCCCAACGCCGGACTGAGTGCGCAGCTGGAGAGCACCCTCGAAAATCTCTCCAGCCTGGCAAACGTGACGGTGATCCCAGGCAACGGAGGAATGGTTACGGTATTACTGGGCGGCCAGACGCCGCTGGTGGAAGGCACCCAGGTCAACGCGGTCTCGGCCGGCAACGATACCGCTTCCAACGCTGGAAATCCGGGCGCTGCGCCCAACATCAGCATCTTTGATAGCAACGGCAACGACATTACCAGCCAGATCACATCCGGCAGCCTCGCTGGACTCCTCAACGCTCGGAACACGTTGCTGCCTTCCCTCATTGGCGGCGGGCAACAGGTGGGTGGGTTGAACACTCTGGCGCAGGGTCTTGCCGACACCATCAACAACGCGCTCGCGCAAGGTACCACCAGCAGTGCGCCGCCCTATCAAGCAGGAAGCCCGCTATTCACCTACAACTCGAGCTCGCCCGCGGGTATCGCCTCCACCTTGGCCGTCAGTTCCACCATTACCGGTTCTCAACTCGCGGCCGCCAGCGCCGGTCCGCCCTACACCGCCAACGGCGAGGCGCTCACCCTGGCAGGATTGGACTCCAGCACCCCCGGCCCGCTGGACGGCCAAGGATTCACGCAGTACTTCGGCTCCCTGGTTTCGGCGGTTGGAAACGCGGTCAACAACGCGAACACAGGTGTCACAGCGCAAACAGCGTTGGTGGCGCAAGCCAAGAGCCTGCAGCAACAGGTTTCGGGAGTGTCGCTCGACGAAGAAGCCATCCGTCTGGTTCAACTGCAGAGCTCTTACGATGCAGTCGGCAAAGTGGTCACAGAGATCAACGATACCCTGACATCGCTCATGAACATGATTCCTACATAACGGTGTAGCTCGGATGACGAAGGAGATTTTATGATCAACGGCTTGAGCGCGGCAAACAACCAATTCCTGGCGTCGATCAGTATTCTGCAGGATAATTTGGGCCAGGCTGACGAGCAGCTTTCCAGCGGCTACAAGGTCAACCAGGCTTCCGATGCCCCGCAGTCGGTCCAAGATATTTTCGTGACGCGCTCCGAGCTGGGGCAGGATAATCAAACCATCCAGAACCTGACCGCCATCCAGGGCCAGGTGCAAGCCGCGGATTCGGGCGTTCAAAGCGCGATTTCGTTGCTCAACGAAGCGGTTTCACTCGGAACGCAAGCCGCCAGCAACACCTCTTCCAGCAGCTCACAGCAGATACTCGCCAGCCAGGTGCAGGGAATCGAGTCGCAATTGGTTGCCATAGCCAACACCGAAGTCGGCGGAGTGTACGTCTTTAGCGGCGACGCCAGCGCAACACCGCCGTATCAGGTGGATACTGCCAGTCCCACGGGCGTCGATCGCCTCATCACACCGCAACAGTCGACGTTGCAGGTGGCCGGCCCCTCGGGCGTAACGTTCCCGGTATCGATGACTGCGCAAGACCTGTTCGACCAGCGCGACGCGAGCGACAATCCCACCGCCAACAATGCCTTCGCGGCTCTCAATGGTTTGGTGCTGGCGCTCCAGAGCGGAGTTCCAGGAAACATCACGCAAGCCGTCAACACCCTCCAGGGCGCCGCCAGCTATGTAAACAATTCAACCGGATTCTATGGCGCTGCCGAAAATCAAATCACGTCTTCGCTCACCCTGGCGCAAAAGTTTCAGACTCAGGATGAAACTCAGCTCAGCACTCTGCAGGACGCCGACGCCACCACTCTTGCAGTCCAAGTGACGCAAGACTCCACAGCTCTCGATGCCGCGATGGCTGCCCAGGCGCACATGCCCACCACATCGCTGTTCGATTATTTGCCTGTCAGCTAACTCCGGCGGTTCACCTAGCGCACCTGGCTCGCATGCTACGCGCCTATTCTGCTTACCCGCAATCGCGTGCCGTCGTGCCCCAGTACCTCCGCCATTGCGGTGCCAATTGTCAAGAATTTTAGAAAAATACGTTCAATCCTTCCACTGAACTGGCGATAGGATAACGTACCCAAGCGGATGATCAACAGCAGCGAGGGTAACGCCGTACACACGATCTTGGAAAGGATTCAGTACATGTTTAAGTTTTCTGCCAATAAGATTCTCCTCGCCTCGTCCGCGCTCCTATTGTGTGCGGGCTTGGCGCAGGCACAGACGGAGCCGGTCTCGCCAGCCACCGCTGCCCCGACGTCCGTATCGATTCAATATCAGTTAGGAAGTGGCGGCGGCCCGGTTGGCTCTGGGACCAATGTTACGTTGACAATTCCCACGGGTGCCGACCTTTTCTCCATCGACCCGAGCACCGTGCCTGTTTGGTTGAGCTACAGCTCGAGCGGAAACACGATTGTGCCTGCCAGTCCCGGACCCGCTGAAGTGGTCAATTTCATCGCAAGCTCGGCAGCCGGCGTGTTGAACGCGGGCGTTTATACCGCCCCGGTTCACGTGCGCATCGCAGGCTATCAGGATCTGGTGATCCCGGTCACCCTCGCCGTAGCGGACACCGCCTCATCGGTCAGCGTCCAGTACAACGGCACTCCGGAAGCTAACAACGCCACCATCGCTCTGACCTGGCAGTACGGTAGCGCGTATCCCACGCTGCCCTTGACTATTCTGTCCAGCGACTCTCCAACCGCATACACGGTGACTTCCAGCATCACCACCCCGACGGGCGCCGCGAACTGGATTCAACTCCCGGTAACCAGTGGCATCGCGTATGACTACGGAAGCACGCTCAACGTCGCTTTCTTGAACGATGTGCTCAAGAACTCGAATGTCGGCGACCAACTGGCGGGCCAGATCACCGTCGGCTACGGAAGTGGTCCCACGACGATCCAGATCAACGTTACGATCACTGTTACCGAAGCGATTGCGGCTGTCAGCAGTGTTAATCCGATCTACCCGGTTTACACACCCGAGCAAAGTACCGGCAGTTTGTCGGTTGTGATCACAGGCTCTGGCTTCTATCCGCCCAACGGCACGAGCTACACCGGTTATGCTACCGCCGGCGGTGGCTATACGGATCCGACGGTTGTAAAGATCGCCTACGGAGCAGTGGCGGCAACCGCCCTGACGACGGTCAAGTCTTCAGATGCCACAGCGATTCATGGCGCCGTGACTTATGTGAATCCCAACACGATGATCCTGACGATTCCTTGGGACGACGTGAATAGCGTCGGGATCCTGAGCGTGGCCCAACCCGTCAATATCACCATCCTAAACAGCATCGCATCTGAAGCTGCGGCTGCGGCAACCCTTACCGTTACCACCAACCCGATCATCGATGCCATCACCGATGGCGCGGCCGTGATAGCGCCCGCTGCTGGTGCGACGCCGAAGTTCGCACCCTATGAGATGGTCACCGTGTGGGGCGCCAACTTTGGACCGACCGCCGGTACCCCGGTTGTCGCGACGCCAACCAGCGGAGTCTATCCGACCAGTCTCACCACCAATAGCCATGCGCTCTCGGTTGCCGTCTACAAGCAGGATGGCAGCACGTTGCTCGCAAACGCCCCGCTGCTGTTCGCCAGCAACGATCAGATCAACATGATCGTCCCTGCCGAAGTCATTGGCACGGGCATCACCGGGCTGCAATTCGTCGTCACTTACAGCGTCAGTTCCAGCCAGCCTTACCTCGCCACTCCGGCGGCGGCAAATCCTGGACTCTTCACTGTGTCCTCATCTGGTGAGGGGCAGGGCGCGATCCTCAACTCGGACTTCTCGGTCAACAGCGATGGCAACATGGCCAAGCCGGGAAGCACCGTGATCATCTATGCCTCTGGTCTGGGCGCTCCCAACAGCACGGGCGCCGACGCGGTTGGCAAATCCGCGGCGAAGTTCCCCACCTCCTGCGTTTCGGTGGCTAACTACGAGACCGCCGCATCGCTCACCACTCTCGACGGTGCGATCCTCAACGGCACCGACCTCGATACCAACACGCTGCCTCCTTGCTTCACCACTTCGCCGTCCGTCACGATCGGTGGCGCGGCTGCTACCGTCACCTATGCAGGCTGGGTATCCGGTTCTGTTACCGGCCTGTATCAAATCAACGCCACCGTTCCTACCAAAGCGACCTCCGGTGACCTTCCGGTGGTGGTCACAGTGGGCACGGGCACTGCCGCTGTGAGCAGCCAGACCGGTGTGACAGTGGCAATTAACTAACCAGGCTACCGGCCAGTTTCCTGGTTCCAGCCGGCGGCGGGAGGGTGCAGTTTGGCCCCCGCCGCCGTTTTTTTGTTTAGTATCAAACCGCGACCGCCATTTACCGAGGCGCGACCGTAAGGGAGACGGACTAGCCGTCTCCTAAGTACTTTTTCCCGCCCAGTTTTTTTCAATCTCGCCGCCGGATCTTCGATATGATCACATGCCGCAGCCCAAACCAGCTCACTACGAAGGTGTATCGCAAATCGCCGGGTGGATCTTAGTCGCCTGGAAAAGCGGCCACGGTGACAGTCTCGAATATGCGATGCAGAACGCACGACGGCTTACTGCCCAAACGGAAGGTTGCAGCACTTTCGAGATGGAGCGCCGGGAAGCCTTAAGGGGCGCTGTGGAATCCATCGAAAACGGGCCGCGATCGCACACCGGCGCAGTGCGGCTTCTCGAGCACCTGGCTCAGCCGGCCTGTGTCGGGCTTTGAATCAGCGAATAAACTCTTCCACTTGGAAAGCCCGGCGCTGCCCGGTGCTGACAATCTGCCCACTGAAGTTGGTTTGGCCGTTGAGCGCGCACACCGCGCGGCGCTCCACCGGATGGTCTAGCCGCACGATTTGCCCTTCCTGGAGCCGCAAGAGATCTCCCAACCGCATTTGCGCTCCGTCCAACCAGACGCTGACCGCCACTTGCCCCGCCATCAGCATCTCCATGGTGGCATCCACCGATGCCGGCTCCGGCTGCTCGCGATGTGCCGGCTCTTCATCCTCCGCCAGCACGGTTGCAAACAGCTCCGGCGGCGTCAGAAGGGTAAGTTGCCCGGTCTGCTCTCCCACCGTAATTTCGAAACGAGCCGCGAAAACCGGCTCGGTCGGCGCTAGAATCCGCGCGGGCGCTGGGTCGAATTCCAGCGATACTGTCTCCAGCGGCAACTGCGTCAGCGTTGCCCAATTCCGGTACGCATCCGATAAAATCAACCGATACAGCAGACTGACCACCTGCAACTCGATCTCGGTGGGCTTACGTTCCTCGGTTCCGAACGTGCCGGCTTTGGCTCCTAAGGCGATGCCGACTAACGGCAGCAGCACTGAATGCTGCATTACCACCAGCAGCTTCCGGTCGTCCGGACGCGCCAGCGCCGAGCCGAAACATTGGATCTCGCTCACCGGAAATTCGCCGTACGGTATCTCGCCTCCGCCCAGGTACGCCGCGGTGATCGAGGTCCGCAGAAAAGCCGAAAGGTTGATTGTCAGCTCACGCGACAGGGTTTCGTTGGCCAGGCGCACCAGCTCGCCCGGCACGCCCTGCAGCTTGCCCTTCGTCCTGAACTCGGCCTTGGTCCAATTCGATTCCATGATTGAGGCTAAACCTTCTCCTAGCATCGGCTGAGGTGCTCAAACACTTTATTGTCCGCCACTTAACCGCCGGCCACCCCCCAAATAAGTCGTAAACGTTTGCCCTGGAGGTGACGATAGATGAGTGAGCCGCTATATCTAGAATATGATCAAGCTGACCAGGCTGAACCGCGTTCCACTCATCGTCAACGCGGATCTTATCGAGCACGTCGAAGGCGCTGCCGATACGGTGGTGGCTCTGACCAATGGCCAGAAGTTCCTGGTGCTCGAGTCCGCCGAGGAAATTATCGAGAAGGTCCTGGAATTCCGCAGGGCGATTATGGCGGGAGCGAATTGCCCGATGAAGTCCGCCCCGCAGTCCGATGGAGCTGTGCTTGCGCGCTAACCGAACCGCGACCAACCGAGCCGTGACTGACCGAGCCGCGACCGTAAGGGAGCCGGTACACAAGGAACCGCATGGCATCTAAGAAACCATCCACTCGCCCCGACTTCGCCACCCTTGGCGGACTGCTGCTCGCCGCCGGCTGCATCCTGGGCGGCTTGGTGATCGAGGGCGGCAAGCTCACCGATATCGCCCAAGTCACCGCGCTCATGATCGTGCTCGGCGGCACCATCGGCGCCGTAATGGTGACCACGCCTTTGAAGACGCTCATCCGCGCGGCGAAATATCTGGGCAACGTCTTTTTCGAGGAAGAAGAAGATCCCCAGGAAGTGATTGAAGAGATCATCGCCTACGCCACCAAGGCGCGCAAGAACAGCATCATGTCGCTCGAAGCCGATCTTCCCAACATCGCCGACCCGTTCCTGCGCAAAGCCCTCTCATTAAGCGTCGACGGTACGGACCTACAGGAACTACGAGCCATGATGGAGCTGGATCTTGCCATGCGGCAGCGCGGTGGCGAGGCCATCGCCAAGGTGTACGAATCGGCGGGCGGATATGCACCCACCATCGGAATCATCGGAGCAGTGCTGGGCTTGATTCAGGTGATGAAGCATCTGGAAAATATCGAAGAGGTCGGCCGCGGAATCGCCGTGGCATTCGTAGCCACCGTATACGGCGTGGCTTCCGCTAACCTGTTTTTTCTGCCCGCCGGCAACAAAATCAAAGCGCGTTTGCGGGATAGCCTGCACGTGAAGGAACTCATGCTCGAAGGCGTCTGCAGCATCGTCGAAGGCATGAACCCGAAACTGATCCGCGTAAAGCTGGAAGCGTTCGCGGAGGGCCAGTCCGGCAAGCCTGCAAAAGACAGCTCTGTGCGGGGAGCCGCGCGTGCCGCCGCCGCCGAGGGCTAGACCACGCCCGGAAAAGCGCGACGCCATGGCGAAAAAGCACGACTCTCACGAGCCTGAAAATCACGAGCGCTGGCTGGTCTCCTACGCCGACTTCATCACGCTCCTGTTTGCATTCTTCGTCGTGATGTTTGCCTCTTCGCAGACCGACAAAGCGCGCGCCAAACAAGTTTCTGAAGCCGTGCAGAAGGCGCTCGACAACGGGGGATCCGTCAGCATCCCGCCGGCTGTCGCGAAAGTGCTCGGCGGTACGGTGGACGACAAGGGACAAGGCAACGCGATGATGAAAGGCCCTGGCGGTGTGCAGCGCGGCACTCACGAGGCGCCGGCCGAAGAGGTGGTCGAACTCATGCCGTCGCTCGCTCGACTGAACAAAGAGCTCGAAAAAGAAGTACGCGAAGGCAAGATCGAGATCCGTCTCGAGCCGCGCGGCCTGGTGATCAGCTTGCGCCAGTCCGCTTTCTTTCCATCGGGTGAGGACGCGCTCGATCCATCCACGCTGCCCGCCATGCAAAAGATGGCCGAGGTCATCCGCGACCTTCCCAATTCTATTCAGCTGGAAGGCCACACGGACTCGATTCCGATTCACAATACGCGCTTCAAAAGCAATTGGGAATTATCCTGCGCGCGCTCCATTGCGGTGCTCGAAACACTGTGCGGAAACTTCCAACTGCCGATCGAGCGGTTCTCGGTGGTCGGCCGCGCCGATACCTTTCCCATCGATTCCAATGACACGCCGGAAGGCCGCGCGCGAAACCGCCGCGTGGACATCGTCATCATGAATGCTTTGAAAGTGAGGCCGGATGAAGCGGCCTCTAAACCCAGCCCGTATGACCCGCACAAGCCCTGAAACGGTTAGCTCTCTACTGCCTTTCCTGTACGGGCGGTGTCGATCTTTCGACGGTATCCGGCCACAGTGCAAAAAAACCAAAAAAACCTTGAAAAATCCGGCAGGGTTATCGACAAGAGTACTGCACGCTCGACAATGGCGTGAAACCGGCGAGAGCCGAGTAAAGGACGAAAGAGGATATATATGATCTCACTTCAAACTAACGTCACGTCGCTGTTCGCGCAAGAACAACTCAATACCAATGACAACTTCGAAAGCAACACCATTGAGCAATTAACGTCCGGCTATCGCATCAACAACTCGGGTGATGATGCCGCCGGTCTCGCCGTCGCGAATGGATTGCAGGCCGAAGTTGCGGAACTGCAACAGGGCGTTATCAACGCCGCCAATGGCAGCAGCATTCTGCAAACCATGGATGGCGGATTAAGCAACATTTCTAACCTGCTGGATCGTTTGGAAACCCTGGCTACTGAGGGTGCGAGCGGAACGTTCTCCGGCAGCTACACCACGTTGAACAACGAATTTCAATCGGTGCTGACGGAAATCACGCGCCAGGCCGGCAATATCGGACTGGCGAGCACAACGGCTTCGGGCGGATTGGGTACCGTAACCACCAGCGGCACGATTGGTGCGTCGCAGTACAACACCACTCCGTTGGCCGTGTTCATCGGCGGCGGCGATGCCAACACCGCGACCGACGACCAGGTCACCATCGATCTGACCAGCAACGGCGGCGCCGGTGGAAACGGCGTGGATTCCCTGGGTCTCGGCTTGAGCACTTCCGATGTTCTCAACGCCGGTGACGCAGCCACTGCGCTGACGGCGATTCAGTCTGCCATCACCACCTTGGGCACTGTCCAGGGCAAAGTCGGCGCGGGCGAAAACCTGCTCAATTACGCCACTAACCTCGCCAATTCCCAAATCACCAATTTGACGTCGTCCGAATCTTCCATCAAGGACGCCAACGTCGCGGCCGAAGCAGCGAACCTGGCCAAGGCCCAGACCTTGCAGCAATCTTCCATCGCTGCTCTGGCGCAAGCCAACTCGATGCCCGAAGCGCTCCTCAAGTTGCTGCAGTAATCCGAGTCTAAAGGTAAAGACGACACGGGCCGATCTTCAGCGGGAACGGCCCAGTTTCGTTTTAGGCTAAGAGGTTCGTCATGAGTACGGGTTCGATCGGAACTAACAGCACGCTTAGCAACGCCCTGGCGGCGCTAGCGCCCCAGACCAGCACCACCGGAACCAGCACTTTCGCCTCGGATCTGCAGGCCTCGGTCACCCGGGCTCTCGAGATTGCATCGCTGCCCATGCAGTCGCTCCAGAACGATGAGAGCACCATCAGCAGCGAGTCCGGCGAACTCAGCACGCTTGGCGGCCTGTTTAACAGCCTGCAAACTGCGTTGCAAGGCATCTCCTCGGGAACAGGCAGTAACGCGTTGCAGGCTACTGTCGGCGATTCGTCCATTGTTTCGGCCAGCGTGAGTGGCAGCCCACTGCCAGGCACGTATTCGATCGATGTACTAGCTCCTGGTTCCACCTCCAGCGCCCAGAGCACGGGCGGGACTACGGTTACCGATCCCACCAGCCAGAACATCAGCTCCAGCAGCACCTACACCTTGACGGTGGGAACCACCACGTACAATATTTCGCTTTCCACGGACAGCCTGAACTCGCTTGCGTCGGCAATCAATGCCAGTGGCGCTCCCGTGTCGGCCGTGGTGGTGAACTTGGGTTCGCCGGAAGCGCCGTCCTATCAATTAGCGCTGCAAAGTACCGCGCTCGGCGATGTCCCGCTGCAATTGAACGACGGAACGAATAATCTCCTGGGCACTTTGACCGCCGGCAGCGACGGTTCCTACACCGTCAACGGACAGCCGCCCGGAGGTATTACAACCGATTCTTCGTCGGTCACGGTGGCACCCGGCTTGACCGTGAATCTGCTCGCAACCGGTTCCACCACCGTTACCGTTTCGTCCAGCCTCAGTTCGGTTTCGAGCGAGCTGTCATCTTTTGTCACTGCCTATAACGCGGCCTTCAGCGAACTGGAGAAGAACTTCGGCCAGAACGGCGGCGCGCTCACCGGCGACAGCACAGTGCTCAGCATGCAACAAGCGCTGACGCAAATGATCAGCTACTCGGGATCGGGCGGCTCCATCACGTCGCTGGCACAGTTGGGAGTCGAGTTTACACAGCAGGGCACGCTGACATTCAACTCGTCGGCGGTTTCAGGATTGAGTCAATCGCAAATCGGCGACGCGCTCAACTTTCTAGGCAGCCAAGGCGGCAGCGGATTTCTGGATTTCGCCAACAATATTTTGAACGGTATTACCGATCCGACCACCGGACTGGTTGCATCGGAAACGCAGACGCTGCAGAACCAGAATGAGAACGATCAAAACCAGATCAGCAACGATCAGGCGAAGCTCACGTTGCTCCAGACCAATCTGCAGACTCAAATGGCGCAGGCCAATGCGCTGATCGCGCAGCTCCAGCAACAGAATACGCTGCTGCAAGGGCTCTTCCAATACGACACGAGCAATAACCCCAATGCCGCAACAGCAGGCTGATTTGCGACACGATGCCTTAGCGCGCGAACTTCGCGCCGCGGTGCTCGGGAACGAGCACGAAAGGGCCGCACGCCTGGCCACGCAATACACCCAAGAGGTGGCGCGTCAATGGACTCTGATGCCCGCGGCCGAGCGCGCCGCATCATCACTGCCCAAGCAATCTCGCGAGTTGCTCACCTGGGCACGCGACGTCGCCATCATGCACCATGCCATGGCGGGCCAACACCTGGAGGCAATCGGAATGGCGAATCGCTATCTCGCGGCACGCGCGAATTACCTCAAATCCGCGGCGTTATAGTCCAGAGCGGAATCCGGCCGCCGAACGGTAACGGCCGTACTACCGTGCGCGCCACGGTCACGATCAACGAGTCTCCCAACGCGCCGTGCTCGCCGGCTGCGAATATCGAAACTTTCGACACCACGACGGGCGTCACGCACGTCCACGTCGAAGTCGGCGGCACTGTAGGTTTTTCCGACCCCGCTCGTTGGCCGGTGAGCGCACGATCGAGATCTCAATGCTGGTGCCGCGGCGCTATAATGGATTCGAATCCGCGTCCACCCTATGAGGTGAATTATGCGTTTTCTAATTGCAATCTCCCTGTACACCTGCGCTGCGCTCGCCCAGCCGGCGCTTCCTACATTTCCCCCGATCAGTGTGAACATTCCCGTAGTTGGCCTAGCGAGTTCGGAAACCGCTCAAGTCAACGTCGCGAGCCCCGGATTCACGGGCATTACTGATGCTCCTTTGCCGACACCCTGCACGGGCACGATTACCTTTTACAATGCCAGTGGCGCGGCCATGGGATCTCCGACATCCTTTTCAATCGATCTAGCCCAGGTTTCTTCCGCCACTCTGCCTTACTCTGACATCACCGGAACAACCGGGAACGCCCGGACCACTATTCGCGCAAGGGTGACCGCCAACGGCTGCTCGGTAACCGCGAATATCGAGACCTTTGACACCGCGACCGGCGTCACGCATGTTCATGTCGAAGGCAACACCACGGTGGGTATTTTTCCGAACCCGTTCAACGGGCGATGAGCGTACCGTCGAGATCTCAACGCTGACCGTCTAATTTAAAACGCTGCGTCTTCCCAACTGAATGAAAATTCAGGCAGCGCGCGTGGCACGCGGATTGCAATCCGATGGCCACATGCTGGAGAACGTCGGCGCAAGTATCGAGCAGTACATGAACGTGGTCAGCGCCCGTCAGAAGCTGGTTGCGTCCAACATCGCCAATGCCGACACGCCCGGCTACCAGACCAAGGACATCGATTTCCGCGACGAGCTTGCCAGTCAAATGTCCGGCGGCAAGTTGAACGTCGTCGAAGTATCCGGCCTGAAAAACAAGAACGACGGCAACAACGTGGACACGGACCGCGAAGCGCGCCTGCTGGCCGAAAATGCTTTGCGCTTCAGCGTAGCTTCCAGCTT
This sequence comes from Bryobacteraceae bacterium, assembly GCA_035486995.1. Classification (GTDB taxonomy): domain Bacteria; phylum Acidobacteriota; class Terriglobia; order Bryobacterales; family Bryobacteraceae; genus Palsa-89. The sequence goes on from DATHMO010000050.1 coordinate 25,845, forward strand.
GGCGCACTCGGAATTGTCTACCATTCGCACCGCGATCGAAGAGGGAGGCAAAAGCTCGTGAGCCTGTTTTCGAGCATCGAAGTCAGCGCGTCGGGGATGGCGGCACAACGCGCGCGAACCGAAGTGCTGGTGGAAAATCTCGCGAACTCGGAAACCACTCGCACGCCCGAGGGCGGCCCGTATCGCAGAAAAGATGTGGTGTTCACCGAAGATGGGGGAATGGGTTCGTTTTCTTCCGCGATGGATGCCGCGCTTGGCACGAATCTTTCGGGAGTGATGGTGAGCGAGATCTCGGTGGACAACAGCCCGCCCGAAATGCGCTACCAGCCTGGGCATCCGGACGCCAACAAAGACGGCTACGTGGCTTTCCCGAAAATCAACCCCGCCGAAGACATGGTGGATCTGCTGGGCGCCTCGCGAGGCTATGAAGCGAATGTGGCGGCGATTTCGGCCGTGAAAGACATGATCAATAAATCTCTCGACCTGTTCCGGTAAACATGTCCTCTCCCATAACTCCAGTTCAACTGATCAGCCTGCCGCAAACCGCGGCGACGGGCGCAGCGAGTTCAGCCGGCGGTACCGGCGCATTTCAATCCATGCTGGAAGGAATGATCGCCCCGGTCGAAAAATCCCAGGCGCAGGCTAGTCAAGCGGTCCAGAGTTTCTTGAGCGGCGGCGACGAGGAATTACATTCAGTAGCACTCGCGACGCAACGGGCGGACCTACAGTTCAACTTGTTCCTGCAAGTGCGGAACAAAGCGGTTTCGGCTTACCAGGAGATCATGCGGATGCAAGTGTGACGATCCCGCGATCCCCAACGGTTCCCCCCTAGCCCAAGAAAATGGATCAAGCCAAGAAATTTCTCGGAGCGCTCACACCCCGTCAGCTGGTGAGCATCGTCATTGCCGCTATCGCCGTAGTGGGCGCGGTGATGGGCCTTTCGCGCTGGCAGCGTGAGAGCGGAATGCGGCCACTCTACACTGGATTGGCGCCCGAAGATGCGAGCGCGATCGTACAGAAGCTGCGCGAAGCTGGCGTCGATTTCAAAATCAGCAGCAGCGGAACCGAAATCATGGCGCCCGAGGACAAAGTCCCCGAGCTGCGCTTGCAAATGGCCGGATCGGGTTTGCCCAAGACGGGACGCATCGGATTCGAAATCTTCGACAAGACGAATTTCGGGATCACCGATTTCGCCGAGCATGTAAATTACCGGCGGGCGCTGGAAGGCGAACTGGAACGATCGGTGATGGCGATCTCGGACGTCCAGCAGGCACGCGTGCATGTGACGCTGCCGAAGGATTCGGTGTTCAGCGATGCACGTGAATCCTCAAAAGCCAGCGTGCTGGTGGGGCTGCGGCCAGGGACGCGGCTTTCGTCGACCAATGTTGTCGCAATCACCAATCTTGTGTCGAGCGCGGTGGAAGGTTTGACGCCCGAGTCGGTTTCGGTAGTGGATATGAACGGAACGCTGCTCAGCCGGCCGCGCCGCGATGGACTGCCGGACACCGAACAAGCGAGCGTTGCAGTTCTCGAGTACAAGCAATCCATCGAGCATGATTTGGCGGCGAAGATCAACAACACGCTCGAGCCGCTGCTGGGCGCTGACAAATTTCGTACCGGCGTATCGGCCGACATCGACATGACCAGCGGCGAGCAAAGCGAGGAGACGTTCGATCCAAGCAAATCCGTAATGGTGAGTTCGCAGAAGACGGAAGATTCGAGCGGTGTTACGCGCACGTTGCCGAGCCCTCCGGGAACGGCGGCCAATCTTGCGCCGCAGCAGAACGCGGGCACGAATACTCCTGCCGCGACACAACCCGCGCAACCAGGGCAGAAAAACGACGCTCAGGCGCAGGCTGCTCCAAAAGCCGGCGGAAATTCGAGCTCGACGACGCGGCGCTCGGAAAGCATCACCTATCAATCCAGCCGCATGACCAAGCATTTGAAGTTGCCGCAAGGCTCCATCAAACGGCTGTCGATCGCGGTGTTGGTAGATCAGGGATTCAAGATGGAAGGCCAAGGCGCGCAGGCGCATCGCGTGGTTGTTCCTCCCGATGCTGAGAAACTCAAGGCCATTCAAACACTGGTGGGCACTTTGGTTGGTTTGGATATGACGCGCGGCGATCAACTCACGGTGGAAGCGCTGCCGTTCGATAACAGCATCAACATGGAACCCGGGTCGCTGGGTGCGCCAGGGGCACAGAAGAAACCCGATGAAGTGTTCTCCATCGAAACACTGAAGAAGAAACCGGCCCTGATGTATGGAACGATCGGTGGCGGCGTAGTGGTGATTGGGTTGATCGTGTTCGGGATCGTAAAGATGGCCGGCGGCAAGAAGGGCGGGCGTGCGGACGGACAAGTGGCCTTGCCGGTAGCTGCCGACGCTTATGTGGGACTGCCAGCGGGGCCAATGCCGGGCGGCACAGCGATAAACGCGCCCCCGATGGGAACACCGTTGCCGGCGCTGATGCCATCGCGAACCGAAGTGCTGCTCAATCAGCTGCAGGAGAGCAGCCGCAATAATCCGGAAGCCTGGGCGGGCATACTGCGCGGATGGTTGTCGGAGGAAGAGAGCAGCTAGCGCATGACGACTACGGAAAGCACCACTTCAAAAATCACGGGGCCGCAGAAGGCTGCGATCTTGATCGTCGCCTTGGGAGATAAAATCGGCGGCGAGCTGATGAAGCAGTTGAACGAAGAAGAAGTGAAAGCGGTGAGCAAGGCGATCGCGCGGCTGGAGAAGGTGACGCCCAGCCAAACAGAAGCGGTGCTCGAAGAATTTTGCCAAATGACTGGAGCCGGGGGCGGCGGCCGCGGCGGCTTCGAGTACGCCAAAAAAGTGCTGGCCAATGCGTTCGGAGCGGAAGGCGCCAAGCGCATCGCGGAGCATCTTCCGAAGGGCGGCGCCAAATTGAACAAGAATTTGGAGTCGCTGCAGAAGGCCGATCCTAATCAGCTCAGCCGCTTCATCATAAGCGAGCATCCGCAGACCATTGCGCTGATTCTTTCGTACCTGGCCTCTTCGCAAGCCGCGTCGTTGTTGGCGAATCTGCCGATGCCGCTGCGCTCGGATGTGATCTTGAGGATCGCGCAGCTGGATCGCGTATCGCCCGATGTTGTGGCGCGCGTCTCGGTAGTGATTAGTGAAAAGCTGCGATCTCTGGGTGAAGTGAAAATGGAATCGCACGGCGGGCCGCGATCGGTGGCTGAGATTTTGAACCGCATGGATGGAACCATGAGCGAGGAAATCCTCGGTAGCCTGAGCGACGAACAGCCGCTGGTGGACGCCATCCGGCACTTCATGTTTACCTTCGATGATCTGCTGCTGATCGACGCGATGGCGATGAAAGAAGTGGTGGCGAAAGTGGATCGCAAGCTGCTGGTGGTGGCGCTCAAAGGCACCAGCGATCAGTTGAAGAACCAGTTCTTGCAGTGCATGTCCATGCGCGGCGCCGAAATGCTGCGTGAAGACATGGAAGCGGCCGGGCCAGTTCGCATTCGCGACGTGGAAGGCGCGCAGCAGCAGATTCTGGAAGTGGTGCGGCAACTGGAGAGCGAAGGCGTGCTCAGCCTCAAGGGAGGCGGGGGCAGCGAGTATGTCGTCTAAGATTTTAGGCAACAATCAGCCCTCCGAAGCTACGCCGATTTTGTGGCGGACGGTAACGGCGGCGAAGGATGCCAAGGCGCGCGGCAGCCAGGCGGATCTGGAACGCGAAGCGGCCCGGAAATTGGATCAAGCGCGGCGCGAAGCCTTCGCAGAAGGGCTGGCCACGGGACGGCAGCAGGCCGAAGAGCAGTTTCGTCCCGCGGTGCAGGGTTTGGCGGAGACGCTGGAAACGCTGTCTCGATTGCGCGAAACGATTCGTGAAGAAACCACGCAGGATCTGGTGCATCTGGCGATTTCCATTGCTGCGCGCGTGATTCATCGCGAAGTGGCCATCGATTCGGACGCGCTGACGGGGCTGGTGCAAGCGGCATTTTCCAAACTGCAATCGCGAGAGATCAATCGCGTGCGTATGCATCCGGCGCTGGAAGGGCTGGTTCGGAAATCATTGGAGCAAAGCGGATCGCCCAAGAATCTGGTGCTCACGGCCGATCCCAGTTTAAAGCCGGCTGAGGTTTTTTTCGAGACTTCGCAGGGCACGCTGGATGCTTCCGTGGAAACACAGTTGCGTGAAATCGAACGCGGCTTGATCGATCGGTTGGAGCGATGAGCGCGATGCCAACGGGTACGATCGGTCAACTGATTCCCGAGGTGTCCGGCATCGAAGTGCTGCCTTGGATCGGCGAAGTGACGGATATGGCCGGACTGCTGATCGCGTCGCGCGGCCCGGTGGTTTCGATTGGCGACTTCGTGGAAGTGCGTACGGCTTCCGGGCGATCGGTTCGATCGCAAGTGATCGGCTTTCGCAACGAGCGCGTGTTGTCGATGCCGCTGGAAGAGATGGACGGCTTGCAGCCTGGGGACAAGGTAATTGCCCGCAGAGATGACGCGTTGCTGCGCGTTGGTCCGGGATTGTTGGGCCGAGTGCTGGATGGTTTCGGGCGGCCCATGGATGATGGGCCCGCGATTCGCGCAACGACGTCCTATCCTTTGTATGCGGCGGCTCCGCAGCCTTTGGAGCGGGAACACATCACTGAACCGCTGGTGACCGGCATTCGCGCCATCGATGGTTTGCTGCCCTGCGGCAAAGGACAACGCGTCGGGATTTTCGGAGGCAGCGGCGTCGGCAAGAGCACGCTGCTGGGCATGATGTCGCGGCACAACGACGCGGACGTTAGCGTGATCGCGCTGGTGGGTGAGCGCAATCGCGAAGTGCGGGCGTTTCTTGAAAACGAACTTGGGCCGGAAGGACGCAGCCGTTCGGTGGTAGTCGTGGCGACTTCGGACCGGCCGGCTCCGCTGCGCATCCGCGCATGTTTTGTGGCTTTGGCAGTCGCTGAATACTTTCGCGATCAAGGCAAGAACGTGCTCCTGGTGGTGGATTCCGTCACACGGCTGGCGATGGCGCAACGCGAGATCGGATTGGCGGCCGGAGAACCGCCCAGCCAAAAAGGCTACACGCCGTCGGTGTTTGCGCTGCTGCCCAAGATCTTCGAGCGGTCGGGCCACTTCAAGAAAGGATCGATCACGGGCTTCTTCACGGTGTTGGTGGAGGGCGACGATTTCAACGAACCGATTTGCGACGCGGTGCGCGGGATCCTGGACGGGCATTTCATTTTGTCGCGCGATCTGGCGGTCGGGGGGCATTATCCGGCCATTGACATTCGCCAGTCGATAAGCCGGCTGACGTCCAAGATCGCTGGGCCCGAGCAGCGCGCGAACCTGCAAAAGCTGCGCGAGGCGCTGGCGCTGTATCACGATTCGCAGGACCTGATCCAGTTGGGGGCTTACGTGGCGGGGACGAATCAAAAGCTGGACGCGGCAATCCGCTGGCGGCCCGAGATCATCGAATTTCTGAAGCAGGATGCGCAAAGCTTCTGTCCGCTGCCGGAGACCCTGGCGAAGCTGGAGAAGCTGGCGGCGTCGCTGGGATAGCATGGCGCGCTTCGAATTTTCTCTGGAACGAGTGCTGCGCTGGCGCTCGGTGGAACTAGCGGCCGAAGAGGCGAAGCTCAAGCAATTGGTGCAGGAGCAACTGCATCTGCAATCGGTGCTGGCCCAGGTGAGCGCCGAGCGATCGAAGCTGATTTCATCGCTCGGATCGATGCCCAACTTGAGCGGCGACGATTTCCGGACTCTCACCGCCTGCGGGCTGCGGCTGCGGCGGACGGCCGAGAATCTGGGGAAGCAACTGCTGCGTTGCGGGCGCGATTTGGGCGTCCAGCGAAAAAAGTACGGCGAGGCCAAGCGGCGGGTGCGGCTGCTGGAAGAGCTGAAAGATCGGCGGCTGCGAGAGTGGAAGTACGAGGAAGCCGCGATGCTGGAAGAGTTGGCGTCGGACTCGTTCCTGGCCAACTGGAATCGCGAACGTATATAGCATCTATAAGGTTGTGGCAAGGGCAGTCGACTGCGATCCCATTTGGCGGCACCGTGATATGCTCGTACGGGACTCGTTGAGTCACCAAGCTTACACAAAGGGAGAGACACATACAGATGAAGAGTACCGACCGCATTCTTACGACCCATGTCGGTAGCCTGCCCCGGCCGCAGGCGGTGGTCGATCTCTTGTTCGCACAAGACCGTGGCGAGACAGTGGATCCGGAGAAGTTCGATTCGACAATTCGTAGTGCCGTTGCCGACGCGGTGAACAAGCAAGCCCAGGCGGGCCTGGACATCGTGAGCGACGGCGAAATGGGCAAGATCAGCTACGCCACCTACATCCGCCATCGGCTCACTGGTTTTGAACCCGGCAACGTACCTCGTGCCACGCCGCAGGATCAGGACGATTTTCCCGAGTTTCGCGACAAAATCGCCGCCGCGGGCGCGACGCCCAAGTACCAACGGCCCGTTTGCAAGGGGCCCATCAAAGTGAAAACCCTGGAGCC
>DATHMO010000051.1:0-26760 GCA_035486995.1 Bryobacteraceae bacterium
GCCCTCTGGTGGCCACGCTGACCCGAGACCACGCCATTTGCTGGGTACAGAGGCAGGACGCTAAGTTTCTTCTATAGAGGAGGATAAATTATTTCGATTGGACGGGAACCCTCGGAGAGTGTAAGGTCAGTTAAAAAGTACGAGTAAGAATCAGCTCCAAGTTGAGCCACACAAATAAATTTTGGAAGGGATAGATAATAATGGCCGAAAACGACGCACCTCAAATGCAAGCCACGTTAGGCTTAACCGGGTTGACAATGAACGCTATGGCGCTGATTGCCCCCGGCGCCTTTCTCTGGCTCACTTTTTTGACTCAAGCAACGGAAGGCGCAACGGCGCCCTCCATGTGGATCGGCATCCTGTTCGCCGTCTTACTGTGCCTGGCTACCGCAGTGTGCTACGCAGAAATGGCGAAACTGTATCCCGGTACCGGCAGCTCCTATTATTTCGCGGAACAATCGTTCCTCAATCATGAAAAGGCGTGGCCGTACGCACGGCTCGCCAAGTTCATCATCGGATGGGGCTCGCACCTTTACTACTGGATCTATCCGGGAGTGATGGTGGGAACCATGGGAATTCTCTGCGGTTACATCGTCGGAACCCTATGGCCGAACTTCATGAGCGCCTCCAATCCCGGCCCGATCTTCATGATGCTGGTCGCGGTCGTATTTTCCTTCGTGGTGGCGTACATCGCGGCGCGCGGCGTAAACGGCGCCACTTCCGTGAACATCGCCATCAACGTGATTCAGATCAGCGCGTTGATCGTTTTCTCCGTAATGGCGTTGAGCTATCGCATGAATCATGCGCCGGGTAGCGTGGCCCTGCAGTGGGACTCGAACTCCGGCGACGCCTACAATTATCAGTTCGCCACCGAAAAACAGACCGTCAATGGGACGGCGACGGATGTTATCGTGCGCGACGCCAACGGCATCCCCAAGCCGCAGCTGGATTCGGCCGGAAAGCCTGTGCCCTACACCGTGAGCTATCCCGAGCACGACGACAAGGGCAACTTCCTGACGCACCCCACCCCTAGTTCGGTGATTGGTATTCACAGCTTCGGATGGATGTTCGTCCAAGCTAACGTCGCCATCTTGATTCTGGTCGGCTTCGAATCGGTGACATCGATGGGAGGCGAAGCAAAGAACGCCAAACGCGACGTTCCGATCGCGGTGATCGTCTCGCTGCTGGTACAAGGGTGCTTCTGCTATCTGTTCGAGTACTTCGCGGCAAACTACGTCTTGAACAGCGGGTATACGATGCAAAGCGCGACCGGTTCGGCGGCGCCCATCGGCGACCTGATGGTCATGGTCGGCGATGCTATCTTTGGCCCGGGCAACGGCCGGACGTTTATGCTGATCCAGGCGTTCACGGTGTTCCTGGCGCTGATCGGCACCACGCTGTCCTGCATGAATACGGCAGCTCGCGTTACCTACGCGATGGGCAAGGATGACGAATTGTCGGGCGGGCTCGGCACGCTGCACCACAAAACGCTGACGCCGCACCGCGCCATCTGGACGCTCGCAGTTATTTCCGCGGCCATCGGTTGTGTCACGGTGTGCATGATCTTCGGCGACGCCGGCGCTCTTACGGACGCCACGGTAAAAGCCTTGCCACAGGGAATCTTCTCCAGCGTTGGATATGTGAGCCACGATTTAATGGCTGCATTACCTAACAGCCTGGTGACGATAACCCTGGCATCCAACTTCGGCACCTTCCTGTTGTACATGCTGAGTTGTATTACGTGTATTGTTGCGTATCACAACCATCCCAGCTTCAGTTTCCTGAAGCACCTGGCGATCCCGGTGTTCGGACTGCTTGCAAACCTGGCTTGCATGGCGTTCTATCTCATCGGGCCCTTTATGGGTTACGGCACCAAACTGGAGCCGCTCAGCGCTCTGGGTATCGCGCTGGTTTGGGCGATATACGGCGGTATCTACTTCATGCGTTCGACCAAAGCGAAGGGGCGAACGACACTAGTCAACAAGCGTTTCATGGCGGCACAGTAGTCTTTCGGAGGAGACGGAGCATGATGAGGTCCGGGCGGGCTCACCGAGTCCGCCCGTCTTTTTCTAGCAATGAGCAATTTGAGCGCGTTGCCCGATGACAGCGGCGCCCGTTCGGGCGGGCAAGTATCCGGCTCCAGTTTGCAGGTGGAGTTCGCTCAGTTTTCCGATCCGGGGAAGCAGCGCGATCACAATGAGGATTATCTGGGGCATGTTGCGCCCGCATCGCCCGCGCGAGCTCGCACCCACGGCTGGTTATTTGTATTGGCGGACGGCGTCGGTGGCACCGAAAAGGGTGAAGTAGCGTCGCAGGCGGCTGTCGAATATCTTACCGCCGGTTTTCGCGAAGCCCCCGCGTCGGAAGGTCTCAGCGCGTTGTTAATGCGGTTGGCGCAAGAAGCCAACACGAGTATTTATGAAACCGGCCGGTCGCACAGTCCCGGCGGTACATCGATGTCGACCACGCTGGTGGCCTGCGCGTTTCGTTACGATCGCGTCGTCGTGGCCCACGCGGGCGATTCGCGCTGCTACCTGATTCGCCAGGGCCAGACCCGGCTGATCACGCGCGATCACACGGTAGCCCAGGAACAGGCTCGCATGGGTTTGATCTCCGCCCAGGAAGCGTCCGAATCGCCTACACGCCACGTCTTGAGCCGATCGCTTGGCACGGACTTGTTCGTCAATATCGAGACCAGCGACATCCAGGTGTATCCGGGTGACGTGTTGCTGTTGTGCTGTGATGGACTGTATCATTCGATCCCGCCAACGGAAATGGCCGCAGTGGCCGGGCATGGCGGCGATCTCAACGTAGCCGCGAAACGGCTGGTGGACATTGCGAATGACCGGGACGGCAGTGATAATATAAGCGTTCAGTTAATCCGAGTTCAGAGCGTGGAACGCGTGGGGATGTATCGGGGACGGCCGTATAAGCTGCGCTAACTCACTGGCTGGATTCCGGCGCGCAATCCCGCGCAGCGCATGACACTGCATCCCGGCGACCAACTCGATCACTACCGCATTGAAGGCCTGGTCGCCCGTAGCGGCATGGCCTCCATTTTTCGCGCCACCGATCTGCGCACAGGCCGCCAAGTGGCGATCAAAATACCACATCCGGAAATGGAGGCGGATCCCGTGCTCTTCGATCGTTTCAATCGCGAGGGCGAGATCGGAGAGAAGCTGGATCATCCCGGTGTGATGAAAGTGCTGCCGGACGGCGATCGCAGCACGCTCTACATGGTGATGGAGTGGGTGGACGGCAAACTGCTGCGCCAGGTGCTGCACGATCAGGCTGCCAACGGTCGCAAACTCCCGCCCGAGCGCGCCGTCAAGATTGCCATTGCGATCGCCGATGCTCTCGACTACATCCATCGCAACGGCGTGGTGCATCGCGATCTGAAACCGGAGAACATCATGCTCGACGGCGAGGATCACATCAAGCTGATAGACTTCGGCATTGCGGGCAAGGAAGGCGCGCGCCGGCTGACGTTCGCCAAGCTCTCGCAGGTGATGGGCACGCCCGATTACATCTCGCCCGAGCAGGTGAAGGGCAAACGCGGCGACGGGCGCAGCGACATCTATACGCTGGGCGTGATGCTGTACGAGATGTTGACCGGCAAGACGCCGTTCCAGGGACCGAATCCGTTCGCGATTATGAACGATCGCCTGATGAACAATCCCATTCCTCCGCGTGAGTTGAATCCGGAGATTTCACCCGAGCTGCAAGAGGTGATTTATCGCGCCATGGAACGCGAGCCGCAGAATCGTTATTCGACGGCCAATGAATTCGCGTGGGACCTGGAGCATCTGGATCAAGTGGGCGTCGCGGATCGAGCCGAGCTGCGCGATTGGAAGGTGCGCAAGACGCCGCTGGCGAAACAAATTCTGTTTTACGTCGCGATGGCGCTGATTCCGGTCGTGATTTTCGGGTTGCTGCTTTTGATCGCGAAGCACTAGCCTAACGCTGCCAAAAATCGTCGTTGTGCGTCAAGAAATCGGGATACGCACCGGCGCCGAGTTCGTAGAGATCCAGCCCTTGCCGTTCGCCTTCCACCGGCACGCGCTGCGGCGACAATCGGTTGAGCAGCCAATTCAAACCGTAGGTGAGTGGCAGGACGAATCCGAGCAGCGTGGCGACGGCCGCCAGTTGCGCCGACCATTGGCCAGGAGCGCCGCCTGGCATCAGAGCCGCTAGCGGAGCAACGGCGATCAATCCCCACACGCCTGCCACCGCGTGAACAGAAATCGATCCGCCGGGATCATCCACGCCGAGACGCAGCTCGAGCCATTCCACTGAATAAACCACCAGCGCCCCGGCGATCAGGCCGACGATCACGGCAGCCGCGGGACGAATCACGGCGCAACCGGCGCTCACGGCCACCAATCCAGCCACCCAGCCATTCGCGGTGAGAGACGCGTCGGTCTTGCCGAAGCGCGCCCGCGTAATCGCTGCGGCGACCAGTGCCGCGGAGGAAGCTGCGAGAGTGGTGTTCACGGCAACCAAAACCACGCGCGTGGACTCAACTCCCGTAAACAAAATCGCGCCCGCCCCATTCAGCCCCAGCCATCCCAGCCAGGCCAGAAAGCATCCCAGCAAAACGAGCACGGCGTTATGTCCGGGTAGCGCTGTGGGCATGCCTTCCGAGCTGAATTTGCCGCGTCGCGGGCCCAGGATCCAGGTGATGGAAAGAGCCGTGAATCCGCCGACGGCTTGAATCGCGCTCGCACCGCCGGAATCGACGAAGCCGATTTGCGCGAGCCATCCGCCGCCCCAAGCCCAATGGGCGAAGGTCGGATACGTCACCGCTGCGAGCAAAGCAGTGGAAGCGCAGCTCGATCCCAAACGCCAACGATCGGCGCCGCTGCCGAGAGGAATGATGGCTGCCAAGCCCGCGCCCAACAGCCCGAACAGAGCGGCTAATGACGCAGCGCCGCCCGATTCCACGCCTCGCAGAAAGAAGCGTTGGGCGCCAATCCAGTTCCAATCGCGCCCGGCCGCGTGCAATGCGTATGCGGGTTGGCCGGCGTATCCTTGCCATGCCGCTCCCACGAAAAAGTAGACAGCGGCCGCGACGGCGATGACGCACAGGGCGCTGGTCATGGAGTGCGCCGCATTGCGGAAACGCCCGAGTCCGGCGTTGATCAACGTGAGTCCGGCGGACGCGCAGGGAATGAGCAGGATCAGGAGCAGGCACAGCGCGAAGCTGGCGCCGGAAATTTCCGGAGGGCTGAGAGGCGTCACTTGCGGTCCCTGCCCGAAATCAGATGCGAGCGGAACACAAAGGCGAGTCCCAGCGCCTCCACGGCGAGAGCCACCAGTACGAAACTGGTTTGCGATGGCCCGAACGGCAGCAGCCCTAAAGCAGCAAGGACCAACATCCACCCGGCGACGAGCAACAAGAAACCCAAGAGCCGCATTGAAAAATTTGGTTCATTATAGCAATGCCAATGCGTCTACCGGATTTCTGGTGAGCCACGCTATTCGATTTGAATGTCGGCAGTGCGCTTGAACTCTTTGCCCGCGTCGTCCACCGCCTTGATCTCAACCTTGTAAGCGCCGGGAGTGAGAGCGTCGGTGGGGATCTTCGCCGCCACCGGAATCATCGGGCTGCCTTTCTGAGCCGGCAGTCCAACGCGCATAAGCCCGGTGTCAACCTTTTGCTCTCCCTTGCTGTCCAACACGCGCAGATCGAACGCTACAACCGGCGGACTTGTTTGCGTCGTACTTGCCAGCAGCGGTTCGTACAGCTCCACGTAGAAGGCTGCAAAATCGGTCTTCTTGAAATGATTCGAACCGTAGGGGACCAACTGCATGCCATCGGCGATCAACGGCACACGATCTTCGAGAAGTATGGAATCGAGGCCCGTTCCCAGATCCGACGCTTTGCGCACCTGCTTGCTCAACGCCACGCCGCTCATGCTGAATTGCTTTCCGTCGTAGGGATCGATCGCGAGCGGCATTTCCAGCTTTCCAAAGCTCTGGCCGCCGGACGAGAAGACCACCTTCAGATTGTATTTCCCCGATGCTACGTCGAACTGGTTCTCGTAGTGCATGGGTTGCTCTTTGAACGCTTCCATGAGCTTCTTGTCTTCGAAGTCGATGTTCAGAGTGTCGCTAAAGCGCGCGCCCACTGAACCGTCGGGAAGATAAGCCAGGCCAAGAACGTTCACCGCGGTGTGAAATTTGCCCTTTTCCTTTTCGAACTTCAGATCGCCGGTCGCCATCTCCATCGCCACGTTCACGCGAGCCACATTCGGCGATGTATAGAAAAATGGGAGCTGCATGGAAGCCGTGACGTCGCCAGCCTGCCCCGCCAGCGCGCGAGCCTCCAGCGACTTCTCGGTGGCGTTTCCGGCCAGCAGATCCTGCGGCTTCGAATTGCAATAACCGGTTCGCGCGCGGACTTCGGTGCCACCGCGATCCACCTTGACCTTCAACGTGTGACAGCTTCCCTCTTGGGTATCGGGGGGCGTGTAGCCGAGGACGTAATATTCATTTTGATCCTTGCCGATTCGATCCATTCCGCCGATCAGGTCGTTCGTTTCATGGATCACGAATCCACCGGTGCCCGCGGCCAGCAGGAACATGATGTTCTGATTCGTGGTGGTACTATCGGGCATTTGCGGGAGGATCGTGCGCGGCTGATTGTTGGGATTCCAGGGCGAATTGGCCCCGTAGGGACTGATCCCCGCGGTCCCCGTGCGTCCGGCGGAACCTCCTCCTGTTGTTCCGGTCGTCCCTCCGTGTCCGCCACCGGTGCCTCCGCCACCTACCCCGCCACCTACGCCGCCACCGCCCGCATGGCCGCCGCCACCACCACCTGTTCCACCACCTCCGCCGCCGCTGTGTTGCGGAACGAAGAAAGCCATGCCGCCCGGAGCATAGGACGCCGGCACAAAGCGAACGCCTGGATACGGAGCACTCAAGCCGGCCACCGGAGTCCCGGCCACCAGCCCACGCACGTCGATGGGATAAATCGCGATGTTCGCCTTATTAAGAGCGCTGATCGCGGCGGTTGCTTCCGACATGATCTCCGGCGTGAGCGGGAAGCCGGCGGTGATGAAGATGACCGTCTTGCGGCCGGGCACCGCACTGAGGCTCTTGGCCAAATCCTTCAGCGCGTAGAGGACGTCGCGGGATCCAAAGCTCGCCATCGCCGCGCTCAACTGCGGAGTATTTGCGTCAGACGCGTTGGGAGCGACGGCCGAAAACTTGACCCCGTTCACGATGTTCTTCAGCCGCTCGGTATCGTCGGTGAAATTTTGCGCGATCTGCAGCGCGCCGCCGAAATTGGCGATCGCCATCAGCCGATTCGGCCCGCCATTGGTCTCGATGAATTTAGCGGCGGCCTGCCGCGCGCGCGCCTGATCGCCGAATTGCATGGTCGAGTTATCGAACAACAGCACCAAATAATGTCTTTGCGAGTTGCCGCCGGAAGGATCGGAGCCCGATGAGAAGCTCTTGATGGCCTGCTCCTTGCCGTCTTCCCAGACCTTGAAGTCCTTGGCTGTCAGGTCGCGGATATAGTTCCCCTTTTTATCGGTGACCACGGCATCCACAAGAACCTCTTTGGCCTCAGTGCGGATGACGGCTCCTGAGTCGGCTGGGGCTTGCGCCCGCAGTGAAGGGATCAAGCCGGCCGTCAGAATCAGGCCCGCCAAGCACGCTATACGCCGAAAATTCACGATCGCACCTCCATCGAGTCATCTTTCATGGGATGTCGACGACGCCGTTGCGCGCCGCCATGGTCTGTCCTTCAGAATCGCGCACCACCAGCCGGACAACATAGTTTCCCGGCGCGGCATCAAAGTTCGTCTTTACGGTAAGTCCGGAATTAATCAGCTTCTCGAGAGTCGAATCAAGCAGGTGTAACACCACCGTTTTTTGAATGCCGGTGATCAAGTTTCCATTCCGGTCAAACAGTCCCGAAAGCACCGTGAGATTGTCGTTGTTGCGTCCGTCCGCCTTGCGGAACCGGAGATTTTTCACATTCACGTGCGCCAGCACGGCGATTTTAGCCGCCACATCGCTCGACTTAAAGAACTGCATGTGCAGTTCGAGCGGAATATCCTGCAGCTCGTCGCGCGAAAACAGCGCTTCTTGGATTTCCCGTTTGGCGTCTTCCTCCGGATCGGCCGCATGTTTGGGCGCGTAGTAGCCGCGCCGGGCTTGCAAATCCAGACCGCGCGCAGTCGTAAATTTGACCTTCAGCGCATGATAAGCCCCGTCGAGCTTCAAGTTTTGCGGGGAAAATCCCAAAAGGTAGACAAACTCGGGCGCGGCCGCAATCTCGTTGAACCCGGCCTTCAGGTCGTTATTGTTGTGGTAGAACCGGCCGCCGGTGGCATCCGCCAGTTCCTCCAGAACACCTTCCTCGATGAGCGCGCTTTCCTGGTCGTACCGTGATTTCGCATTCAAAACCCCGATACCCCCCGCCGAGCTGGGCGTACTGGCGTCGCCGCCCGGGATCAATGCATAAAGCCCACGCGCGTTCAGCGAACTGATCCGAACGTTGGCGCGAATGGCGCGGTCCATGACGTCCGACTCTTCGAAGCGCAATTCGTCGGGGATAAAGAATCCACCGGACGCTAAGATCACCGCCCGGTCGCCCGGTACCGCGGCGAGCCGGCGGATCGCATTCACCAAAACCGTAAGTGCCAGGCGTGTATCGCGCTCACCCATGTTGATCATCTGAGACGCCATTCCCTGGGAAAGGCTGGTGGCCTCTTGCTGCGCTGCCGCAATGGCTGCCGGTGTATTGGAAGCGGGAGGGGTGCAGGTGGCCATCGCCTCCGAGACTGCCGCTCCCAGAGCTGTCTGGTCGTTCTTATTGGCGATGAGGTCGGCCATGTAGAAACTGATGTCCGGACACTGCGTTCCTCGAGCTATGACTGTGGGCCGCGACATCAGCTTCATCAGTGCGTCGTGGAGTTTGGCGCGGTCGTCGGTGAAATCCACGTTGTTCAGCCCCGACGTCGTGAAAATGGCCGCGCGCGTGGTGGCATCCAGCGATTCGGTGAAATGGCGATCGGCCGCGTTGCGCGCCTGGATCAAGTCCGGCATTTTCGTATTTACGTCGTCGAATAAGTAAATGACGAATCGCTGGGCGATGGGCGTCGGGTTGACCGTGGCGGGTGTCCGGGCCCCATTGGCGAGATCGGGGTCGGGCATGGCGACTTCTGCCGGGATTACGTTTTCGCCGGCCTTTTCCACCGTGAATCTAGAGATCACCTGTGGCTTGCCTTTGTCGAAAAGCTGGAAGTCCTCCTTGGTCAGTGTCCCGATCGCTTTTCCTTTGGAATCGCGGACGACAACTGGAACCATTACCAGATTGACCTTGGCAGTGAAAGTAGCCGGCGTGTCGCGGGATGACATTTCGGGCGCGTTCTGCGGCGGCGCACTCGGCGGCGTCCCTTGATTATTGGGCGCCTGGCCACGCGACTCGAGCCCGGAGATCACGCCCAACAGCAGCAGAGCCGTGGCTGCGCCTCTTACATGCATTTCGAAGCTAGCTCCTGTACTGGTGGACAATTTTACTGCATTTTACAGATCGGCGTGCTAAATCCGCCTGGACCAGGCGCTTGCGATCAGGGAATGTCGACCACGCCGTTACGCGCCGCCAAAGCTTGTCCTTCTGAATCTCGCACCACCAGCCGGACCACGTAGCTCCCCGGAGCCACATCCAGGTAGGTACGCACGCTGATTCCAGAGTTGTTCATCTTTTCTAACGTTGCATCGAGCACGCTCATTTCTATGAGCCTTTGAGCGCCGGTAATGAAGTTTCCGTTGTGGTCGAACACGCCCGTAACCACCGTCAGGTTGTCCTTGTTGCGCCCGTCCGCCTTGCGGAAATGCAGATTCCGTACGTTTACGCGGGCCAACACGGTGATTTTGGCGGTAACATCGCTGGCTTTGAAATATTGCATATGCAATTCCACCGGGATGTCCTGAATTTCTTCCTTCGAAAACATCGCGTCGTCGATTTCCTGCTTGGCGTCCTCCACGGGATCGTCCAGATGCTTCGGCGCATAATATCCGCGGCGGGCTTGCACATCCAAACCGTGCGAGTTCGTCAGATTAACCTTGAGCACGTGATAGGTTCCGTCCAGCTTCAGGTTTTCCGGCGAAAATCCCAGTACATAGACGAACTCGGGCGACGCAGCCAGTTGTCCGAAGCCCGTTTTCAAGTCGTTATTGTTGTGGAAATAGCGTCCGCCGGTGCCGTCCGCCAACTCGGCCAGGATTCCTTCCTCGGCAATGGCGCTCTCGCGTTGATACTGCGACTTCAGGTTCATAACGTTCGGACCGCCGCCCGTAGTTTTGCTGCTGGCATCGCCTCCGGGCACCATCACATACAGCCCGCGCGCGTTCAAAGAGCTGATTCGCACGTTGGCGCGAATCGCCCGGTCCAGGATGCCGGTCTCCTCGTAACGCAGTTCGTCGGTCAGGAAAAATCCGGCTGAGACGAAGATCAAACTCCGTTCACCGGGGGCGGCGGCGAGCCGTCGAATCGCGTCCTCCAATACCGTAAGAGCCAGACGATTCTCGCGCTCACCGAGGTTGAGGATTTGGTTAGCCTCGGTCTGGACCATGCGTTGGGCTTGCTCTTTCACCTGCTCAGCCATTTGCTGCAAGATCCCTTGGGCCGCCGCCGCTCCGGGTCCGCCTCCAGGTGGAAGCTGGACTGGCGGTTGTGGCGGTGGACACGACGCCATCACCTCGGCGGTTGCCGCCTGAAGAGCCGTCGGGTCATTCTTGTTCACGATCTGATCGGCCATGTAATAGGTCAGGTCCGGGCATCCCGATCCTTGGGCTCGCATGGTGGGCCGGTACATCAACTTCATCAACGCTTCATGCAGCTTCTCGCGGTCGTCGGTAAAATCCAGATTGCCCTGGCCTGAAGTGGTGAAAATGGCGGCGCGCGTAGTGGGACCGAGCGATTCCGAAATGTGGCGATCCGCGGCGTCGCGAGCCTGCACCAAGTCCGCCGTTTTGGTGTGAACGTCGTCGAACAGGTAGAGGACGAAGCGTTGCGCGATGGCGGACGGCGTGGTGGGCGTGGCAGCAGCGTTCCCGGTTGCGGTTTCGGCGGTGGCGACTTCAGCCGGAATCGCCGACTCGCCGGCTTTCTCCAGCGAGAAGCGCGTGATCACTTGCGGCTTGCCCTTGTCGAAGAGCTGGAAATCTGCCTTAGTCAGCGTCCCGACCGCTTTCCCTTTGGAATCCCGAACCACCACCGGGACCATCACCAGATTCACTTTCGTCGTGAAGGTGGCGGGCGCGTCGTGAGAAGTGATTTCGGGCGCGTTCTGAGCGGCGACGGGGATGCCGCCCGCGAGCCATAGAATCGCGGTTGCTGCGCCTCGGATTGGCACTTGAGCTAGCTAATTCTACTGCTAATTAAATCGCGGCAAAAGCTCCATGTCTTCCTTGGGCACCGCCTCCAGTGGAAATCCAGCTCTGCGCCAGGCGCGCAAACCACCGGCGATCACGTATGCATCGAATCCTTTTTGACGTAAGATGTGCGCCACACGGGCGCTAGTGGCTTCGCGTAGTCAAGTGCAATACAGATAAATGGGCGCGTCCTTGGGCAGCGTTTCGATAAATGCGTCCAGATTGTTGGGCTCGATGCGGATGGACCCGCGAACGCGTTTCTCGCCCTGGTCGTAATAGCCGTGGCTGCGGACGTCGGCGATCACGATGTCCGGCGCGCCCTCCAGATTCAGGCGAGCGGCGACGTCGCCCACCGGAATGCGGCGCACAAAGCCGGTGAGCCGATACCGCCCGTATTGCCACACGCGATAGCACACGAAGCAGATCACCCCCGCAAAGACCACCCATGCCACCACCCGGCTGAACGCTTGCATGCCTCCGGCGATGGCGCGGAAGATATCGCGAAACAGGTAGCCCAGGCTTCCATAGGCGAGCGTGTAGGCTAGCGCGCCGCCCAGATCGAAGCGTAAGAATTGGACGGTGCGCATGTTCATGCTGCCGGCCAGTGGTGGCGCCATCGAACCCACGCCCGGAACGAATTTCGCGAAAAGCAGCGTGACGCGGCCGCGCTTGTAAAACCACTTCGCTGCGCGCAAAATGCAAACTTCGGGACTCATCGAGAGTCCGCACAGGAAACCGAGCAGGCTCCAGCCCATATGTCGGCCGGCTACAAAGAGGATTATGTCACCGGTGAGCATGGCGACCACGGCCACCGCGATGGCTGCCACGGGATGCAACGCGCCAGACGCAGAGGCTGCACCGGCGGCCAGTAAGGCGAGCGCGGCAGGAATCGGAAATCCGATCGCTTCCAGGAACATAGCCGCGAACAGGCTTTCGAAGCCATACTTCGCGATCACGCTCAGAATGTCGGGCATGGTCTCATTATGCGCGATACGCCGGATAACGGTTACGTTCGCTCGTAAGGCGCCCGGCGGGCGGTCAAACAACTATGCAGAACAAACTTGCAGGCAAACGAATCGCAATTCTGGTAGCCGATGGTTTCGAACAAGTGGAACTGACGGAGCCGCGTAAAGCGCTGGACCAGGCCGGTGCCAAAACCGAATTGATCTCGCCCGCCCAAGGCAAAGTCCAAGCTTGGAAGCATCACGACAGGGGCGATCAATTCCCGGTGGACGTCGCGTTGGACGCAGCCAGGCCCGAGGATTACGACGCTCTGCTGCTGCCGGGCGGCGTGGCCAATCCCGATCAGCTTCGGACCATCCCGAAAGCCGTAAAGTTCACGAGGAGTTTCGTGGAACAGCATAAACCGATAGCCGCCATCTGTCATGGGCCCTGGCTGCTGGTGGAGGCGAACGTGGTACAAGGCCGCACGGTGACCTCATGGCCATCGCTCCAAACAGATCTGCGTAACGCCGGCGCGAGGTGGCAGGACCAGGAGGTGGTGGAGGACGATGGCTTAGTCACCAGCCGCAAGCCGGACGACATTCCGGCGTTCAATCATGCCATGATCGCGATGTTCGCACGGACGCCGGAGCGCGACGTAGAACCGGTTGGCGTCTTGAGAGGGCCCCGGTCCTAAGAATCGCAAATCAAGACGACGGCCCGATTTGCGTGAGCAGCATTGCGGCCTGTTTTGCGAGATCGCCGTGTTGCGCGATCAAAGACTTAAGCTGCGCCTCTGCGCGCGGGATATCGTGCTCCGCGATGAGGCCCTTGGCCAGGTAAAATTGCGCTCGCTCTAGGTAGGGACTCGGGCCGGCGTCCACGATCGTGCGCAGTTCCTCGATGCCGGCGATCCGGTCGCCCGTCAGCAACAGGCAAATCCCGAGGTAGAAGTGTGCTGGAAGAAAACCGGGCGTCGTTTTCGCTGTGCCTCGTAGTCCGCCGATGGCGCCTGCGAAGTCCTGGCTGGCATAGAGCTTCATGGCGTTTTGAAAATCTTTTGGCGCATGCGATTCCGCGACGTATTCCGGCGCTTGAAAAGCCGCCAGCTGCTCGTAGCGTTCGTCTGGGATCGTCACGGCGGGAGTTTTCACCACCGGTCCCGCCACGTGCCCCACGCCGGATTCCTGTCGCGAAGTCCAGGCCAGCCAGCCAAATACGCCCATGGCGACCAGCATGATGAACGCGGTGAAGCCGTAAATCGCGATCCAGAATCGATCTTCAGGTTTGATGGTCATCGGGGATTTCGAGCGACATCTCCGGTTACCAGCCGGACGAGCACGTTAGTATCGGCCGCGGTCATGACGCCGAAGTATTTCCCGCTGAATTCCCGCGCTCCAGATCCGCTTCGGGGAAGTACCCGGCCGTTTCTTCAACTGTGGGCTGGTTCCCGTTCCCCGGGGACGAGAGGCGCATATGTTCTTAGGCACCACGATCTGATTGTAATGCCTTTGGAGTACTCCTTCCGCCCGGGATGTGAGAAAAAGTAAGCGTTGGCCGCGCCTGGAGTTTGCCGCGCCGTGCCCGCTGTGATAACATAAGTTAGCTTTCATGGATCGCATCCTCGAAGCAGTTCCGCAAAATCCCCAACAACGGAGTTAACGATAGACCTCGAATGAGCTTCACAGTATTCCTCGGAAACTTGCCTGTCTGGGTTACGAAGGACGACATCAAGTCCTGGCTTAACGCAGAAAACCTCGTATACGATGATGTCAAAGTAATCCGCAATCCCGAGACGCAAGAGTCCAAGGGATTCGCATTCATCGACACACCCAATTCAGAAGAGATGAACCTGATCATTCGCCGCTTTGATCGCGCGCCCCTCGAAGACCGCCTCCTGCGCGCCAATCAAGCCCAGCCGCCGCGATCGAAAGGTCCCGGGCCTGGTCCGGCTGGTCAAGTGAATCGCACTTCCGCTTCCTCTTCCGCCTCCACCGCGGCGCCCCGTCGCGAGCGTGGTGGGAAGAAACACAAACGTCCTCCGCAGCAGAGTGGTCCGCAAGGGCAGCCCAGCGCTTTCGCAGAAGAACTCGCCAAAGCTCTCTAAGCTCTCGCGAACCGCGCCTGCCGGCGGTCCTCGCATGTTCACCTTGTTAGCCCTCCTGTAACAAAATCCTCTTCAGCCCGCCCATCGTCCCTATTTTCAGTGCTATACTCAATGGCACCTGTGTAACACAGGGGCGCCGCCGATCCACAATTCGCATGCGCCGGGGGTAGCTTCGTGAACAGTCTGCTAGCGATTCGCGTCTCCTTCGTGCTGTTGCTTTCCGCAGCGGCCTGGTTCCTTCATCCATTCGATCTTCTGGCCCCCTACGCTGCCGCCGCCGGCCTGGGATGTGGCCTGTTAATCGTACTCTTTGAAACGCAAGTCCGCAAAACCACTTTGAAGCGGCTCATTGGCGCGGCGTTCGGGTCGCTGGCGGGAATTTTTGGAGCGTATCTCATTTCCCTGATCCTCGGGCACGCCTTCCCCAGCGGCTCCGCCACGCTGTCGTTTCTCGAAGTTTTGATTCTGTTGTGGATGGCCTACGTCGGGCTCGTGGTCGGCGCCAGCAAAGGCGAGATGTTGAACCTGGGCGCGCTGGGCGGCTTATTCGGCGGCGAGCAGGTATCCAGCCAGTCGTTCAAGATCCTGGACACCAGCGTCATCATTGACGGCCGCATCGCCGACATTGTCGAAACCGGATTCCTGGACGGCACGCTGGTGATCCCGCAATTCGTGCTGCGGGAATTGCAACTGGTGGCCGATTCGGCCGATTCACTCAAGCGCAATCGCGGCCGCCGCGGCTTGGACATTCTGCAGCGCATCCAGAAGATGACGCAATTGAACGTGCAGATCCTCGAAGACGATTTTCCCGCTGTTCCCGAAGTGGACATGAAGCTGATCGAGCTGGCGAAAGTCTACAACTGCAAAATTGTCACCAACGATTTCAACCTGAACAAAGTGGCGCAGCTGCACGGGGTGGAAGTTCTGAACATCAACGAGCTGGCCAACGCGCTGAAGCCGATTGTACTCCCGGGCGAGATCATGCGCGTCTTTATCCTCAAAGAAGGCAAAGAGTACAACCAGGGCGTTGCGTATTTGGACGACGGTACGATGGTGGTGGTGGACAACGCCAAGAAGATGATCTCGCGGACCATCGACATCGCCGTGACTAGCGTCTTGCAGACCACCGCCGGTAAAATGATTTTTGGCCGGTTCGACGATCGCGTGCACACTGTTCACGACAAGAGCCACGCCGAACGTACATCCAGCGCTTCGCGCGAGCAGCATTCGCCGCCCACCGGTACACAGGCGGCGGAAGCGCGCGGATCCAGCATCGGAGCGGCAACCAGCTAAACGGAATTTCGCATGAAAGTTTCTGTCATTCTTCCCGCCGCGGGGTTGGGAACACGCATGGGGCGCGCCGTCCCCGAAAAGGCCGGTACCAGCCGCAAGCAGTTCATGCTGCTGGATGGGTCGCCCATTCTGCTGCACACCATTCGAAAGTTTGTGTCCGCGCCGGAGGTGTCGGAGATCGTGGTTGCGTTACGGGCCGACGACATGGAATGGGTGCGTGAGCTGCTGAAGGCCGAAAAATTTGCCAAGCCGGTCCGGATCGTGGAGGGCGGCGACAGCCGGCAGGAATCGGTAGAGAACGCACTCGCGACGCTCGCGAGCGGCACTGAACTCGTGGCGGTGCACGACGCGGTACGGCCGTTCATCGAACACAGTGTTCTGGAGAAGGTGTTCGCCGAAGCCGAGGAGAGTGGAGCGGCGATTGTCGGCATCGTGCCGGTGGATACAGTGAAGCAAGTACATCGCAACAAAATCCGCCAGACCATCCCGCGCGATCGCTTGATTCTGGCGCAAACGCCGCAAGTATTTCGCTTCGATCTGCTCAAGAGCGCTTTCGCCAAAGCCCGCGAGGACAGCTTCGCGGGGACCGATGAGTCGAGCTTGGTGGAGCGTTTGGATCAGGTGGAAGTGAGCGTGGTTCCCGGTAGCGATCGCAATCTGAAGATCACTAAGCCGTCTGACATGGACTTGGCGCGGCTGTTTCTGGCCGAGGAAATGACGGCGCGAGTCGGGTCTTGAGTGACGAGGGCTTGAACTTCCGAATAGGCCAAGGCTGGGACGTTCATCGCATCGCACCCGGCCGTCCGATGATTCTGGGTGGCGTGACCATCCCTTCCGACTTCGGTTTGGAAGGCCACTCCGACGCCGACATTCTTTCGCACGCCATCACCGATGCGCTGCTGGGCGCGGCCGGTCTGGGTGACATCGGCATGCACTTTCCCGACACCGATCCACGCTGGAAGGGCGGCGACAGCCTGATGTTCCTGCGGCACGCCCGCGACCTGGTGAGCGCGGAGGGCTACGAAATCGCGAACGTGGATTCGACCGTGATTCTCGAGCGGCCCAAGTTGAAAGATCACCGCGCTGCGATTCGCGCGAAGCTGGCCGAGACGCTGGGATTGACCGTCGAGCAGGTATCGGTGAAGTTCAAAACGGCCGAGCGATTGGGTCCAGTGGGCGAAGGACTTTCGGCGGAAGCGCAGGCTGTGGTGCTGCTGTGGCGGCAATAGCTTCGCGTCCGCCAGGGCCGAGAAATCTCCCCGTCATTGGAAACCTGCACGCCTTCCGATCTGATCCGCTCGGTTTTCTGACCCGTGCTGCGCGCACTTACGGCGACCTGGTTTACTTTCGCGTCGTGCACCAGCACATGTACCTCGTGAATCATCCCGATTACGTGCGCGAGATTCTGGTGACGAATCAGGGCAACTTCGTCAAGAGCCGCGCTCTGCAGCGCGCGAAAGTTCTGCTAGGCGAGGGATTGCTCACGAGTGAAGGCGAGCATCATCTGCGGCAGCGCAGGTTAGTGCAGCCCGCGTTTCATCGCGAACGGCTGGCGGGCTATGCTTCCGCGATGAGCGAAGGCGCGGTGCGATGGCGCGAAGGTTTGCAGGATGGAAGCACGCTGGATATTTCCACGGCGATGCCGCATCTGACTCTGTCGATCGTTGCAAAAACGTTGTTCAGCGCCGATATCGAATCGGAAGCGCCTGAAATTGGCGCGGCGATGACCAGCATTCTTGAACTGTTTCGCGTGTTGCTGCTGCCGTTCTCGGAATACTTGGACAAGCTGCCGCTGCCGTCGGTCCGCCGCTTCGAAAAGGCGCGGGGGCGGCTGGACGCCACGATTTATGGGCTCATTCGCGAGCGGCGCCAGAGCGGAGCAGACACGGGCGATCTGCTGTCGATGCTGCTGCTCGCGCAAGATGAAGACGACCGGATGACAGATCTGCAAGTGCGCGATGAAGCGCTGACGTTATTCCTGGCCGGTCACGAAACCACCGCGAATGCGTTGACGTGGACCTGGTATTTGTTGTCGCAACATCCCGATGTTGAGCGCCGGTTGCACCAAGAGATCGACGCCGTGTTGGGTGATCGGCCGCCCGAGCTCGGCGACGTTCCCGAATTGCGCTACGCGGAGATGATCCTGGCCGAAGCATTGCGATTGTATCCGCCCGCCTGGGCGATCGGCCGAAAAGCCGTGGGCCCGTTCACGCTCGGCGAGTTTGAGATTCCAGCCTCTTCCATTTGCATCGTGAGCCCTTACCTGGTGCAGCACGATGCTCGCTGGTTTCCGGAGCCGGAGAAATTCGATCCGGAGCGCTGGACGCCGGAAGCTCGCGAGGCGCGGCCCAAGTTCTCTTACTTCCCATTCGGCGGCGGCGCCCGCGTTTGCATCGGCGAACGATTCGCGTGGATGGAAGGCGTGATTGTTCTGGCGGCGATCGCCCAGAAATGGCGGTTCCGTCTTGAGCCGGGCCAGCACGTGGAGCCTCGGCCGCTGGTCACGCTGCGCGTGAAGAACGGATTGCGGATGACCGCGGAGCGGCGTGTGGTCGCGGCTAGAACGACACACCCAACAGGAACGTAACGCCGGCCGTCTGCCCGCCATCCATCGGCAGATTGAGGCGCGCGTCCACTTGGACCGGCCCGAGTTTAATGTCGACGCCCACAGCCAGGTTAATCGTCGAACCGGTGGCGCTGAATGTCCATTGAATTGCCGCGCCGTTATACGTGAGGCTCCCGCTGAATGCGGCCGTTCGCGTGATCTGATTCCCAGCGCCGCCGAAGGTCTGTGTGAACGTGAAGCCGACCTGCAGGTTCGCCTTTCCGAGCACGCCTTGGGACTGGCCGCCAATGGTTAGCGCAGACGCGCCCGCGCTTCCATCGGGCTTCGTGATGGTGAGTTGCAGATCGCCATGCACGTTCGGTTGGGTGATCGTGGCGTCGAAGCCGAGCGTTGTGGACGCAGCCATTTCGGCGCCGGAGCTCGAAACCTGGCGCTGCAAAACGTAGGCCATCTTGAAATCGGGGCCGATCGTGAGAGTGCCCTGAAAATCGATGCTGGGAGTTTGATTCGCCTTGGCGTACGTATACGCCAGCTGGTTGGAACTGCGGTTGATCGAAATGGCTTGGGGCAGTTCAAAGATGTCTTCGCCCGCTGGAGTCTGATAATGAAAATCGAGCAACGGCGTTCCGTTGGTATCAACCTTGCTCTGCCAGTAGCCGGCGAAGCCGAGTACGTTGGTCTCGAGCACATTGTCTTTGTTCGCGAAATGGTAGATGAAGCGGCCGAGCGGATCGCTGACGAAGCCGTCGAGCGTGGACGGGACGCCTGAAACAGTGAATGTCAGGTTGTGATCCGCGCCGAAGTTCCAGTTGCCATGAAGTTCGAACGTGAACGCATTCAGCCGATCCGGTTGAACCAACAGCGTTCCATTATGGGTGGTGAAGGCATTGCGGAGGCCAGGGGCGGAGAAGTTGAAGACCTCGGCATTCTGCGATTGAATCGTGAGCTGATTCTTGTCGTTGAAGACCCACGTGACGTCGAAAGCCGCGGTGCTCGCGTTCGCGAGAGTTGCGACGATTTGATTGGACTGGTTTGTGCTCCAGGAACCTGCCGGTACCCCGGCGATCGACACGCCGCCGGCCGTATCGAATTCGTAGGCCGTGGCACCGTTAGTGAGTTGGAATTGTGACATTGAAATAGAATTTGCCCCGGCTTCCTCCGGTGGCGGCCTGCCCGAAACCATAACCCCAATCGAGCTTCAACACTGCGACGCGAAAGTCGAGCCGCGGCCCCAACCCGACCCCCGCGCGCAGCCCGTCGTACGATCCCGTGGTTTGATACGCGCCGCCGAGATCGAAGAACGCCGCGATTTTCAGTGGAGTAATGCGGGGGATCGGGCGCCACAGTTCGCTCTGAGCACTCCAGAGCCTGCGTCCGATGGCGTCGTCAGCGCGAAATCCGCGCACAGAGTCTGCGCCTCCCAAGGATGGTAGTTCGAAGATCGGTGCATTGCCCAGCGCATTTTCAAAGCGGCCGGCCACATCGTATTCCCAATGATCGAAGGCGCGATGGGTGTTGGCGGTAACGATGCAATCGCCGAAGCCGCCGTCGAGCAAAATGCGCACCTGAACGAGCGCGCGCCAGGGATATTCGGAAGTGAAGTTGGTGTGAAGGAATTGCACGCCGGGTTCAATCGTATTGAGGTTCTGGTTCAGAACAAGCGCGTGGCTCGGGACCAGTTGGAACGTCAGAGTGTTTCCGTTCAGTGCGCGCCAGGGCTGCCATGCGAGCGTTGCGAATTCGGCCGTACTTTGCTCGTTGACCTTGACGCCGTCCAGCACGCGATTGCGTTCCACGGTCACGCCGGCGTTTGCGCTTGCCGAGAAACCGAGATAGTTTGCGGAGTAGCCGGCCGATCCCAAGGCGCCGGACGGCCCGCCCCCCGAAATGCCGAGCGCGGACACCTGGGCAGTCCCGAGTGCGCTGAAGCCTTGGCCCGGTTTGTACTGGAATCCGCCGGCGATGTGGCGCGGTTTCCGAGTCAATCGTTGCACCAGAAGATCAACATACTGGGCCGCGCCAGTCTTCGTGCTCGGCTGTGTTTTCACCGAGTAGCCGAGGGGCGAGATCAGCAGTTGCATCGCTTGGAGTTGGTACTGAATCGCGTAAGGCTCGCCGCCTTCGGCATAACCGAGATCGCGATTGAAATCGATAATGCGTTTTCCTTTTGTCTTCCGAAAGTGACGTGTATCGACAAGGTTCCAAAGGACGCGGTCGATATCACGCGCGGGAACCTGATCGGCGGGCAAAATGATCGACGCGATCCGCTGGCCCTCGATGATCTGTATCGCCTGATTTCTCGCGAGGACCAGGAGTTCTGGCGCGAGTCCGAGATTCGTGTATAGAGGCGCAAGGGCTTTGCGAATTTCAGCGGAGGACCATAGAGTGCCGTTCAGCTTGGCGAGGCGTTTGCGCAATTGCTGGATTCGAAGGCGCCGCTCGGATTGCGTTAGCGCAGGCAAGTCAATTTCGACGGTATTCGCGTCGAACAGCGGCAAGATCGAGAACGAAATATAGTTACTCGCGGGGTCGATCAGCTCGTCGTTCAAGATGAGGCCACTGTCGGCCAACGCCGCCAGGCTATCGGTGAAGGGATCTATGCGGGCGATCACACGTTGCACGTTCTGTCGAATCGCGGCTTCGAATCTGACAAACGAAGGTGCCACGTGGAACATATCTCGATCGACGACGAAGCTGCCCGCAGCTTTCTTTAGAGCGGCGCAGTATTGTCCGCGGGATGAGCCGTCGAGCATGGGGCAGGGAAGTGGCTGGGCGTGAACGCAACTTGCGAGCAAGCACAGCCCTACAAAACACGCTGTGCCGAGCTCGGTCATCGTGCGCGCGATTGCGCCTGCAGTATAGCAGCGCGGCTAGCGAATCGAGCTAAAGAACCAGCTTCCGAAGAACGGCCCGGGCGGGCGCGCCGTCGCTTCCCAGGATCTTCAGCGGCAGGCAAACCAATTCGTATTCGCCCGGCTCGACGTGTTCCAACTGCAGGCCCTCAATGATCCAGATGCCTGCTTCGAGCAAGATGCGATGAGTGAGCGGGCCTCCGTTGTCGAATCCGCCCACCGAAAGATAGTCCACGCCAACGGTTTGGACGTGGCGTTCGGCGAGGTGGCGTGCGGCATCGGGATGGATGTAAATATATTTCTCGTTGAAGTGATCCGTCTTCCAGCAGACCCTGGAATTCCCGGTCTTGAACAGCACGCGTTCGCCCTTGGCGAGGTGATGCGGTTCGAGTTCCCGAGTCCGGATTACCTCGGGATCGTGAATTTCGATCACCCGGGCGCGCCCGATGGAAGCCGTGATCGGCAGCGTTTCGATTCCCGCGCCGCCTGCGATGTAGTGGAGCGGAGCATCCATGTGGGTGCCGATGTGCGCGGTGGTTGAGAATTGCGAGAGGTTGCACTGAGCTCCGGTCGCGATCTGGAGCGTGGGCGATCGCTCGAACGGCGCATCGCCGGGCCAAGTGACCATGCCGTTGTGCAGCGGCACGGAGATATCGATCCAGTCGCTATGAGTACTCATGAAGCGACCGCTACAACATTCTTAACTCCGCCCGGCTGGTTCTTCAACGCATCGAGCGCGCGCTCGAGCGGAAAACGCCCGGTGATGACGGAGCGCAGCGTCTGGGGCCATCGCGTCGCGAAGATGCCCAGGTGCTGGATGGCGGACGCAAACGACTGTGGAGGTGCATTCACGCTGCCCAAGACCAGCTGGTTGTTGAGCACCATGTTGCGCATGATCTCGTCGGTATCCACCGGAATTGGAGGATTGCAGCCGGGAACACCGGTGAAGATAAAAACCGCATTCGGGCCTAAATGTTTCAGGACATCAAACGCGACGCTCGACGCGCCGGTGGCTTCGTAGACAACATCGATCGGTCCCGCGATCTTTGCCATCTCTTCGGCGGAATGAGTTTCGGCCGCGATGTATTGCGCGCCGATCGCGCTGACGATGTCGTTCTTTTCGGCGTGATCGGCCGATCTGGAATAGACAGTCACCTCGAAGCCTTCCACCTTGAGAGCCATCGCTCCCAGTAGGCCAACAGGGCCGGCGCCGAGCACGACGGCACGGCGGTGGTCGTTCCAAGGTAGCCGTTGCTGCACGGTCCAAAGTTGTTCGAGCGACTTTTCCGCAATGGTCAAGGGTTCCACCAGCACGCCGACGTCGCGCAATTCGCGCGGTACCGGATTCAGATAGCGCTCCTCTTCCACGACGAACTCGGTCATGTAGCCGTGGTTTTGCTTGATGCCACGTTCGGTAAAATCCCCGGTGTAGCAAAAATCCTGCCGGCCTGCTCGGCAAGCCACACACTCGGGATGCGGGCAAGGCCGGCGGACGGTGATGATCACCAGGTCGCCCGGCTTCACTTTGGAAACCTGCGCGCCGACTTCGAGCACTTCGCTCAGCGATTCATGGCCGATGATCAGATAATCGAAGCCATCGGGCGGCGTGCCGTACTCGAACGAGGTGATCTCGCGATCCGTTCCGCAGACGCCGATATCGAGCACACGCATCTTGGCCTGAGTTGGTGAAGTCAGCTTAGGCTCGGGGTGATCGATGACGCGGACTTCGCGTTGCACGGGGTAGACGGCGACGGCTCGCATAACTACAGAATACCTGTGGCTATCGCGCCGTTGCCCCAAGTGCAGTGGCGGCCGATTCCGGTCCAACGGGCGGCTTCGAGAAGAGGCAGAAATTCCGCCAGGCCGCCTTCGTATTCCGCGACGCCGATGAAGCCTCCGATACCGTGGTGTTGACCAGTGCGACTGCTCCGGCGCTGGATCGAGACACGCGTCAATTCGCAACGCACGGTTCTTATCGATCGCGCGCGTTCGGCCATCCCGCGAAAATCGATTTCGAGCGGCCCAGCTCCATAGAGGCTACGCAAAGTGCTGACGCGATCGCGAGCGCGTGCCAATAAGACGGAAAAATCTGCCTCGGGACGACCGTCGGCCGACTTCAGATCCGTGGGTGTTTGAAACTCCACGCGAATGTGCGCAACCGGCGTGGGACAAGGGGCGAGGTCGATCGTTACCGCGCGCCGGTCCACCGACGTAAGCTCCGCCCATTGCCCGTATGCGCGCGTGAAATGGTCAAGCATTGGATTGCGCAAGTCAAAAAGATGCAGCGCAAAATCGAAGTGCTCGCCTGGTGCGATGGTTCGCTCATCGAGCGTCGAGGGACGAATCACGAATGGTCTCGGCCGATCGGAAAGCCCGCTGGGCCCTGTGCCCGCGGATGTGGGCTGGAAGATACGCGCATAGTCTTCGGCGTTCGTGATGGTACGAAGGATGCTCCCGAACGCGCCCCGCAGGACATTTCCGGCGAATCCGGCGGGAAAGTGGATGGAATCGCGCGCGGTGAAATGGAGCCGGCACGCTTCAAGATCGAATGTCACTTCAGCATTTCGCGGACTTTGGTGGCCAGCTCCTCAGTTGAAAACGGCTTCTGCAAGAAGTAAGCATCGCTCGCGGAAATCGCGGCATCACCGTAGCCCGAGACATACAGTACCTTCATGTTGGGGCGGCGCTCGACCAAACACTCGGCCATTTTGCGGCCGCTCATTCCCGGCATCACCATGTCGGTAATCAGGAGATGAATCACGCCGGAGTGCTGGTCGGCTGCCGCGAGCGCATCTTTGGAAGATGCGGACGAAAGAACGTGATAGCCGTGGCGCTTCAGCATGGTTTCGACAACCCGGCGCACGCCGTCCTGGTCCTCCACTAATAGGATGGTCTCGGTGCCATTGGCGGCTTTGGTTTTGGCGGCCATTTCCAGCTGATCCGCGGGTTGCGCGGCTACCGGAAGTTCAATGCGGAACGTGGTTCCCTTGCCGGGCGCCGATTCCACACGAAGATCTCCGCCATTTTCCTTGATGATTCCGTAGCTGGTGGCTAGCCCAAGTCCGGTGCCATGTTCCTTGGTGGTGAAGAACGGTTCGAAGATACGAGAAAGCACTGGTGCATCCATGCCAATGCCAGTATCGCGGACCGTGAGCGTGACGCAATCTCGCGCGGGCGTCGCCGCATTGCGAGTTTCGAGAGTCAAATTACCGCCGCCCGGCATGGCGTCTCGAGCATTCACTGCCATGTTCAAAATGACTTGCTCAATCTGGCCGGCATCGGCGGACACGGCCTTCAGTTGCGGATCGAGATTGACGCACAATTCGATTTCCTCGCCCAGCACGCGGCGCAACATGCGATCCATTTCGCGCACCAGTGCGTTGAGGTCCACGAGGGATGCGCGGACTCCTTGCCGCCGGCTGAAAGCGAGCAACTGGCGCGTCAGGTCGGTGGCGCGTTCGGAGGCTTTCACCACTTGTTCCAGATCGAGGCGCGCGGGATCGCTGGGATGCATGGCGTCCAACAGCATGTGTGAGTAGCCGGTGATCACCATGAGCAGATTGTTGAAATCGTGCGCCACGCCGCCCGCCAAGCGCCCCACGGCTTCCAAGCGCTGCGAATGATGGAGCTGTTCTTCCAGGCGCTTGCGCTCGGTGATGTCGCGCGAGTTCACCACCATGCCGTTCACTCCGGCGACGTGCGAAAGATCGCGCGAAAACGATTCCAGCACGCGCAGCGATCCATCGCGATGGTAGACGCGGCACTCCACCGCGCGGCCGTTGTTGCCGTTGACGAGCGCCGATTGCACGCGGGCCGAGTCGTCGGCGTGAACGAACGACAGAGCATTGCGGCCCACCAGTTCGCCGGCCGGATAGCCGAGCAGCCGTTCGTGGGAGGGGCTGGCATAGCGGATGGTGCCGTCGAGATTGAGGATGCTGATCAAATCGAGCGAGTGCTCGATCAGGGATCGGTAGTGTTCCTCGCGGCGTTCGAGAGCTTCCAGGGACCGGCCGCGTTCGGAAGCGTAGCGGATGGAGCGGACCAGAAGTTCGCCATCGACATGTCCCTTGACCAGATAATCCTGCGCGCCGGACCGGACGGCCCGTACGGCAAGCGCTTCGTCATCGTGGCCGGTGAGAACGACGATCGGAATCTTGGGTGCGTGGGCGTGGGCGCGAACCAGGGTATCGAGGCCGTCGGCGTCGGGGAGCGAGAGATCCAGGAGCATGACGTCGAACGAGCCGCCGTGCATGTGATCCATGGCGGCCGACAGACGATCCACATGGACCATTGTCAGGTTGCTGGCTCCGGCGTCGCGCAGCAACTCAGTGAACAGGCGGGCATCGCCAGGGTTGTCTTCCACCAGCAACACGCGAATGCCGTCGAGATTCATTGGGCGCGACGGAAGGCGGAGGGGGGCGCAGCGGACCTCCGATCCACACCAGATTTTACACCATGCGAGAGATGAAGTGCGGACCGAGACATGAAAAGCCGTGGCAAATAGTAGTACTTTGGGTTGGTGCTCGCTTCCAAGTGGTTGCATGAGGGCGAACAGGGCGCGATTGGGATCTATAGGCGTCCTCGGACTCCGCTGTTCATCGGTCTTGCGGTGGTCGCACTCTCTCCGGCGCTATTGGCTCGGCCGGTAGTGATTAGGTTCGTGTTCGCCTCGCTTGTTTTGGTAATGATCGGCGTTGGCATCCTTTGCTGGTTTCGTGACGCGGCAATCCTTACCCCCACGTTTATTCTGTTCCGGCCTGTCGTAGGGCGGCCATTTGAGATACCCCTTGGCGGAGTGAAGCGCGTCACACGGGTCGAGTTACCGGGAGGAGAAGCCGGGTGGATCGAAATTTACCGGCTTGAGCTTTTGGTCGGCGGCTACTTTGATGTTCCCAGAGGATACCTTGGTCAACACGATCTCAGCTCCCGTGTCAGGGAGTTGGTCGCGAGCACCTCCACGACCGCATAAGTCGGTTTGCGGTCAAGGCGGAGGGTGCTGTATCATATAGGTTTGCGGATTCAGGGTGAGAACTCTGCTCGTCCGCCTGACGATTCCACATTTTAGCGAATACGAAGGATAGTTATGTACGCAGTAATTGAGACTGGCGGGAAACAATATCGCGTCGCCCCCGGCGATCTGGTGAAGGTCGAGACGCTCCCTGGCGATGTCGGCTCCGAGGTTGAATTTGGCCGTGTGTTGGCGGTTGTGAACGACGCGAATGAAGTGGCGGCGGGCGCGGCGGTGGCCGGTTCTCGCGTGAAGGGCACCATCTCCGAACACGGGCGCGGCGAGAAGGTGATCGTGTTCAAGTTCAAACGCAAGAAACAGTACAAGCGCACCATCGGGCACCGGCAAAACTACACGCAGGTGCGGGTGAGCGAGATTCTGGCATAGGTTCTGTATGGCGCATAAAAAAGGTTTAGGCAGTTCCAAAAACGGGCGCGATTCCAATGCCCAACGCCTCGGCGTGAAGCGCTTCGGCGGCGAGACGGTGACGGGCGGGTCCATCCTGGTACGCCAGCGCGGCACCACTTTCAAGCCCGGCGAGAACGTCGGGCGCGGCAAGGATGACACGCTGTTTGCGAAGGTCCCGGGCATCGTGGTA